>JANYGO010000334.1 GCA_025362325.1 Cyanobacteriota bacterium | reverse complement strand
ATGGCTAATCAAATTGAAGATTTGAGTGAGTTACTTTTTGATTTATCGGGTCCAGATAAACCTGTTAAATGCCTCGCATAATCTCGGTCAATAGCCTTCATAGCCTTGATTTAGCCTCTCGACAATTAATCCACCCTGCCTGCCCCCCCTTAACAAGGGGGGGAGAAGAGGTTGATTCTGCCTTGCTAAGGGAAGGAGAAGAGGTTGATTCTACCTTGTTGAAGAGACGTTTTGGTTGGGATATTAATAATACGATCGGCTCAACTCCTCAAATTAATAACTGGACTGCTGATTGGGCAGAATTTTGGGCAGAACATCGGATTGGTTATCAGTTACAGTTGGCTAGGCGTCGTGGTGGAAATTTCAGTCAAGGAGAAACTTTGCTAGCAGCTATTCCCAAGTTATTGGAGGGTTACAAACCTCAACCTTCCTTAGTTCACGGAGATTTGTGGGGAGGAAATGCCTCGGTAACTGCTGCGGGGGAACCAGTAATTTTTGACCCGGCGGCTTATTGGGGCGACAGAGAAGTCGATATTGCGATGACTGAACTGTTCGGCGGTTTTTCCGCAGCGTTTTATCGAGGTTATAATGAAGTTTGGTTGCTGGATTCAGGCTATGAAAAGCGCAAAATGCTTTACAACTTATATCATATTTTGAATCACTTTAATTTGTTTGGTGGGAGTTACGAGTGGCAGGCAAATCAAACGATCGATAGAATTTTGGGTTGAGATTTCAATATTAATTGAATTAGAGGGAATCACAAATGAAGTTTTGGCACTGTTGTACCCAACTGGGATTTATAGTTTTGTTTTTGAGCAGCATCGGGGCTGAGAATGCTTTAGCTGCTTTACCCTTACAGGTGGGTTTATATCGCGGCCCCGGTTCTCGATACATTCAAATTCCTGAAAAAGAAAATAGAATCTGCATCGAAAACTTTGCTTCTAACGGATCTGCTATTGTGGCTTCCGTTGCGGCGGATACTAATCGCAAAGATTTTTACAAAATCAACGGATTTCACGGTATATTTCTGTTGCAGCAAGATACAGATACTGTTTTATTTGGCGAGGTAAATAATTTATTTAAGTATGTAGAAGAGTCTGGTCTTTCTAGAGATTTAGATGATGATTTGCAGGAGTGTCTTACTTCCCAGAAGCCATTCTTTAAGCGAAAGTCAAGCGGCCGAGGTACTCTCTAAGTCGGAGCAAATCAGGACACGGCAATGCCGTTTCCCTACCCCAAAACGATCGCGAACCCAATTGAATAACGTAACTATCGCCAAATTAATTGTAGGGACACGGCAATGCCGTGTCCTGATTTTTGCTTGATTGTTGAGACTTTATTTTTGCTTAGCAGTGGCTTTTTTCTTTGCTTCTTTTTCCGCTTTTTTAGCGTTTTTTTCAGATTCAAGTTTGGCTAACTTTGCCAGCTCTTTTTCTTCAGCTATTTTATCGAGATAGTAGTGGTAATCTCCGAGATAAGGGCGAAACTCTCCATCTCGAATCTCGACTATTTTGTTGGCGACTTGGGAGATGAAATAGCGATCGTGCGAAACGATCATTACCGTACCGTCATAATTCTGAATCGCTTCTTCCATCATCTCTTTCGCCGGAATATCGAGGTGATTTGTCGGTTCGTCTAAAATCAGTAAATTCACGGGAGTCAACAGCATCTTTGCCAAAGCCAGACGCGCTTTTTCTCCGCCGCTTAAAGCGCTAACGTTTTTGTATACTGTTTCGCCGGTGAACAGAAAACGCCCCAATATAGTCCGAACTTCTTCATTTTTCCAGTCAGGAACTTCGTCATGAATCGTTGCCATCACGCTTTTATTCAAATCCAAGGCTTCGGCTTGATTCTGTTCAAAGTAACCGGGGATGACGTTATGACCTCCGAATTTTACCGTACCTTCGGTTGGCGTTTCCAAACCCATAATCATCTGCAACAGGGTGGATTTGCCCGCGCCGTTGGGGCCTAGAAAGGCTATGCGATCGCCCCTTTCAACTAATAAATCCGCTCCCAAAAATAAGATTTTTTCGCCGTAGGTGTGCACCAAACTTTCAATTATTACTACTTCGCGGCCACTGCGAGGTGCGGGGGGAAAGCGGAAATGCAAAGTTTTTAATCCGCCGGTGGGCGCTTCGATGCGTTCGATTTTATCTAACTGTTTCTCGCGACTCTTGGCTTGGGTACTACGAGTGGCGCTGGCGCGGAATTTTTCAACGAATGCTTGCTGTTTGTCGAGTTCTTTTTGCTGGCTTTCGTAGGCGCTGAGTTGGGCTTCTCTGGCTTCTGCTTTTTGTAGTAAGTATGAGGAATAGTTGCCGAGGTAGGTACTTGAAACGCCACGTTCGGTTTCGACGATTTGGGTGCAGAGGCGATCGAGAAATTCGCGGTCATGGGATACGATTACCATTGGGGTTGTTAACCCTCTGAGGTAAATCTCTAGCCATTCAATGGTTTCTAAGTCAAGGTGGTTGGTAGGTTCGTCTAGTAGCAGGATATCGGGTTTTTGGAGGAGAATTTTGCCCAAACTCATCCGCATTTGCCAGCCGCCACTGAAGGCGCTAACTAGCCGATCGCCATCTTCGGCTTCAAATCCGATTTCTGGTAAAATTTTCTCGATTTGGGCTTCTAAACCGTAGCCGTTTAAGCCTTCAAATTGTCTTTGCAGGCGATCCATTTTGTGGATCAATTCGTCGAGATTTTCTGGAGTGGAGTTTTCCAAGTCTCGATGGACTTCCATCAGGGATTCGTGTACTTCATTGGCTTCACTGAAAGCGCGCCAAAATTCTTCTTTGACGGTGCGGGTGGGATCGATTTCAAATTCTTGGGAGAGGTAGGCGATGTGGAGGCTGGCGGGGCGAATGACTTCGCCTGCGGTGGGTTCGATTTCGCCGGCGATGATTTTGAGTTGGGTGGATTTGCCGGCACCGTTGACGCCTACTAAGCCGATGCGATCGCCTGGTTTGACTTCCCAGGTGACATCTTTGAGTACGACGCCTGTGGGATAAATTTTACTGATATGTTCGAGTCGCAGCATTGTTGTGGGGCTGGGGAAGGGGATGTAAGCGCGGGGAATGGGATGCCGGCGCTGGGGTCGTGTTAATCTTAACAAATTTTAAATATTTTTAGCGTATTGCCAGATTTTGATTTGGTAGGAGTTACGGGAAGAAACCCGGTTTCTACGAAAAGTCACTGATTCTCAACTAGATACCTAGGAAGAAACCCGGTTTCTGGCTTCGATAACCTTTACAGTAGCTGTTTTAAACGTGTTACGATAATTTTCTATAGTCCCAGCCAATCTCGTAAGGATTGTTCTAGGCGATCGACATCGGAAGTAGTTAACTGACTAATAAGTTTAACGACTAAATTTTGATCAACCGTATATATACCTCGTTTCACTGCCGTCTCAACATCAGGGCAAACGCATCATGTCAATAAGCGGCAATTTTACCGTGCTTGTTGCGATAATTCTCGATAGATGTAGTTTATTGAAAATAGATTGGACTGCCGATAGCGGTGGCTATTCCTCAAAACACTACTACTATTCTCCCAGTAATTTAGATGCGTTTGCCCTGGTCTCAACATTCACTCCAGCTACAGACCAATCAGTGAGAATGAACTCGCCGGATAGCAGAGATGTCGTTTTGGTAGTTAATGGAACAATCATGATATCTTCAGATGTGTGCGGTGAACTGACGACAACCGCAGGTCTTACTTTAGAGCTGGATAAGTCGGAGAAAGGGTATCGTACTAGAATAATGTCATTTTTGGAGTAGCTGGGCATAAATATCATCCTCGGTATTATCCCAAATTGCATCTAGCGATACTCGGCTTGTCTGAAGCCAGAATTCAGACTCATCATCAGGTAGGAATGTTACCAGAATCCTTGCACCTTCAGGAATTTCTGTTTGTTCCAACAATTCAATTTTGCCTTGGCGAACGATCGCCCAAACTGTCTTTAGCATAATAGGGTGACTCCTGAATCGTTAGGGTCGTATCTCAGTATAAAGGAGAAAGCGTTGAAAGTTATCACCTTTCTATTGCTATTTCGAGCGGTCGATCGCACTTTCTACTTCTTCTAATGCTTGCAGACTCCCGACTTCCCAAGCGTGAGCGATCGCATTGGGGATGATTTGGGCGATCGGGATTTCAGGAAAATTAGGACTGGTTTGGGATTCTAAATACTTTCCGTTTCTGAGCAGATAGATTTTCAACCTGCCACTATCATAAACCCAAAGTTCAGGAACTCCAATTGCTTCGTAAGCATCGAGAGTTGTTTTAGAAGTGACATCAGTCTCAATTGCTAAATCGGGAGGAGGAGCTTCCGGTTGAAGTCGGCGGCGGCCGATCATTTGTTGATAATTTTGAATATAAAAGCAAGCATCCGGTTCTACCCCTGCTGTACCTTCCCGTTTGAATGTGGTTGAACCAAAAGGTTGATATCGGACACCCGTCAGCTTGAGCAATGTTTTGACAATATCAGAAATGAGGTCTCTGGGAATTTCATGTTCGGGCAAGGGAAGCATAATTTCTAAAATACTATTGCTGTAGGCAACTCTCGATTTTCGATCTTGCCCCAATTCCTGTAAAATCGTCTCAAATTCTTGCCAGTTGACGTTTGGGATAGTGACTGTACTACCGGGAGCTAGTTTCATCTGGCTGATGGGTTTGACAATGGGGATGAGAGCTGTCATAGGCACTCCTGTTAGATATTTGTCAAGTCTACTAATTTTAACCCCAGAAGTCCGAGGTTTGCTGGGATGAGGGCGATCGAGATGGATGAAATACATTATAATAGCCTCAACCTCGATCGCAAAAGAGAGCAATCGTGCCAGCAAGAGACATTTATCATCAAGTGGTCAAACAGGGTCTGATTAAGGCTGGCTGGACAATTACCCACGATCCCTATCCATTGGCTTGGGCAAAGAGAAACCTATCGATCAATCTTGGTGCAGAACAGCTATTAGCTGCTGAGAACAGCGATCGCAAGATAGCCGTTGAAGTTAAAAGTTTTATCA
>JANYGO010000331.1 GCA_025362325.1 Cyanobacteriota bacterium | reverse complement strand
GCTGCGCTGCGATTCGACACCGGGATTGGGGACGGAATTCTCGATCGAGATTCCGCTGCGGCAAGAAGTCAGACAAGCAGTACCGTTTGTTTCGCTGAAAATATCGGAGGCAGCTTAGAAAAAGCCGGGGAAGGATTTTTTTTTTCATATACTACTGTAAATTGGTCGAGTTATAGTATTATGTGTAATAATGCCACAACCAATACTGCTTTATGCAGCTTAAACCGTCGGCACTGCCGATACTTGATAACCGAAACACGGCGAGACTAAATATGTTCACTGACTTGCAAATTATTTACGAACGCGACCCCGCGGCGCGCAACTGGCTGGAAGTATTATTTTGCTATCCCGGACTGCAAGCACTTTCTTTGCACCGGACAGCACACTGGCTTTGTTCCGCTGGCCTGCCGTTTGTACCGCGCTTGATTTCCCAAATGAGCCGCTTTTTGACGGGGATTGAAATTCATCCAGGAGCGAAAATTGGTAGGGGCGTGTTTATCGACCACGGCATGGGGGTAGTAATTGGCGAAACTGCGATCGTTGGAGATTATGCTGTAATTTATCAAGGAGCAACCCTTGGCGGCACGGGTAAAGAAATAGGAAAACGGCATCCGACGCTGGGAGAAAATGTAGTGGTGGGAGCCGGTGCTCAGGTTTTAGGCAATATTCAAATTGGCAATAATGTTCGGATTGGTGCGGGTTCCGTAGTGCTGCGGGATATCCCTAGCGATTGCACGGTTGTGGGAATTCCCGGCCGCATCATCTCTCGGAAAAATCAGGTGGGAGATGCTCAAAATTCTCAACTTCTACCAGATTTGGAAGCTCAAGCGATTCGAGCTTTGTTCGATCGAATTAAGTATTTAGAAGACCAGGTTCATATTTTAAAATCTCAATCCGGTCATATCCAAACAACTGAATCTCAGAAAGCAGAAGCACGCATAAATGAATTATCCCTGTCTTCCAATTTATTCATTACAGAGTTTCTCGATGGTGCTGGAATCTAGTAAAAATTAGTAATTACTCTCTAATTTTTTTACTATATTTATGCCAGCAACAATATCCGGCTGCAATTGTACTAACTTTAATTCCTTCAGTAACTGGCTATGACTATTGCTTCACTTTCCACTAGAAATTTTGATGAAACGAGCAGACAGATATTTTCTCGCCGCTCGCACTTGCCCAATAGAAGCAATGCTCTGTGGCAAATTGCCACTGGAGTAGTGCGAACTGTTACCTGGCTTGAAGATGGCACAATTATCACTTTGGGATTGTGGGGGCCTGGTGATACGATCGGCAAACCTATATCAAAATGCGATCCTTTTCAAATTGAATGCCTCACTAAAGTCGAGGCAATTCTATTATCTGCGGATCGCTGGCTAAATAAAGATATTTTGCTCAATCACATTCAGCAGGCTGAAGATTTTATTGTACTGCGAGGTTACAAAAAAGTTGACTTTATGCTCTATAAACTATTGACTTGGCTGGCTAAGAGGTTTGGTTCTGAGGTAGAGCAAGGACATCTGATCGATATGATTTTAACGCATCAGGACATTGCAGAAATCCTCGGTACAAGTCGCGTAACTGTCACTCGCACCCTCGGTATTTTTGAGCAGCAAGGTTTGATTGAGCGTCTGCCGCTCCACCGGATTGTTCTGCAACCTTCAGAGGTGTGGCACTACGAAATATAAAAGGATATTAACTGTTAACAGTTAAGTGTTAACCTTTTTCAACTCCAGATATTGTATCATATTTCACAAAAAATTATATTGAGTTTGTGAGGTATTTGTGATGGGTTATGGAGCGCTGCTAGCTTTTGGCTGCAATGTCGGTGCTTTTTTTTGCGGCATTGCTTCCACCAGTTTGCACGGTTGGCTGTGGATTGTTGCTGCTTTATTGGGTAGTGTTGCGGGAATTAAATTGCGATCGCTCCTTTGGCTCCAGAATTAAGCCATAAACAAACTACTGTTTACCTATAGACATTAAGTAGTTAATTGTGTAATCTGTTAAGTTAAGTAGAGAGAGCTGGCGATCGGTACTTGAGTGCGATGCCCTACTGCTGGCAAAAATATTTCCCATTTTTGCCTTTTTTTGCTGAGCCAAAATCCAGGCACAGCGAAATCTTATAGATGCTACTGGCCAACATAATCTGGTTGCATTTGCACACTGCTTTTAAGCGGAGTACATTAAGTTTTGCGTTCAGTTGACCGAAAATTAAAACAACAAGAGGAACTATCGTTAATGTGGTATCATAGTCGAAAAAATCAGGTTTTGCTGCCCACCGGAAAAAACACTAGATCAGCAGGTTTTTCTCTGAAGTCAGCAAAGTTGCTGAAATCGTCCCTGTTGAAAGTTTTTGCTTTCTTTTTTGCAGTAGGTTTAGGCTTAAGTTGGTTAATCCCTCAGCCTGCGATCGGTCAGCAACCTAAAGATGTCGAACTTACCTTAGTTTCCTTTGCTGTTACCAAAGCCGCCTACGAAAGAATCATTCCCGGCTTTGTGGCGAAGTGGAAACGAGAAAATAACCAGAATGTCAAGTTTAGCCAAAGCTACGGCGGTTCCGGTTCCCAAACTCGTGCTGTGATTGATGGTTTGGAAGCTGATGTAGTGCATCTATCCCTGGCTTTCGATACCGGTCGCATCCAACAAGCTGGTTTAATTAAACCGGGTTGGGAACGAGAAGTGCCAAATAGCGGGATTGTTAGCAAATCAGTCGTAGCATTAGTAGCGCGGCCTGGCAATCCTAAAGGCATCAAAGGCTGGTCTGATTTAGCCAAAAGTAATATCAAGGTAATTACTGCTAATCCCAAAACCTCTGGTGTCGCGCGCTGGAACTTCTTAGCTTTGTGGGGCTCCGTAACAAAAAACGGAGGAAATGAACAAGCAGCCCGCAGCTTTGTCACTCAGGTTTATAAAAACGTGCCAGTGCTTCCTAAAGATGCCCGCGAAGCGTCAGATGTCTTCTACAAGCAAAACCAAGGGGATGTGCTGATCAACTATGAAAACGAAATTCTGTTGGCGAAACAGAAGGGTGAAACCGAACCTTTCATCATCCCCCAAGTGAATATTTCCATTGACAACCCCGTCGCTGTAGTCGATAAATACGCTGCCAAACATGGAACTACTAAGGTGGCGGAAGCGTTTGTCAAATACCTGTTCACGCCGGAAGCTCAGCAAGAATTTGCTAAGGTGGGTTTTCGGCCTGTTAACTCGACGGTAGCCGGACAATTTAGCAGTCAGTTTCCCAGAATTGGCAAACTGTTTACAGTCAGCGATATGGGTGGCTGGAATGGGGCGCAAAGCAAGTTCTTTGCTGACGGTGCAATGTTCGATCAAATTCAGAATGGTCTGGGCAAGAGATAATTTCTATCGAACTTGGGTGATTTAAATTTTCTCCTCAAACTCTCAATAAGTTCCAAGGCAAGGGCGATGTCGCCCTTGCTTTTCTCTTTCTCCTGATTTCTTGCTTATCACTGCCAACAGATGCGAGATATCGCACCTGTTGACTGCCCCCAAGTAGGTCATAGAGGCGGCGGTATTGCCTGTAAAATACTCGCTCCCTGCAAGATTTGAGACTTTCCTGCTCTACCCGCTTCTGGGTGTTCCCAAGACGGTGCAAATGGGGGAACTAAAAACGGACAAGCTTTCCACCCACCCTGTACCCCCACGCCGAGCATCAGGCAGTTTCCGCCCCTGTGCCCCTGCTGCTCGTAATACCGACAGTGCCGACAGCTTAAATTGCCTACATTTACGTTGCTCACGGGATTTCTCCAACCGTTTTTGTCATAAAAATATAATAACACCTGTATGCCTACCGGAATTGTGTACTATAATATAGTGTACAATTTAAACTCGATCGCAAGTGGGGAATGTGGAACTATCTTCTAGAGTAGAATATGCCCTGTTAGCCCTCTTGGAACTGGCGAGCCACCACCCAAAAGAATCTCCCCTAACAGTGAACGAAATTACTGCTGCTCAAGAGATACCGGAACGCTATCTCGACCAAATTCTTACCGTGCTGCGGCGTGCGGGTATCGTCCAGAGTCTGCGGGGCGCTAAAGGCGGTTATTTGCTGGCCAAAAAACCCTGGCAGATTACTTTGCTAGAGGTGTTTTCGGCTCTAGAAGGCGACAGCAGTGCCAAGGTTGAAAAAGTTGCGGAATCTGCAACAATAGAAAAGACTACAGTGTTAGAAATCTGGCAGGAAGTTAGACAGGCATCTTTGGCGGTTTTGGGCAAATACACATTACAAGATTTTTGCGAACAGCGTGATGTTCGCAAACAAGCAAATCCCATGTACTACATTTAACTGGAGACAAATTAAACCATGAAAATTGCTAGAGATGTTACACAAATAATTGGTAGAACTCCTTTAGTTCAGCTCAATAAAATTCCTCAAGCTGAGGGAGTGGTTGCGACAATTGTAGCGAAATTGGAAGGGATGAATCCGGCGGCTTCGGTGAAAGATCGGATTGCGGCGAGCATGATTCAGGCGGCAGAAGATGCGGGGTTAATTCAACCGGGGAAAACTATTTTAGTTGAACCGACTTCGGGAAATACTGGAATTGCTTTGGCAATGATTGCGGCGGCGAAAGGCTACAGTCTGATTTTAACTATGCCGGATACGATGAGTTTGGAGCGCCGATCGATGCTGAAAGCTTACGGAGCTCAGTTGGAATTGACTCCCGGACATGAAGGGATGTTAAGCGCGATCGCCCGTGCGGAAGAAATTGCAGAAGAAACCCCCCATGCTTTCCTGCTGCAACAGTTTCGCAATCCTGCTAATCCGAAAATTCACCGGGAAACCACAGCCGAGGAAATTTGGGAAGATACAGACGGTAAAGTAGATTTTTTTGTGGCTGGAGTTGGCACCGGCGGTACGATGACTGGAGTTGCTGAGGTAATTAAACAGCGGAAACCGAGTTTTAGGGCGATCGCAGTTGAACCCGCCAGCAGCCCGGTGCTTTCTGGAGGTAGGTCTGGCGCTCACAAAATTCAAGGGATTGGTGCAGGATTTATCCCGGAAGTGCTGCGAGTTGAGTTAATTGATGAGGTGATTGCAGTTAGCGACGAAGATGCGATCGCCTACAGCCGCCGGCTCGCCAGAGAAGAAGGATTGTTATCAGGAATTTCTGCCGGTGCAGCATTGTTCGCTGCAATTCAAGTTGGCAAGCGTCCCGAAAATGCTGGTAAATTGATTGTTTTTGTGCAGCCTTCTTATGGCGAACGCTACCTCAGTACAGTGCTGTTCAAAGACTTAGAATTGCCGACGATCGACCAACTAGAATCATTGGTCAGGAATTATTAATAGGTAGTAGGAGAGTCCTCCGTAGCAAAGCGTGTCAACTTAAGCCTGGAACCCTTTTTATCTATCGTTTGTAGCCGAGGTCTGATCCCCCTCGCATCCCCCGAAAGCAAGGGGGACTTTGAGAATGCTCTTGTCCCCCCCCGAAAGCAAGGGGGGTTAGGGGGGATATGGCCTAATCGCCCGACCGCAGCCCCGTACTACATAAGACGTTAAGTTGACACCAATGTCACTGACACTCCCCCTACTTTTCAGACTTGATACAACTTCCAACTAGCCATCGCCAACATTCCGTAAATCACCAACTTTAGCGGGCGTTGAGGCATAATTTGGCAGAATTTAGCCCCTACCAAAACTCCCGGCACCGAGCCCAACCAAATTGGCAAAACTAAACTCCAGTTTACTGTTCCGAGGCTGAGGTGTCCCAGAGATGTAAACATCAACAAAATTGCCGCCTGGGAAATATCTGTACCCACCAATTTTGAAGTATCCAGGCGGAAAAAAGCAATCAGCAACAGTGCAAACATCGAACCGGAAGACACGCTAGTGATTCCCACTATGCAGCCCAAAATTGCTCCCGCGCTCACCGTGAAAATGCGACCAGAATTAGTATTTAAATCCCATTCAGGGGGCGAAGGCAATTTTAAATTCGGGATAAATATTTTGAGGAGTAATTGGGTCAGCGATAAAGCTACAATTAGCGCGATCGCAGCTCCGAGAAAGCGCAGCAATATGCTATCTAAGTCCTGATGTCCACTAGACTTGATGGAGTGTAAAATCCCTACGCCAGCCAGCGAACCGGGCACGCTCCCCAAAGCCAGCCATTTAACTACTTGCAAGTCGAGGGTTTTTTGCTGCCAGTGTTTGAAACCGCCAACAACTTTCATCAGTGTGGCAGCTACGACATCAGAACTAATAGCAATTGATGCTGGAACTTGGAAAACAAAAATTAACATGGGGGTGATGAGCGACGCTCCGCCAACTCCGGTCAAACCAACGATAATGCCCACGAAAAAACTGAGAAACGACAGTAATAAGTAGTTCACGGTTATGCCCAAAAAGTGTGTATTTAAGCGCTGCCAACCAATAGATAACTTGGGCGGCTTCTGCAACACAGCAACACAGGCAAAATCTCACTCGCATTTCAATATTTACCTCCATAACTTTTGCTTTTAAACGCTTAATATTTCCTGCGTTTTCAACTACAATGTTATTGGAAAGTAAGTAAATGCAAATAAATAAAACTACAAAAATTGTAGTGTAAAAGCTCCCTGATTTTCTTATATCTACCTGTGTAACTGATTAAAAACCTTCGAGTCATTTATGGGGTTTATATTCTGCCTTCTACCTTGAAGTGACGAGCGTCATCGGTAAAAGAGAGCTGAGGTTAACCGATTCCTTGCCGGAAAATAAATCGGGAGTATCGAGAACATTAAAATGAATCAATGCCACAACGACAATTGTGAAAGCGGTTGAGGAAACTAAACCCGTCAATAACTCTTTTTTGAGGTTTTTTTCCTTGGGTTTGTCTGCAAAAACATCTACAGCCCCGAATTGCATCAACAGAATTCCCGCAATATTGGAAAGCCAGTAGCCGACAATTGTGCAAGGCAACAGTAAATCTGGGGAAAGCCCACTACAGATATACCCAAAGGCGTAGGCAATTGGCAGATTGAAAAATATGTCGTTCCACCAACACAGTGGTGATAGCAAATATCCAATTCCCAGAAGTAACCCGCCTCTGATTTTTTTAAACCAGACTTCCTTCCAGCCCTTAGCTTGTGGCAACTTTTGGGTCAGTTGTCCTGCAAGCTGGTAATCTTCACTGACTTTTTTGGCGTTTTCCACGTTAATAGCTCATAACTCGATCGACTTACCGTAGTTTAGCAGCAAAACTGAGCTATGTCTAGTAAGTCAATCAAGTTACCGTATTTTATTGTTGATCCCCTAAATCTACTTTCTTTCCGAGACAAAAATATCTATCCGGGAGAGGTTGTTGAGAATGCTGGCTGGTGTATGTTTAGGCTGCGATCGAGAAATTGAAAGCTTCTGGCAAATGCTTGACAGTTTGCCAAAGATATGCGGTATCGATCCCCCAGTAAAATTGCAGGTAAACCAGCAAAAGCCCGATCGCGACTGTCACGCCGAGCAATTTAGGGACTATTTTCGCGACAGTCTCCAGCACTAGGAATGCTGCCCAGATAGCAGCAGCTAAGATGAGAATGGAAGCGATCGCGGCAACTGTATCGCTGTTCATGGTTAACTCCTGTTGACAATCAATCGGGTATTACAAAACTACTTGGGATCAGGGCGGTTGCCAAAATCGAATAAATTACTCCAATTCCCAATAAGCCCACAGCGAAACTGAAAAATAAAACCATGCCGTCTGGTGGCTCGTAGGTATCGCGGTCAATTTGGTGGCGAACGGTGAAGTAGTGCACAGTTGAGATGAAGACTGTCGTCAAACCTACTAGAGAGAAGATTAAACCCAACTTCCACCCCATCGCGTGACGGTACTGTACGGGGAGTTGGACGACGCGAAGTCGGACGATGACGACGCCAAAACCCATGAGTGCGATCGCTACCCGCATCCATGCTAAGAAGGTGCGTTCGTTTGCCGATCGGTCGATCGCCCGCGACAGATTGGGCTGCTGTGGTTTCTCATCATCTACTTGCATCGGTTGGAACGATAATTGCACGCGATCGAACTCTTTAATATTCATCTTAAACGACCACCATTATTCAGGTGCCATCAAACCTTCTAAGCTAGAAGGAACGGTGAACATATAATAAATTACCCCAGTCCCTAGGATGGCGATCGCGAGGCTGAAAAGAATTACCCAGCGATCCGTAGGTTCATAACTATCGTAATCGATATCGTGGCGGACGCCGAAGTAGTGCTTAGTTGAGAATAACACCGTCAGCAAACCCACTGCTGAAAAGAGCAAACCCAACTTCCAACCATTGCCGGGAGTTGGCAGCAGAGGGGCATGGAAGGCGCGAATACGCACAATAACTACGCCAAAACCCATCAGCGATATTGCTGTCCGCATCCAGGCTAAATAAGTACGCTCGTTTGCCAAGTGATCCCGCACCCGCGACGGATTTGGTCGCCTAATCTTTTCTGTATTTAATTTCGTAGATTTCCAATTTAATAGCATAGATTAACCTTTTAATATTAACTCCAAATATGAACGCCAACTGATATATTTTCCCTGGGACGATTATCCGCCGGGTATAAATACCCGGCGGGATTTTGCGTTGCAACTGGCTTTACACAGGCGATCGCATTATAGGGGTTCTCAAGCGTGGTGAGGTATGGGGGCGAGTCCTATGCCTATGCCCTATGCCCTATGCCCTATGCCCTATGAGCACCTCATATTACTGAGAAAGGCTACACAACTTCACCAAAACTAATCATTTTCCTCAGTAGGTGCGTTGGGAACTTGCGTATCTATGTAAGCCTGAGTCACGTCAGGAACAAACCAATTCGCATCCCCAGACTTGAAAACTTTAGCAGTAGGAACGTTGAATTCTACAGCCCCCGTATCGGGATTAGCTCTGGCTACAACTTGAGTTCCGTCAACTATCTTAACAGCTAGACCGCCGGTCAATTCTTCTGAAGGTTGATCGCTCGTTCTTAAATCAGTTGCTTTGATATCGCTGGGTAGATAAATTCCATCGCAATCCCATTTATGTTCAGTTGTTTGGCCGTCAGCTAGAAAATAAAGGGCATTCTCGTAAGAAGAAGAAGCTGCTTTTTTGCGTTTCGGGCCGTAGACAGCCAGGGTTTTTCCGGTCTCGTTGCGGCACTGACCCCAAGGTTTTCCCGTTTCTAAAGTGTATTTTTGAAACTCCAATTGAGCGATTTTTTGCTGAATTTGCTCAGGGGTATACGTCTCGGCGAGATTGGGTGCGTCTTTCGCTGTCCTGAGAGTGTTCAGAGCTTGAGTCACCTCTATGTAGTCCGGATTGCTCGCATATTTCGGCGTTTTTGGAGCGTCGGCCCAGGATGGGGGAACGAATACTAAATTGGCGACCATTACCAAGAGCACTAAAACCAATTTGAAGATTTTCACAATTTTTCTCCTTTTCTAGATTGTCAGGTTTTTTCCAACTTTCTGTTTGCCTGCTATTTTAGGACTTAGGCCACAAGCAGCTCTCTTTAACTTGTTTGCCTTATCAGCCAAATTTTGCAGAATCTCAAAATCTGGTTTTTTAGCATTATACCTATTGTCAAAGTCGATCTGCGTGGGGTAGTGGCGAAGCGAGCGGGCGATATTTTAGGGATTCATCCTCAAGTTTTTAGCTTTGTTTGATTCACCACTACAGGATTTATTGAGACAATAGGTATCTTGTTGCCTAAGTCTGCCAATTGGCTAGCTCAAAAGATGGTTTCAACTTTCGTGAATACTTGAGGCTAAATTACTTTGAAGCTGCTTTTCGATCGATCGCTCACTTCATTATTAACTTAGCATATTTCTTGATATATTTCAAGCGATTTAGCGCTATTTTTAAGCAAACAATTGTTAAGGTTAAAATGATGACTTCGGACTTATGACCTCTGGCAATTTATCTACCTATAGAGGGATGCAAATAGCGGAAACTGGGCTAATTTAGTTAGATTGAAATTGCGAGAGCAGGCGATAAGTACCGCTTTCAATCAGAATAAATATTCCCAAGCCAATTAATACAAAAGGGACAACAGCCTGAGTATAGCGAGTCAAAATAGGGGCGATCGCCCTGTGGCCAGTTAACCAGTAAGCGGCATAAGACCAAACACCTACCATCACCGAGAAAACCGCCAAAATCACCACCAACCTCGGCAAATCGCTGCTAGCAAACAGCGGCAAATAAATACCGATGTTGTCACCCCCGTTAGCCACTGTTACCGCAGCCACATTCAAAGTTTGGGGATTGAAAAGATTGGCGAGTTTTGACACAGGTGAATTAGATTCGCGGTTAAATTCGCCCGATACCGCTTGTACGTCATTTTCCTCATTTTCTCTCTTGACTAAGTGACTGATGCCGATCGCGATCGGAACCAAACCCAGCAAGCCAATCCAAGCTTTCGGCACAATTAAGCCGCCAAAAAAACCGGGCAAACTGGCAGCGACGAGTGCCGCAAATCCGAGGTACTTACCGACAAAGATATGCCGGGGGCGGAAAGTATCATTTACCTGGGCGAAGAACAGCATCGAAATCACCATATCGTCGATATTGGTTGCGGCAAAAGATGTAATCCCGGCAACAATCGCTGCTGCAATCCAATTCATGTGCTGTCCCTTAAACTTTTCTAGACTTCAGTTTCCCTGGCGTTACCTCTGCTCATAGTGATCAAACAGAAAGCGCAACCCAGTAAAGATATTATACTTAAAGTTGGGCTTGCCAGAGTGCCACTTTTAGCCAGAATCGCTATTCCCAATCCGATCAAAACAAAAGGCACAAGCTGATTGCCGTAGCGAGTCAGAGTATCCGCGATCGCCGGCATCTGAATTAACCGATAAGCAGCGTAGCACCAAACGCCGACCATCGCGAAGAATACAGCGAGAATCACCCCCAAACTTTCTAAAGTATTGCTAGCAAAAAGTGGCATATATATCCCGATATTGTCGCCCCCATTTGCCACCGTCACCGCTGCTACGCTGTAAGTTTGAGGAGACAGAAAACTGCTAAAAAAAGATTTCTCAGATTGCTGTAATTCTGCCGAAGCTTCCGAATCGTCAGTTTCTGGATTCAGCAAGCGGCTAAGCCCGATCGCAATTGGCAGCAAACCCAGCATTCCGATCCAATCTGGCGGAAAGATCAAGCTGCCAAAAAACCCGGGAAGGCTAACTAAAACCAGTGCACTAAAGCCCAGATACTGACCGAAGACTATATGCCTGCGCAGAAATACTGCATTCACCTGCGAGAAGAACAGCAACAGAATCAGAATATCGTCAAGATTCGTAGCCGTAAAAGCTGTCATTGCCGTAGAAATTGCTGTTAGTAATTCGTTCATTTCTGTGTCTCCTTAGTTACCAATATTTTGGTGGGCATTACATTAGTGTCTACTTAAGACTAAAACCGTCTCTAACTCTGGATGGTAGCCGAGTCTCGATCCCCCTAAATCCCCCTTAAAAAGCAGGGTGGATTAATTGTCGAGAGGCTAAATCAAGGCTATGAAGGCTATTGACCGAGATTATGCGAGGCATTTAACAGGTTTATCTGGACCCGATAAATCAAAAAGTAACTCACTCAAATCTTCAATTTGATTAGCCAT
>JANYGO010000329.1 GCA_025362325.1 Cyanobacteriota bacterium | reverse complement strand
CGTAAGTTTTCGCCCACTACTACCAAGATGGTTGACGTTTTACTAGCTACTGCGCTTGATTTAGTTAATATTAAGCACTTTAAAAACTGGTTTACAAACTGCTGCTACTGTACTGCATAAACCTGGAATCCGCTGTATGTCCTCACCGATGTGGCGGTTGCTATACCAGCAGTGGGCGATCGGGCTTTCGGGCCCGGAAAGCCCAAAAAAATATCACTCAGCAGCCACCAACTTTTGCACCCCCGCGAGAACTATTTCTAATTCAGCAATGATTTTTGTGGCGCCTTCCAAATCGTTGGATTCGGCCAGAGTTTGAAGCTCAGCAGCCATCTCGGGCATTAACCGCACCGCCGCCGTAGCGCTGACACCTTTAATTTGATGCGCGTGGCGGGCCAGTGTCTCCACATCTCCCGAGGCGATCGCCCCCTTAGCAGCTTCTAAATAACCCCCAGTATCCACCACAAAAGCTTCCAGTATTTCCCGCTCAAAATCTAAATCAGCCCCCGCAATTTCACGCAAACGTGCCAGATCCACTACTGATTCTAGATCCGAAGCAGAGTTTTGGAGTTCCTCGCCATTAAACTTGGGACTTTCAACTTTTAACTGTGCCGACCAATTTTCTAGTACAGATTTTAACTTTTCGATCGAAATAGGTTTGCTAATATAATCGTCCATCCCCGCCGCCAGACACTTTTCCCGATCGCCCTTCAAAGCATTCGCCGTCATCGCAATCACCACCGTCTTGCGATCCGGTTCCATCTTGCCAGCAGCAGCATCTGCCGCTTCCAGGCGGCGCAATTCCCGCGTCGCCTCGTAACCGTCCAAAATCGGCATCTGACAGTCCATCAACACAATGTCATACTTTTTGATCGCCAGCATAGATAGCGCCTCTGCGCCGTTATTCGCCACATCCGCCGCGCATCCCAAAACTCTCAGTTGATTCAGACCAACTTTTTGATTGATCGGAGTATCTTCAACTAACAAAATCTTTAAGCTCGCTAACTCCCGGTTGTCAATAGCTGAGGCCTGATTTGCCATTGGATTTGCCAGCGGCGAGTCAACCACTGCACCCGGGGCGATCGCATTTACCAAACAATCAAACAGCCGATGAGCCTTAACAGGTTTAGTTAAATAGCTGTTAAAACCGATATCTACCAAACGTTTCGCCTCAGATATCTGAGTAATGGAAGTCAGCACCACCCAATGCGTCTGCTGCATTGCCGACTCAGCAATCATCAAACGTTCCAGACTTCCCGCCACCATTTCCGGCAACTGAATATCAACCAAAACAATATCGTAAGGGCAATTAAGGCTGACAGCTTTGTACAGAGATGCGATCGCCATCCAACCGTTCTCAACCTCCTCAACTTCCATCCCCCACACAACAGCCATTCTCAACAGCACTTTTCGCACTGTCGGCTTATCGCTAGCAACCAACATTTTTCGCCCCGCCAGCGCCGTTGGCAAATTCACTTCGCACCCTGTCCCTACAGCAGTTAAATTTTCCTTGACTGCCGGCACAGTAAACCAAAAAGTCGAGCCTTTTCCCGGCGTACTTTCCACACCTATTTGACCCCCTAGCAGCTCCACCAACTGCTTAGAAATAGCCAGACCCAAACCTGTGCCGCCGTACTTTCTCGTCGTAGAAGCATCCACTTGAGTAAAAGATTGAAACAGCTTTCTTTGGTCTTCGGTCGAAATCCCGATTCCTGTATCTGTGACTTTAAACAGCAGGAACAGCGAGCGATTGCTGCCGAGTTTTAACGGTTGAATTTTCTCTAAAACTTTCTGGTTGTCGCTGGCTGCCAACCACCCCGGATTCCTGCCAGTAGAAACCTCAATTACTACTTCTCCTGCTTCCGTAAACTTAATCGCATTGTTGATCAAATTAGTCAGGATTTGCCGCAACCTCGCTGCATCGCCTCTAATTTTCAGCGGCACGTCCCTGTCAATCAGCGCCACCAATTCTATACCTTTTATTTGTGCGGGAGTTGCCAACAAATCCAGCACTTCATCCAGACAGATACTGAGGTCAAATTCGATCGTTTCTAAGCGCATTTCTCCTGCTTCCAGTTTGGAGAGGTCGAGAATATCGTTAATGATGCACAGCAAATTTTGGCTGCTGAGTTTCAGCGTCTGCACAAAGTCTAGCTGTTCGGGAGTAAGATTTGTTTTCAGCAGCAAATCAGTCATCCCCATCACTCCATTCATCGGAGTGCGGATTTCGTGACTCATATTTGCTAAAAATAGCGATTTCATTCGAGACGCTTCCAGGGCGGCTTCTCGGGCTTGCTGCGCTTGCTCAAACAAAGTAGATTGCTGAATGGCGATCGCCAACTGCACGCTCAACCTTCCCAGCAAATCCACCTCAGAATCAGTCCAAGCGCGCGGAGCCCTGCACTGGTGGGCAACCAGCAATCCCCACAACCGATTTTGACTCTGTTCCCAACTCCTGACTGGCGACCCAATTCGGGGAGTTTCCGGCGAATATTCTGTTGCCAACTCCTGACTTTCATCGCCGATAAAAATTGGTACAACTAAATTAGCCCTTACCTGCAAACTCACAAGTAAATCTCGGTGGATGTCGCTCAAACTAGCCGTAGAAATATCTGCCATTGCTTGAATTTTTCCAGCGCGGTACAGCGATACATAACTTTCCCCAAAGGATTTTTCTTGAACTTTTCTGCCCAGCAGCGGCATCCAATCATCCCCTACCGATTCCACAACCACAATCGCTGTTTCATCGGAATCAAAGCGATAAATTACCGTGCGGTCAGTTGCCAGCAATTGCCGCACTTCTTGTACCGCAGTGCTCAGAGTTTGAGTGAGGTTGAGAGACTGCCGGACTCGCTGGGCGATCACCGAAACCAGCCGTTCCTGTTCTGCCTGTTCCCGCAGCCTTCTCTCAGCTTGCTTGCGTTCGGTGACATCGCGAATTACCGCCGCAAAGCACAGCGGTTCGCTGCTTTGAGGGTGCTTGACCAGAAAAGCATTCATCACAACATCAATGCGTCTTCCGCTGCGCAAGTGCTGCATTTGATCTTCTCCTTGCCACTGGCCCTGACCGATAATTATTGGCAAAATCTCTTGATTGAATTCCTCTTTAAAAGTTGGGCCGATATAATCCCATATCTCCGTATAAAGCGCTTCCGAAATATTCTCTATACCCACCAGTTTTCGTCCGGCTTCGTTGACAAACAGCGTTTGGCCTTCCAGAGTAGCCATACCGATAAAATCGCTGCTGTTTTCAATCAGCGACACAAATTTTTGCCGTTCTTCTTCTCCTTTTTTCCGTTCGGTAATGTCGCGCTTGACGCAGACGTGACAAATTACATCGTCGCTGTTGTTAATCACAGAGTATGCCGCCACGTCGATCGCCAGCGTGCGGCCTTTTTTAGTGCAGTTAGTAATTTCGCCCCGAAAAGTTCCTGTTTTCGCTAAACTTTTGACAATTGCCGAAAAGCGCTCCCCCGCCACCAGCGGCGGCGCTTCTATTTCTAATTCCGCATCTGTGTATTCTAGCAGCGATTGATGGGCGCGATTTTGTTCGAGGAAAAACCCATCAGCATCGATAATGACGATCGCATCATTGGAGTTTAAAAATATTTCTCGATAAAGTTTAAGTTTTTCCTCAGCTCGTTTGCGTTCAGTGATGTCCCTTTTGACGCTAACGTAACAAACCACATCCCCAGCATCATCTAGAACCGCAAAAGCCGAAAGCTCAACCTCAACTGTTCCCCCTTGCAAAGCCTTAATACAGGTCATTTCGCCTCGGTAACTCCCCGCATCGGCCAAGCTTTGCAGCACCGACGCAAATGTCTGTTCTCCCATGTGAGTTGCAGGCGTTTTCCCCCACAATTTCGATGGACTGTAACCCAGCAAAGCCGTGTGAGCTTGATTTGTTTCCAAGTAATAGCCTTGCGGGTCTAAAATGGCGATCGCATCATTCGATTTCAAAAATATTTCTTGATAAAGTTGCAGTTTTAACTCAGTTTGTTTTCTGGCGCTAATATCCGTGAACAAGCCGTAGTAAACTATTTGCCCCGATGCTTGCATGGAGGGCTGCGCATCCCCTTGAATCCATTTAAGTTTTCCCGACGGAGTAACAATTCTACCTTCCCACCGCCAAGGCTGCAAATTTTCAGCCGAAAGCGTCACCGAGTTGAGAAAATCATTTCGATCTTCGGAATGAATCATATCAACAATTACATGAAAATTCTGCTGAGCAGCCTCTGGTTCTATTTCATACAATTCTCGGCAGCCCGCGCTCACAAACGAGAAGGCCATCGAGCCGTCTGGATGTAAGTCAATTTGATATACCGTACCCGGTACACTAGCAGTAATTTTTTGCAGTTTGGCTTGGCTTTGATTCCTGGCTTCATCTGTGGCCTGCAATTGAGCAATCTCCCGAGAAATACCCAAAACCGCAAAGATATTGCCTTGGGCATCGCGCAGCGGCAGTTTTTGCGTATCAAAGAAGTGCTGTTTGCCGCCCGCAAAGGCGATCGTCTGGTAGGGATTGCGAACCATCTCCCCCGCCAGCGCAGCTCGATCGTCCTCGCGGATGCCTCTAAGAAAGCCGTTGCGATCGCCAAATACTGCTGCTGCTGAAAATCCTAATTCAATATCATCTTTGCCGATAATTTCCTCAACATTTTTTCCTAAATAGGCAGCAAAACTTTGATTGACAAAAATATATCTAAAATTTCGATCTTTCGCAAAAACCCTGTCCGGCGCACCCTCCATCAAAGCCCGCAACAATAGTTCTTGGCTTGCCGCATCTAAAGCAAAATTATTTTCAGCATTTTCCTTGACATCTGTCTGTTTAGCTGCTAAATTTTTTAGCGATTTAGCACAGATTTGAGCGACAGTGTGGAGCCAACAAAGGTGTTCAAAATTTAAAATAGTTGGCTGCTGTGCACCGATGAAAAATACTCCCAACAATTCTTCACTTTCATCCAGAGAAGCCGGTGCCATCAACACCGACTTAAACTGAGCAATTGGCGGCAAGGCGATGTTGTCGGCCCAATCCCGATTTCCCGCCAACCATTCAGCGCCGGCTGCTTGCAAGCAGGCTTCAATTTCAGATTTGGCAGATTCAGTTAACGGGTGTGACTGTTGTTGCAGGTATATTCTATCGTCTGGTAGCGTCAAAAGTGCGTTAGCTCCTTCGAAGCGATCAAACGGAAAGCCCGCCCCTACGGGGGCTACGCCAACGAAGAGGATCGTCTCGCAAGGAATCAGGCGCCCGAGATGTGCCAGACACGCAGACCAAATTTCATCAGCAACCGTCGCAAGTTGTACATTCTCCGTAAGTTCGTGGAGAACTTGCAGTTCCAAGGTACGCTGGCGGACTTTTGCCTTGAGGCTGGCGGCTAGGATTTGCATAGTGCTCACCACACTGGTTTGCTTATATTATAATTATTCATTTTCAAACTTTTTTAAACAATCATCTTAAAATACATCCGGCGAAAAGACAACTTTTTTATATTTATATTACCTTCAATCGCTAAAAAATAGTGGCGCGATCGGGAGCGAAGCGACACCGCAAGGCACCTGCTTCGCTCCCGCAGCGAGGTTTGAATGCGAAATTATCCCATTAAAATCACGTTATCGATGACGTGGATGACGCCGTTGTCAGCTTCGATATCAGCAGCGACAACAGTAGCATTTTTTACCTCAAAACCGTCAGAACAATCAATCTTAATCGGCGAACCTTCCAAGGAAGTAACAAAACCGAGTTTTGCCAAATCAGCCTTCATAAACTTGCCAGAGACGACGTGAAACATCAAAATCCTGGTCAGTTGGGGAACGTTCTGTACTAGGGTTGTGATAGTTCCCGGTGGCAATTTCGCAAAAGCATCATCAGTGGGTGCAAACACAGTGAAAGGGCCCGGACTTTTGAGCGCGTCTACTAAATTAGCTACTTGCACCGCCGTTACCAGGGTTTGGAAGGAACCCGCACCTACGGCAATATCAACAATATCAGGCATTTGGTTCTACCTCGTTTGGCAAAAAAGTTATATTAAGTATCGTAAACTGATGTGTGCAACAATACCTACTATGTTTGTTAAAAAATTGGTAATTCGTTTGATCGTTCGGACTGAAGTCCTCTCTTTTTTTGCGGACTAAAGTCCGAACGATCGAACCTGGTTGGAAAAGGTTTGTAGTCAGGACTGAAGTCCTCTCTTTTTTCCGGACTGAAGTCTTCACGACAAACCTCATAATAGTTATTTTACCGACACAATATTACTAACGGATTTGCACTTTAACCGCGCGGTACTTTTAAATTGCTACAAGACTGCTTGCGGTTATGACACCAAAACCTTTGTTTCTAAATCTGCTATTTCAGAATTTAGTTTTTCTCCCTTGTGAATGCTAAAACTGCCATACAAAATTGAAACTTCAAAAATATCCGTATGGATTAAAGCTGCTTTCCGGTGCGCGTCTTTACCCAAATGAATGCCAATTAAATCAGCTTCAGGCTCTTGTACATCTTCAGGATGGAACACTTCCCAACTGATATCTCGGCAGTCATGAAATACTAGGGTATAAGGCAATCGATCCCCTGTAGGATCGTAAATACATTCAAATAAAATTTCATTTCCCCACAAACAGACATTGACATTGGTTACGAGAGATGTCAGTCCACCTAAATTAAGCAAGTTGTAGTCATCCGGCATATTAATTCCTCACTTTTTATACAAGACTGCTGGCGCTTATGACACCAAAACCTTTGTTTCTAAATCTGCTATTTCAGAATTTAGGCTTTCTCCCTTGTGAATGCTAAAACTGCCGTACACAATTGAAATCTCAAAAATGTCTGTAGTCAGGACAGCAGGCTTGCGGTGAGACGATTCGCCCAAACAAATCCCGAAAAATTCAGCTTCCAGTTCCCCGACTTCCTCTTCATCGTGTACAGTCCAACTGATATCGCGGCAGTCTTTGAATGCCAGCGCATAAGGCAATCTTTCTTCAGGATTGTAGACACATTCGATTAATACTTCGTTTCCCCACAAAGATACCTTGACATTTGTGACTAAAGAGGTCAAGCCACCCAAGCCAAGTAAGTTATAGTCGTCTTTCCAATCACTCATTTAACTTTTCTCCCGTGAGTATCCGGAATTAAATTGCCGAATTCATCTCGCGTCCGCAATAAACTACCATCTATATCGAGACGCAAACCTTTGTTGATATTTCTGCCATCTGAACCGTATTTCGGCGCTGGCGTTCTGATCGCTTCACCGTTAGGACGTATCATTACTGTTGACTTATCAAGAAATTTATATTGAATATAGCCATCTCTAGTAATCTTTGCTTCTGCACCCAGTCCGCGCAAAAAGTCATCGACTGCTTGGCGAGTCATTCCGGTTAAGTCTCCAAATTCCGATGCAGTTCCATTTCCTCCAACTCCCTGACTCGGCACGCAAGTTTCCTCACCAACCATTCCTGATTAAAGTTTAGCACAGTTGGAGAATCGGCAGCGCGACCCGCCCGCCAAAGCAAATAGGGCGCGCACCGCACGCCCTATCAGCAATTAGCCGACAATTATTGATTAGCCAAGTTCAACTTTGACTACGCGATTCTTTTCCGGTTCTGCCTTAGGCAAAGTTAGGTTTAAAACCCCATTTTTGTACTCAGCTTCTACGCTGTCATTTTGAACCCGTGCGGGTAGGGGAATCACCCGGCGAAACGAACCGTAGGGGAACTCAGAGCGAGTCATACCTTTCTCTTCTGTCTTAGTTTGCGATCGCCGTTCACCACTGATCGCAACAGCTTCTGCGGTGACTTGTACGTCCAAATCCTTAGCTTCCATGCCCGGAATTTCTAACTTAAGGTGGATGGCTTCGGGAGTTTCATCGAGTTCGGCGGGGGGTACAAAAGCCACACCGTTAGATGCGCGATCGGTTGCCGGCGTCAAGCTATCAAACAACCGATTCATTTCTCGCTGCAAGGAGTCCATCTCCGGCAAAGGTTCCCAACGAATAAGTGCCATAATTGATACCTCGAATCTCTTAAGTTAGAGGTTGAGAAACACTTGACTCAACCTGTATTTAATATATTCCAGCTCCCGAAACTGGGGGATTAGGTTTTCGGCAAAAAGGGCGATCGCATGGACGAACATTCGCGATCGGTACTGAATCGCGATCGGCGCGGGTGTTCGATCGCACCGCAACCCAACAATTTGAGATTTTAGATTTAATTTAGAATTCCCAACCTAAAATCTCAAATCCCACATTTCAAGCCGAAACACAATTAACTCCACCGCGAATGCTGATAAGCAGCGTAGGTATCAAACAAAGCACCCACCAAACCAAAAGCTAGACCGATCACCAAAAATCCCTGGAGGGGACAGCCGCTGCCGAAAGTAGCTAAGAACTGCAAAATCTGGTCTTCGCCAGAACGACCGACTCCTTGGAGAGCAGGCACGAGACCGATCAGCGAACAGCTAGTCAATCCCGCGCCGATTAACAATAAGGGAGCGATAAAGCTCAATAGGCCCGTTAGCAGTAAAGAGCGAAGAAAATTAGGGAAAATGCTCATAATATTCAGTAAATTCAGCTAGACTGCCGAAAGGTGCAAGTAAAAAACTTGTCCTTTTCTACGATAGGCAGCGATCGCCCTCAGCGGCCAATTCCGTCAAAAATCTTAAATCTTAGAGAAGAAAGTTGTTTAAGATTTGTACATAGTTTTCATTTTTTGCAGTTGTTCTAGAGTCGAAATCCCTTGAGCACAACTACACCATCGAGTCTCAGTTTGTGGAGTCAGCGCTTGTTTGCAGCAATTTTATTGGGCGGACAAGTCATGCTGCACTTGCTTAAGGGCAAAATTCACCGCCGCAACACCCTCGACCAAATGGCAGCAGTTGGCCCGGAATCGCTGCTGATTGCTTTGCTGACTGCGGGTTTTGTCGGCATGGTATTTACTGTTCAGGTAGCCAGGGAGTTTATAAATCTGGGTGCGGGTAATGTCGTCGGCGGCGTTTTGGCTTTGTCTTTGACCCGCGAACTCGGCCCCGTCTTAACAGCCGTGATCGTGACGGGACGAGTTGGTTCGGCTTTTGCGGCGGAAATCGGCACGATGCAGGTCACAGAGCAGATAGATGCCCTGCTGATGCTCAGAACAGACCCGATCGACTATTTAGTGATTCCCCGCGTCATTGCCTGCTGCTTGATGCTGCCAATTCTGACAATATTATCCCTCGTCACGGGCATCGCCGGCGGACTGCTGATTGCGACGACAATGTACGGCATCTCTCAAACCGTGTTTTTAGAATCAGTCCGCCATTTCCTGACTTTGTGGGACATTTGCAGCGCGGCAATTAAGGCTTTTGTGTTCGGTGGCTTGATTTCTGTCATCGGCACTAGCTGGGGTTTGACCACCACCGGCGGCGCAAAAGGCGTGGGACAATCGACTACCACGGCGGTGGTGACGGCTTTGCTGGCGATTTTTATTGTTAACTTTTTGATGACTTGGCTGATGTTTCAGGGCACGGGCTCTAGCGTACTCAAAGGTCTGTAAGCTAGGAAACTGGTAAAATATGAATAATTGGCAACATTCGTTTATCTATCCTTGATTTAAACCCGTGAATACAACTGCCTCTGCGACTGCGCCGACAAATACGATCGAGCTCGCCCCGAGTTTTGCGATTCCCCTAGTCCTGGTACTGGCCGCCGTACCGCTGCTGTTCGTGCAGAAGTGGGCGAGTTTGCCGCTTTCGCTGTTCGGCTTGTTTCTGATGTACCAAGCAGCCACCATCCGCCTGCAATTTACCGCAACCGATTTGGACATTTATCGATCGTCCAACTTAATTCGCCGCTTTCCTTTCCGAGAATGGCAAAATTGGCGGATATTTTGGCCCGCTGTGCCGATTTTGTTTTATTTCAAAGAAATTAACAGCATTCACTTTCTGCCGGTTCTGTTCGATCGTAAAATGCTACAGACCTGCTTAGAACAGCGCTGTCCCCGTCAAAACTGAAAAAGTTGTTAATTTTAATTTTTAACTTTTCTGTGCCCCACGCCGAACAAATTTTCCCATGATAGACCACTCTCCAACCCAAGAACCGCAATCACAACCAGCCGCTGACGGCGAACCCAATTTACCTGTGAATGAGACGGACTACCAACTTCCACCATCTCAAACAAGGGAATTGTCGATCGCCCAAAACGCTCCCCAAGCCCAATTTCCGCCCGAAACAGACCTGCTGGACGAGGAAGATGCCCAAATTGCCCGATTTGTGGACGCAGCAGGCGCGATCGCCCAAATTGGGTCAGAAACAGACGATCGCGACTCTGAAAGTGCGATCGCCCAAATCGAGCCAGAAACAGACTCCCAGCGAACAACAACCACAGAAACGGTAACGCCCGTCCCAGAAAATGTTACCCAACAGTTGGCAGAACGAGTCAAAGAATTGCAGCAGCAAGAACAAAATTTGACTGAAAGAATCGCCGCCTTGTCAGCCGACAAAGCCAAGGCCCAAGAAGCATTGGGCGAGGCTCAAACATCGATCGGGCGTTTGGTACAAGACGGCTTGATTCAATTAGATACTCGCAAACAAGCACTACAAATTGAAGTAGAAAAACTCGAACGCCGGCGCGATCGAATTCAAAAGGAAATGCGCACAACTTTTGCCGGCGTTTCCCAAGATTTAGCAATCCGAGTCCAGGGTTTCAAAGACTATCTAGTCGGGAGTTTGCAGGATTTAGCCGCTACCGCCGAACTATTAGATTTGACACCGCCGTTACCAGAGACGCCCAAGCAAATTGCTGCTGACGAGTCTCCATCCTCAGCAGCGGTAAATCCCAGATTTGCCGAACAGGGATTTCAAGAACAAGCCAAACAAATTCGCCGCATTCTCGACCAATATCGCACTCTTCCCGACTACTACGGCCCGCCCTGGCAACTCCGCCGCACCTTTGAACCCATCCACGCGGAACGAGTCTCTAATTGGTTTTTCACCCAAGGAGGAAGGGGCGCTTTGCGGACTATGGGTTCGCGGTTGCAAAATATCTTGATTACTTCGACGATTATTTCTGTACTCAGAAGTGTCTACGGCGGACGGGTGCGGACTTTGGTGCTCGCCAACAGCCCCGAACGTTTGGGTGAGTGGCGCCGGGGTTTGCAGGATTGTTTGGGGATTACTCGCAGCGATTTTGGCCCGGAACACGGCATTATTATGTTTGAGTCTGCGGAGGCTTTGGCTCAAAAAGCCGATCGACTGGTGAAAGATGGCAAGTTACCGTTAATTGCGATCGATGAAACTGAGGATTTAATTAGTTTGTCAATGCTACAATTTCCGCTGTGGCTGGCCTTTGCTCCCGATCCGCAAACTTTGATGACTGCTAAGGATTTTTGAATTAGTAATTGGTAATTGGTAATTGGTAATTGGTAATTGGTAATTGGTAATTGCTGATTGGATAGGCGGAAAAAACACACAATATCTTGTAGGGGCGGGTTTAGGTAAGAATTTATGATACCAGCCACTTTATGAAGGCAAAACCCGCTCCCCATGTAATGTTTATTTGTACCACCTACTTAATTGCTAATTGCTAATTATTCAAGAGGAAAGCTTGCAAATTGTAAAAATACACGAAATCTCCAATTAAAAAATGACTAGCTGGATAGTTTTAAATGGTGCATTGCTAATAGCAGCTTATCTGCTGGGATCGATTCCGACTGGGTACGCCTTGGGCAAATGGATGCTGGGAATTGATATTCGCGAAGTGGGTTCGGGTTCGACTGGCGCGACTAATGTACTGAGAACTTTGGGGAAGGGGCCGGGGCTGGCGGTGTTGCTGGTTGACGTGTTGAAGGGCGTAAGTGCGATCGCTCTGATCCGCTACATCTACTCTCTAGAGTTTACCAGCCAACTAGCAACCTCCGCCTGTTTAGAAAATACTGCAACTGTCATCCCTTGGATGGCAACTGCGGCGGGTTTGTTTGCGGTTTTGGGACACAGCAAATCTATCTGGCTGGGGTTTACAGGCGGTAAATCTGTGGCGACGAGTTTGGGAGTTTTGCTGGGTTTGTACTGGCCAGTTGGTTTGGGAACTTTGGGAATTTTTGGAATAGTTTTTGCGGTGTCGCGAATTGTTTCTTTAAGCTCGATTATCGGAGCAGTTAGCGTTTGTGGATTGATGTTTGCTTTACATCAACCGCTGGCTTATGTATTGTTTGGAATAGCGGGCGGCGTGTTTGTGATTGTGCGGCACCGCAGCAACATTCAGCGGCTGTTGAACGGTACTGAACCCAAAATTGGACAGAAATTGGAAACAGCAGCTAGCGATCAATAATTAGTTTGATTGAAATGCGATCGCGCCTGAAAATTCCCACAGTTTAGCTGGGAAGGCGATCGCTAGCAGCATCTCCAATTAAGCTTTTATAGCAGGCACGGCAGCGCATTATACAGCTTAGAATCCCTGAACCGAGATAATGCTGTTGAGAATGCTGTTTTGCAGTTGCACAGGCGTTACACTATCAACAAAACCGATTGCATCTCCTGAATTCCTGACTTTGATCAGAGTCCCGGAACTCACTATCGATACGGGTTTTAATAGCTGTGATTGCTCTGGCGTGACAACAGAACCCGCAACTTGCGGAAATTCTACCTGTATCGTAATTGGCACATTTGTCAAGTTTTCCAACACTATATCATTCACAGTCAAACCGCCTGCTAATCCAATTTTATCGAAAGGTTGTCGGAAACCTACAATGAAATCGGCATTATTGACATCTCTAACTCCGGATTCTGCTTGAAGGACGTACAAGTTGCTGCCCCCGATTTTCAATGAATTATTATCACTCAAACCAGCTAAAAGATCGCGACCCAAACCTCCCACCAGAGTGTCATTTCCGCTACCGCTGATTAAAAAATCATTGCCTTTACCTCCCAATAAAATATCATTTCCACTGTCACCCAAAAGCACATCTCCATCTTGACCTCCGTTTAGAGAGTCATTTCCATCCCCTCCAGCTATTAGGTCTTTCCCTCTTCCCCCGAATAAAGAATCGTTACCAAAATTCCCACTGATAATATCTTCCCCTTCATTGCCATAAACCAAATCGCTAGATGTTGAGCCTATGACTGTATCGTCACCTCCGAGCATCCATACTCCCGAGGGGAAATTAGTTACATCTCCGAATCGGGAATAAGCGACGGATAACTCAACAGATTCCGATGTATTATCGCCAATTAATCGCGGTACTCCTGATGGGTCTTTTTGTAAAGCCATAAAATATTTGCTCCCTAAAATTTCGGATGTGCACATCATTGTGAAATAAGCCACTCTCAAAGTCAATTCATATATTCATAACTTTGAATTCATAAAAGTCATAACTTTGAGTTCATAAAAGTCATATTTGTGGTACGATCGACCTCAACAACAGCAGCGAATCGAGGGAGCGTAAAAAACTTATGTGCCTGAATCCAGGTGATATTCTGCGCAATAATCGCTACCAAATCATCCAGAAATTAGGTGAGGGAGGGTTTGCGACAACCTATACGGCTCAAGATGCGCGCAGCCCCGAAAATTCCCCGTGCGTTGTCAAGGAAATTAGGTCGCCTCAATCTAACGATCCGCAACTGTTGCAGTTAGCACGACAGCAATTTGAAAAAGAAGCTAACACCCTGCGACATCTAAAAGATAAATGTCCGCGTATTCCTACGTTAATTGAAAGCTTTGAAGAAAATGAAAAATTTTACTTAATTCAAGAATATATTGATGGATATCCGCTGAGCAAAGAACTCGGTTCCGGCAAAAATTTAATAGAACAACAAGTCATCGATCTATTGCGGGATATTTTAGAGGTTTTAGATTGCGTCCACAAACAAAAGATTATTCACCGCGATATTAAACCGTCAAACTTAATCCGACGCCAACTTGACAACAAAATTGCACTCATCGATTTTGGGGCGGTAAAAGCGATCGCCAAATTGCCGATCGACTCTGGGAACATCACTCAAACTCGCGCAGTTGGTACAGACGGTTATATGCCGGCCGAACAGTGGAACAATCAGCCGAGATTTAACAGCGATATCTATGCCGCAGGAATCGTCGCCATTCAAGCGATCGCAGGTTTAGATATTGCAGACCTTTGCAATCATCAACCAACTTGCGAAATTATCTGGCACTACTCGACGCCCAATAGAGAGAGCCCACAGGTTAGCGATGATTTAAGAAGAATTTTAAACAAGATGGTACGCTACCACTTTAACGATCGCTATCAATCCGCTGCTGACGTGTTGCAGGATTTGCGTGAAGCGAAGCTATCCCGTAGGGAATCGCTGCGGGTTGAGATCGCTCGTGACAGCAGGACACCTTTCCCCTCAAACCCTCGTTTAGTTCTCCCAGATGGTTTAAGTGCCGGAGAAAAAATTCTATTTACAAGTTCTCGTCCTCGGTTAAAGCAAAGAGGAGTTAAAGAATTTGCAGCTTCAAATTCAGAACAAGCTTTTAATTTATTCAAAGAATCGTGGCAGAAAGAATTTGGCAAAGATCCAGAAACTTTAATTTACACGAACAATGCTTTTCTGGAGGTCAGCAACGCTCCTTATTACACAATTGCTGTAGTCCTTTCCATTTGTCACAGAAATTCCGACAGTTTTTCTCAGCTTGGCGATCAGGCGAAAGAATATCTGCGCGGAGTGGCTCAAGCGCAAACAGAAGTTAATTTAGGACTGTCTAATTCTAGCGATCGGGACTTTCCCGGTCAAGGTTTTTTACCGAGTAAAGCCATTAACGGCAAAGGACTTAAAGTAATTATTGCTGACGATGCGAACGATGAAGAGGAGGCAAAACAAAGAGCAATTTCACTGGTAAATCAACCGGATATTTTAGCAGTTATCGGTCACGCTAGCAGCGAGATGACGATGCACGCTGTAGATATTTACAATAATAATAATCTGGTTTTGATGTCTCCGGGTGCAGCCACGGAAGAGCTGACGCATGAACCTAGGAAATTTTTCTTTCGCACTCAATATACGAGCAGTTTAATCGCTAGAGATTTAGCGGACTACCTCCTCGCAAAAAATCAAAAACAAGCAGCAATTTTATACAATCCGGGAAGCCCATTCGGTGCATCTTTTGTGGAAGATTACACAAACTATTTTGGAGATGTGGGAGGAGAAATAGTCGGGATTCGCGAATTCGATTTATTTAAACAAGACTTCAACGCCGAAAGAGCGATCGAGGAAATCCAGGCAAAAGGAGAAACTGCGATCGTGCTAGTTCCAGACCCCCATCATACGAGCTCCCTAGACCGCGCATTTGAGATAATAAAACTTAACGGATCTCGCAATTGGATTGTCGGCGCATGGATGCTGATGTGTCCGCAAATGTTAAAACTGGCATCCCAGCAACAGCAAAAGTTGTTTAAAAAACTAATCTTTTCTGTTGGCTGGCATCCCTTAAACAGCCCCAACCAAGCATTTCCCCAACAGGCTCGATCGCTGTGGGGAGAAGAGGGAAATACTCGTATAGCTTCAGGTTACGATGCAGCGCGCGCACTCATAAAAGCATTGGAAATGCAGCTAAAACCCAGTCGCGAAGGAATGCAGAAAACGCTTTCATCTGCTGAGTTTAGCGCTTGCGGAGCAACAGGAACCATTCAGTTTAACTGGCCGAACAATGGCGATCGCAAAAATCATCCCAGCGATTTAGTACATATTGTAGAGTGTCCAAAAGAGCAGTTCGGCCTCGCTTTTGTTCCCGTCAAGTATTCGACAGCGGCAGCGGCAGGTTTAAAGTGCGATTGAACTCACGGGCGATCGATTCAATTGTCCACCAGAATTGCTTCTACAGTTATCAATCCGTTACCTTTCAACCACACTAAAAAACAAAAATTTCCCAGCAGCACCCGCTGCTAAACAAGTTGGGAAAAGCAAACAGCTACTCTAGGTATTAGTCCTCTAAGTGCTGGTCAATTAGAGCAATGAGTTTAGCGATCGTCGCTTGTTCTTGCAACAACAGTTCCTTGAGCTGGCGCATCTGTTCAGTATTTGGCGGACGGTGTACCAAATCATCAACAAAGTCAGCTATGGGCGATTTTCGATTGCGGCTCAAAGCGCTTTCGGTGTTAAGTTTATCCCAACGCTCTTGAGTAGCCTTAAGCTTTTCTCGCATTAGCTCGGTATTCTGTCGCATCCGTTCGGTTTTCTTTTGTACAAGTCGGGTTCTTGCCAAACGCCTTTCGGTGCGCTGCTTAAGTTTTAGACATTCGCTTCCAGTCATCTTCATCCCCGTAGATATTTTTTACTTGTTCCTCTAATTCTGTTACTCGTTCCGTAAGCCTGCCAACTTGATCTTCAGTAATGTCAGTTTTGTTCTCCAAAACACTGGTTGTGTCCTCTAGAGCATCTGTTCTGCTCTCAAGGTTCTCAATAGACAGATCTAGAGCCTCAACGAATTCCTCTAACTCTCCTATCCGGTCGGGTTGGGGCCTGTCACCGTTAGATCCATTGCCGTTGGTCATGGTCAATCCTCACTGGTGTCTTGATGGAAGAAACTGGCGATCGAGCTTTTGATACAGATAAAACTATCGCCAGCATTGCCGAAGAAGTTGTTACCAAGCTTGGCGATTAGTTAGTTCGACCCAACGGAATCCGTTTGGTAACGATGCTCATCATTTCGCTATAACCGGGCGCAGGTATAGGGAAACTCCATTCGGAGATTTGAGCGAAATTAAGCCCCCAAAGCCAGCGGATCGTATAGTTAATCCCGTAGTTCGAGCCAAAAACCACTACCCTTACCACTTCGTAGCCATCAGAGCAAGGTGGCAAGCTATCGACACCAGGAATGACCGACGGCAAAGTATCGCCGGATTTAGGCACAAAACCCAGAGTTTGCGAATAAACCAATTGTGGCGGAAAACTTAATGTTGTTTCCCAACCAATGCCAAAGTTTGTCATGATAATTTGAGTCTCCTACTTGTATTAGGGGGTTAGTCGCGCGGGGGATGTTCGAGATCCTCTGCGCGGCGCGATCTGTTGTATTTGGTTGCGATCGCATGATTTTGTTCATTATACCCCTTCTGAGTCCCTGGGTAAACCCTTAGAAGGTAATTTTATGTGCCACCGGGAATCCAAAAGGACTTAATAGTCCCTAAATCCTTGTAGGATAAGCAATATATGAATGTGGAATATTGAAAATGCCCGAAATTGATGCTCCGAAAATGGTGCGCATAGATTTTTCCGTGCCTGCTCCGCTTTTAGAACAAATGCAAGAATTAGCGAAAGACGAGGGCTGGAAACCAGCGGAATTACACCGGATGCTCTGGGTGTTGGGTTTTGCAGCCTATACCGAGCAGAGCAACAAACGTTTGGTCAACCATCGGCTCAGAGCAAACCAGGCAAAAGAGAACCTCGAACCCCAGTAATAACGCCCCGTTGCCTCGCGTACAAAAAAGTTGATTTTTTTAAACCGTATAATATACAGTCAGACAGCTTTTCAATTAATCCCCATAATTGGCCGTAGTTCCAACACAAATCCGGGCAAAACATCTTCCCCTGAGAGCGTAACAGGAGACTGCAATATTTCTACTTCTCCATCGCTCCTATAAATCTCCACACTCCGGGTTTGCGGGTCAATCAACCACCCCAAACAAGCGCCATTTTCGCGATATTCCTGCATTTTTTCTCGCGTTTCTTTGAGAGAATCAGTGGGAGAGCGCAATTCCACCACAAAATCAGGACACAGCGGCGGAAATTTTCTTCTTTGTTCGGATGTTAAAGCTTCCCATCTTGCGCGTTTTATCCAAGAAGTATCGGGAGAACGACTTGCACCGTTTGGCAGTCTAAAACAGGTGGAAGAATCAAAAGCAATTCCTAAATTTGGATTGCGGCGACTCCAGGATTGCAGTTGATAGGATAAATCCATATTGCGATTTCCCGTTTCTCCTCCCGTCGGTGGAACCATCAGCAGTTCTCCTTTGGCATTCCGTTCAAATTTATAATCGCGGTGATGTTGGCACAGTTCGTAAAACTGATCGTCTGTTAACTCGATCCACGGACTTAAATCTAATTTTAAAGTCAGCATGGCACTAACACCTATTTTCCTAATTCTTGAGAGCGCAAACAAGCTGCTTTCACTGCTTCGATCAAAGCCGATCGAAAGCCGTTACTCTCTAATTTAGCAATTCCGGCAATAGTTGTGCCGCCGGGACTTGTTACTCGATCTTTTAATTCTGCTGGGTGCATTCCCGTTTCTTGCAATAGCTTCGCTGTACCGAATACTGTTTGCAGGGCTAATTGGGAGGCGATCGCCCGCGGCAAACCAGCACAAACTCCGCCATCTGTCAAGGCTTCGATCAAAACTGCTACATAACCCGGGCCGGAACCGGAAAGCCCCGTCACCGCATCTAGCATACTTTCAGGCACTTCTACGACTTCTCCCACGGCCTGAAAGATCCGCTTTACCAATTCTAAATCAGCCGGTTGCACGAGTTTCCCTGGGGCGATCGCGCTCATTCCCGCGCCCACCGTTGCCGGAGTATTCGGCATCACCCGCAGCACTCCTCGCCCTGGGAAGGCTGGTTCGAGCTTGCTGAGGGGAACTCCTGCCAAAATTGACACTACCACCGCTTCGGGCTGGGAATTAGCCGTTTCTCCATTATTTCCTTGTTGGCGATCGCTCGCCACAGCCAATTCCAAAGCTACTTTCTCAAAAATTTGCGGTTTTATCGCCAAAAACAGCACTTCTGTAGCGGTAGCAACTTCTAGATTGCTGGCTGTTGTTCCGATTCCGTAGGTTTCCGTCAAAAATTCGCGCCGTTGGGGTTGCGGATCGCTCACCAATATTTCTGAGGGCAAATAAACTTTCTGTGCTATTAAGCGGGATAAAAGAGCTTCTCCCATTACCCCGCCGCCGATCGTACCAAATTTTATCATAGTTATTAGTTAGTTGTTATTGGTTATTTGTTATTGGTTAGTTGTTATTGGTTATTAGTTATTGGTTATTAGTTATTAGTTATTAGTTCGGTACTAGACGCACACACTCTATATGTAGGGTGCGCATTGCGCACCTTGCCAACTACCGATAGCAGACATTTTTTTGGTCTTAGTCCTATTGTTATTGGTCAACTGCTTTCCTGCCGACTGCCAACTGCTTTCCAGTCAACAGTCAACAGTCAACAGTCAACAGTCAACAGTCAACAGATTACTGAGCCATTTGAGCTTGTTCTGCCGGCCAGACTGTGGGTGCAGGAGCCGCCGCAGCAGGGCGCGGGCGTCCTTGGGCTGGGGGCACTTCGTGAACCACACCAGACTGAGTTCTCACCTGCACGCAGCTAGGAGTAAACAAGAAAATGCTTTCGCCAATGCGCTCTTGATGACCGTCAAGGGCATAAGTACCGCCCGCCACAAAGTCCACAGCTCTTTGCGCTTGGTCTGGATCCATCACAGTCAGGTTCAAAACCACAGACTTGCGTTCTTTGAGAGCTCGAATTGCTGCCGGCATCTCTTCAAAAGTGCGCGGCTCCATCACTACTACTTCCGAAATCCCGTTCATAGCTCCAGGCATTCCAATCACGTTATTCATTACTGACCCTACTCCCCCGGTTGGTGCAACAACATCTGTACCTGTCGATCCTACTACTGACCGCTCCCGCATTCTGCGATTGCGGCGTTCTTCTTCTGCTGCGGCAGCAGCGGCGTTCGGTTCGGGCGGTTGGTAGACGGTTTGAAAACGCTCTCCTTCCGCTTCGTCGTATTCGTAATCATACTCAGGCTCGTTGTTGAAGCCTACAAAATCTCGTAGCTTAGAAAAAATGCTCACCTTTTAAGCTCCTTCACGACTGTACTGCCCCGACTATACTCGCGTTGCGGGTTAGCCGCGGGTCGCTAACTACTTTATATTTAACGTGACGCTCCTACTCTGAATCAAAGACTACAGCGTAGGCATCTGAGTCCTGTTAAGGATATCGAGATCTTCCTTCGAGGTACTCCAAAATGTTTCTCTCTACGGCGTTTTATAGTGAGGAACACGTCGGGCCCCACTGTTTTTGCAGTATATCAAAGATTGTTTGTTCAGGCTGTGAAGGTTTTCCTGTCCTACGCCTTCGGCGGGCTACGCCAACGGAATCGGTCAACCTTCCATCCTTCACAAACCTGGCTTTCATCCCACCCCAAATCAAAGATTAGGTCGTGGGGATTCCCGCGCCCGCTAGCTAAGTTGTGCCGATCGGAAGATTGGAACAATTTATCCCCTCCTAGAGCCAAATAAGGTTTGTCCGACGCGTACCATCGTAGCACCTGCTTGAATGGCCAAATGATAATCTCCCGACATCCCCATCGAGAGCTGCTGCATCTTAATATGGGGCAAATTTTGCTGCTGGATTTTGTCAGCAAGTTCGCGGGTGCTGTTAAACAATTCTAGGATTTGCAAGTCATCTAACCCCAGCGGAGGTATTGTCATCAAACCTTGAATTTTGAGCTGCTCACATTTGTTGAGTTCGGGGAGGTCGGCGAGCAGTTCTGGGACGCTCCAGCCGTATTTGTCGGGGTCGGGCAACATTTTGACTTGCAGACAAACTTGGGGAGAGCGGGACATTTCGCCTGCTAGGCGCGAGAGCCTCGCCGCCAGTTTTAAGCTGTCCACAGAATGAATCCACTGGAAATGCTCTAGGGCCAAGGCTGCTTTGTTGGCTTGTAAGTGACCGATCAAGTGCCAGTTGATATCCGGCAAATCTTGCAGTTGGCTTTGTTTTTCGGCAGTCTCTTGAACTTTGCTCTCGCCAAAATCTCGGATACCGGCGTCGTAGGCTTCCCGGATAGCCTCAGTCGGTACCTGTTTGGTAACGGCGATTAACCGCACTGATTCCGGCAACTGTTGGCGAATGCTGTTAATTCGAGAGGCAATGGTCATAGGTACTCAATTCTGGCAACTGGAGGGAAGGAAAATTAAGACAGTTACCAATTACCAAATTACCAATTACGGATTACGAATTACCGATTACTAATTTTCGCTATTGAAAAGTGCGCTTGTGAACGACCTGCAATTGGTCGTACTCGTGATATTGACCGCTGCGACGGAGGGTTCGCAGGCGAATTTCGACCATGAGGCGAGCGTCTGAGCGGCTGATGGGCTCAAATCTCAGGCCGCCAGGGCCGTTTGTTACTAGGAAAAATAGGCGCTGGGCGTATAGGGTGGTAAATAATTCTTGGCTGTCTTCAACCTGGGATACCCTGAAGAGGAGGCCAAAGTTTGGATGATTGAGGTAGGTTTCGGTAGTCATTCACGCTCACAATCGATCGATATTAGATTAAAGATTGAGATTTTAGATTTGAGTGTCGCTCGATCGCGTACAAAGGGCGATCGCCGTAGCCATGCAATAGTCTCCGTCGTGGCTGAGGCTCAATTGCCACTGGCAATTTCCCCAAACAGATGCTCGTGATGCTGCTGTTCCGTGCAGTTGCACGTTTGGCGCACCGTTTTCGGAGCGCCGAATTTCCACATCTGCATACCGTATTCCCCGCCATCCCGTGCCTAAAGCTTTGACAACGGCTTCTTTGGCTGCCCAGCGCCCCGCTAGCTGGTTGCTGGAAACTCGATTCATTTTACCTTTAATGTTCCTGTGTTGAGAATTTAGTTGCCCGCAGTCTCTTTGTTCGGCCCTGGTGTAAACTTTTTGGACGAAGCGATCGCCAAACCGGTCTAATGTGGCTTGAATGCGGGGAATATATACGATATCTGTCCCAAGATAGATGTTCAAAGCCTTGAATCTCTAAATTTTCATCTCCATTACTTTAGCAGGACTGTCGCGTCGAAGTATCTCATACCATGAGAGATTTGAGATTGGAGATTGAAGAATTGAAGAGTTGGGGATGACTTACTGGATATGGCTTTGGAGTCTACCTACATCTGCATTGTTGTTGGAAACTGGTATCAGTTTTGCTTTGATGGGTGGCCGATAGCCGCCAAGCATAAATGGTTTGATTCCGGTACTGTGCAACTGTCAACGCTTCTCCCTTGCAAGCAGTCAACAGTCAACAGTCAACAGTCAACTGTCAACTGTCAACTGTCCCAACCCCAAACCAAGCGGGCGCTCCAGAGCAGGATCAAGCAGCCGAGGGCGATCCAATCTCGGATTTTGAAGTGCAAGGAGTGCCATTCTACACGGTGTCGATCGGGACTGGTGAAGCCGCGAACTTTCATGGCGCTAGCAATTTGTTCGGCTCGCAACAGCAAGTTTTCTAATAGTCGCTCTGCGATCATCAACCAAACTTGAGCGGCGCGGCGAAATCCGAGTTTTTTCCAGTTTATGGCTCTAGTGCTGACCGATCGCACTAAATTTTGTATTTCTTCCAATACTAGGGGAATAAACCGCAAAGATAAGGTTAATGTTAGTGCTATTTCGGTGACAGGCCAGTGCAAGCGGCGCAGCGGCTGCATTAAGTTTTCGATGGCGGCGGTGATTTCTTCGCTGGCTGTGGTGAGGAGGTAGAGGTTGGTGCTGTAAATTACTGTGAAAAATAGGGTGCTGACGTTGATAGCTAAATCTATGGATTTGCGGGTGATTTTAATCGGGCCTTGCTTGAATACAACGTAACTGTAGTTTGTGGGTTGGGGGAGTTTATTTGAGATTGGGGATTTGGGATTTTGGGTTGGGGAGTTTGAGCCTATGTTAAAAGGTTGGTACCAGGGTTTGGGCTTTTGAGGGGGTGGAAGGGTTGCGGGCTGTTGGGAAAAGGTTAATTCGTCGGCGGGGATGCGGGGCTGGTGTTCTGAGGGAAGTGCGTCGGGGGCAAGAGCGCTGAGGACAAATACTAAAAAGCAGAATAGCAGAAGCAGTCCCATTTGCTGCTTCCACACGCGGAAGGGAATGGCTGCGCTTAGTGTCAGTACGATTAACATTGCTACTAGCATCAACCGCCAGACGGGATTGGCGAGTATGGGCGCGATCAGAAATGTCATCAACCAAGCTAGTTTGACGCGGGAGTCTAGCCTGTGCAGCCAGGTTACGGGTTGTTCTAGGTAAAGTCCTATGGGGAGCGATCGCAATAAATCCATTTTTTATATTTGAGATTTTTAAGAATATCAATTTATTGAACCGGGTTGGCGTAGCCTGCGCGAAGCGCTTACACGCAAAGGGCGCGAAGCAAGAGTAAAGAAGGAAGAGTAAAGAAAAAAACGCAATTTTCTGAGATCCTTAAACTGCGTTTTTTCTTTAATCTAATATCTCGAATTACTTCACGCGCAGTGCTCTGTTGGTTGTGCTGATTTCGGTGGCGCGAACTTTTTTGCCTCTCCACAGCAGCCGCATTGGTGTGCCAGTGAAGCCTAGATGTTTGCGGAATTGGCTTTCCATGTAGCGGCGGTAATTTTCGGTGAAGCGTTTGGGATCGTTGACGAATAACGCAATTGTTGGTGGTTGCGATCGCACTTGGGTTCCGTAATAGATTTTGCCTTGTTTTCCTTGGCGGGTAACTGGGGCTGAGTGCCAGCTTGTTGCTTCTTCTATGACTTCGTTGATCACGGCGGTAGCGACGCGACGTTTGTGTTCGTCGGAGGCTTTGTCTACTAATTCTATGATTTTTTCAACTCGCTGTCCGCTCATGGCGCTGACGAAAATCATTTCGGCCCAGTCGAGGAAATAGAGTCGGGTTCTTGCTTCTCTTTCGTAGTCGTAGATGGTGTCGTTGTCCTTTTCTATGGCATCCCATTTGTTGATGACTATGATGCAGGCTCGACCTTCTTGGCTGATGCGATCGGCTAATTTTTGGTCTTGGTCGGTAACGCCGTCAATTGCGTCAATTACTAGCAGTATCACGTCGGCGCGGCGGATGGCTTTGAAAGCGCGGTTGATCCCGAAAAATTCGGCGCCGTATTCGACGTTTTTCTTTTTGCGGATTCCGGCTGTGTCAATCAGGCGGTAGGTTTGACCGTTGCGTTCGACTAATGTGTCAATTGCGTCGCGGGTTGTACCGGAAATCGGGCTGACTATGGCGCGGTTTTCTCCCAGAAATGCGTTTAGCAAACTAGATTTACCGACGTTGGGGCGACCGATAATTGCTACTTTGATTTCGTCTACTTCTGGCTCTACTTCTGTGGGAAGGTGAGTCATTAGTTCGTCTAGCAATTCACCGGTGCCGTTACCGTGAATTCCGGAAACTGGGTAAGGTTCTCCCAGTCCCAGTTGCCAAAAGTCTGCTGCTTGGGTAAGTCCTGTATTTTCCGATTCGCACTTGTTGACGGCTAGAATGACGGGGACTTTTTGCAGCCGCAGCCAAGAGGCTATGGATTCGTCGCCGCCTGTGAGTCCGGTTTGTCCGTCTACTACGAAAATTGCTGCGCTGGCTTCTGCGAGCGCCGCCAGGGCTTGTTCGCGGATTAGTGGCAGAAATTCGGTTTCGTCGTCGAATACTAGCCCGCCTGTGTCTACGACTTGATATTCTCGATCGCCCCAGTATGCTGGCCTGTACGTGCGATCGCGCGTGATTCCCGGTTCGTCGTGGACGATCGCGTCTTGGCTGTTGGCTAAACGGTTGACGATCGTCGATTTGCCTACATTGGGGCGTCCAATAATAGCAACTATAGGTAGAGGCATAAAAGTAGCAGCAATTAGGCTGCGCCGTAATTTTGAGCGTTAATCTTTGATTATAAGGGAATCTGACTGAAATGGAAAGACTTGTTTCTGTATTGGGGTTAGCGGTTTTTGTCGGTTTGTCCTACGCATTTTCAGTCGCTCGGCGCGCTGTTAAGTGGCCGCCCGTACTGTGGGGAATTGCTTTGCAGCTAATTTTCCTGTTTTCATTCTCTAAACAGCTCCTGATTTGGCGGTTTTTAATTTTTTCCAAAATTTAGTAACGCAGTTTCTCAACCAGTAAGGTGCGACACCAGCATCCGACTCTCTACTCTCAATTTTATTAAATAAAAGTTAAAAATTTTAAATTGTATTTAAACTGTGGTAGATAGTTTATAAATTACTAGGTAAAATATCTAATTTTGGCGATCGGCTATTATTGAAAATAAGCAGGAGTTTAGTCTGTAACAACAGTATAGAGAAAGTGGCAAGTAAATTCTCTTCAAAGCCCAATAAATAGGTGGTGTAATATGGCTGTTCTGCAACTAGAAGACGGTAGCACATATACGGATATCGGGGCGATCGCCAGCCGACTGGATGTTTTAAATATTCAGCTCGATCGCCTGCCAACGAACGAAAATCCTGTGGTGCAAGAAATCTTACTTCAAGACATTCTCAATGTAACAGAAAAACAGCAGATCCTCGCAGCATTTAAAACCGAGTTTGAATACTTCAAGCGCGCTAGCGGATGTCAGTGGTGCGACTTGAAAGTGCTGCATCCCGGTTCGCCCCAGATTTACTCGCTCATGACTCAAAGCGATCGCACTCACACCCACGCAGATGCAGAAGTTCTTCGCGTTTTAGCTGGGGAATGTGTTTTTGGGTTTGTGTATCCTAACGGCTCTCAAGTACAATTAATGTTGCAAGCTGAAGAATACATTAAAGTACCGCCCAATACCGAACATTGGTTTTATCTCACTCCGTTGCTGTACTTGAAAGCCGTGCAGTATTACACCACTGCTCAAGGCTGGGTTCCTCAGTATACGAACAGGAAGTTAAAAATAAAAAACTAAATCATTCGGCGATTGAAATCGCGTCTACACAAACGATGTCCGCCGGACGCCGACTAAGAAATAAAGATAAAACTCGGCGATTGAAATCGCGTCTACACAAACGATGTCCGCCGGACGCCGACTAAGAAATAAAGATAAAACTCGGCGATTGAAATCGCTGCTATACAAACGATGTCCGCCGGACGCCGACTAAGAAATAAAGGCAAAATTGATTAAATTTTGTCTAATTCGGCGGGTGCGCTAATTTCAATTTCTTCGCAGCGCTGCAACAGCGATTCTATT
>JANYGO010000155.1 GCA_025362325.1 Cyanobacteriota bacterium | reverse complement strand
ATAACCTGCACTGGCAAATATCTCGCCCAAAGGACTGAAGACAACTGAGTGTACTGAACTATTATGTCCTTGCAAGGTTTTGAGGCATTCGCCAGTACCGATATCCCACAACCTCACCGTTTGGTCATAACCTGCACTAGCAAGTATTTCACCCGAAGGACTGAAGGCGATCGATCGTGTTTCATTGCCAAATTCTGGCAAAGTATGAAGGCATTCACCACTGCGAATATCCCACAGTTTCAGTGTTTGGTCATAACTAGCGCTGGCAAGTATTTGACCTGAAGGATTGAAGGCAACTAAGTTTACCCGATCGAGGTGTCCGTACAAAATTTGGAGGCACTTACCGCTGCTGACATCCCAGAGCTTGACAGTTTGTTCGTCATCGCCGCTAGCAAGTATTTTACCGTTTGGACTGAAGGCGATCGATATTACTTGATTGCTATACCCTTGCAGTGTATTCAAGCATTCACCGCTGTCGATCGCCCACAGCCTCAGCGTTTGGTCGTAACTACCGCTAACAAGTATTTCACCAGCAGGATGGAAGGCAACTGACCATACTTGATTGCTATGTCCTTGCAAAGTATTCAAGCATTCACCAGTGCGAATATCCCATAGTTTTGCTGTTCGATCGAGACTTCCACTGGCGAGTATTTCGCCATTTGGACTGAAGGCTATTGACCGTACTTTACCGAAATGTCCCTCCAAAATTTTGAGACATTCACCACTACCGATATTCCACAGCCTCACTGTTTCGTCGTCGCTACCACTAGCAAGTATTTCACCAGCAGAATTGAAAGCAACTGAAAGCACGTTTTTATGACCGTACAAAATTTTGAAGCCTTCACCAGTACCGACATTCCACAGCCTCACTGTTTTGTCGCCACTTCCACTGGCTAACATCTCACCAGCAGGATGGAAAGCCACTGAAAATACAACTTTAGTATGGTCTTGCAAAATTTTGCAGCATTCACCCGTGTGAATATCCCATAACCTGATCGTGCGATCGAAACTCCCGCTAGCGAGTATATTTCCATCAGGATGGAAGGTGACTGACATTACTGATTCGGTATGTCCCTCAAAAACTTTTAAACATTCACCAGTTTTGACATCCCATAACTTAATTGTTTTGTCATAACTGCCGCTAGCAAGGATTTTACCGTCAGGACTGAAGGCGACGGACTCCACCACGTTGATATGTCCTTTACAGGTCAATATTTCTCTGCAACTGCTAGCTTCCCACAAGCGAACTACGCTATCAGTATCGCCTGTAGCTAACAGTTTACCATCAGGACTAAATGTTACCGATTGAACACTACCGAAAATTTTAGTAAAAGTAGAATCAGTCAGATTTGCTTCAGCAAAATTGACGCGGCGCAGCGTCGCATTTGTCAAATCAGCACCTAAAATAACGGCATGAGAAAGGTCTTTTCCTTCTAACGCAGTGCGATCGATTTTTACCAACAGCGTCGCCGCATTCCCTCCCACATAACCTACTTCATTTTCAGTTTGTCCCCGCGTTGCTTCCAGAATTTCCAATAATTCCTCCGTAGCTTCCCCTACATCGAGGCAGGGCCGGCACGAGTGTACAGCCCCTACCATTGGTAACAACAAATCCATTACTGCTTTTGTCAGGGGCGCGTGTCCGAAACTCTGACGGAGTTGCCCTAAATCTTCAGCAACAAATCCCTGCAAAGGCGCAATAAGTTCACCCTTATTTCTCTTCTGGGCTTGAAGCTGACAATAATTAGACCAAGTGTACGATCGAGGCGCTGCATTAGGATTTACACAAGACTGTTCAGGCGCAACTAATTCGGTAAAATCTGCCGCCAAAACTCCTAATTCCGCTGCAAATTTATAAGCGACAAAAAACTCCAACAACGAACGATGCGCCGGAGTATAATCGCCATCGGCATTGCGAATCAGCATCGTTTGACCCATCATGTCATAATGCCAGTGGTCTAAGTCTTTTTCCTCTTGGACAACGGAACCAAACAGGCCGCGGATGCGATCGGGAAAACCGCGATAATTTAGGCTCATTTGGTCGGTAGACAGCATTTCCCACGATAACTCGCACAAAAAGTAAAGCTTATCTGCTAAAGATGTAAAAGTCCGTTCGGCTTTGATATCTCTCTCTATCTTCCGCCGCACCGCATACAGATAAATCCGCGACATATCGACTGGTTTTCCAGCTTCAATATCGGGCAATGCTTCCAAAATTAATTCGGTCATCACCGGGCGACGCGCTAAATCCAATAGTTGCGGGTTTCCCATGACTTTTTCGACAGTAGCTGCTTCTGTTTGAAATGACAGCGATTGCCGAATTTGCTCGTCGTTGAATTTCTCTAATTCTAATACTTCAAATTGGGGAGTTTCGCCTGTTAAAATAGTTGTTGATGCTTGCAGTTCTGCATTGAACAATGCCCGTCCTTCCTTGCCTTCAGGAAAGTGTTCGGTACGGCAAGTCAGGATGACTTTTGCGCCTGGAACCACGGTTTTTGCTAGTTCCCAGAAGTTGTTGATGGTTTCTTGCCGATCGCACTTAGCGGCCATTTCATCAAAACCATCGAAAATCAGCAGAAACTTGCCCATGCGATTGAGTTGTTCAAAGGCCGAATAACCCGCCAAAGGTATCTCGTGTTTCCGAAAGAAAAACTCGGAAAACAGCGACTCGACGCTAACTGCTTTCGCGTAATCCCGCAGCGGAATTACTAACGGCAAACGCGGACGTTCTAAGCCACGCTTTTGAGCTTTTTTGTAGCGTTGTAGCGCCATCCAAGCATAGTGCATCGCAAACCAAGTTTTCCCGGTTCCAAATTCTCCTAAAACTGAAATATGTTCTTTAACTGGGTCATCTAACCAAAGGTCAATATAACCTTCAATCCAGCCATCTCGATCGCCATAATGACTCACGCCTATCTTGCGGTGAGTATCGGGGTCAATTTCTTCTTTTGTACAAGCTAGCGGCACATATTTGGTATCAATTTGCCTGTTTTTTATTTCAGTTTCTAGCCAATCGAGATAAGCGGTAAAATCGGCATCTTGGTCGAGCAATTCATCGAAAGTAAAGCAAGCTAGATCGCTATTTTCATCTTTTTCTACTTCATCCCGCGCAGCGCTACTGATGCGGCGGGCTGTGACTAACCAGCCTTCATCGGTGCGCTGTTTTTCCACCGACTCGCGCAAGGCTGAAATGTCTCTGAGTCCGGCTTCTCCGGCAATTCCGCGCACTAAAATGCGATCGTACTTTTTGCGTCTCACCGGAACATCGATAATCCATTCAAAATAGTTATCTTCCGAGATTTGATAGGTTTCAAATTGATAATTTAATGTTTCAAACCAACCGCGCACTTGTTGTGATAAAATAAAGACTTGAGACTTTTAAAAATTAGTCGATGCTGCTGCGGGAAGTGCGGGAACATCTTCGGCTTCCAACCGCGCAAATTCGGTGCGAATTCCTTCCAGGGTGGGCAAGCGATCGATGCGATCGAGTACCAGAGATAGGCGTTTTTGCACATTGGCGATCGCATTTCCCATCACCACATCGCCGATCGATCGCGTCCGCTTTGCGACTTCCATAAACACGGCCGCAAAAGCCATGAATTCCCGTCTGGGGTCAATGCCTAAATCTCGAAGTTCTTTACCTAAAGCACTCTCATTCAGATATTCATCGCCTGCTTTAATTAAAATAGCTGGGCTATCGGACTCGAAAGCTTTGCGAAATGCTGATTCAATCTCTTTTTGGCGAAACAGGTCTAAAATCTGCTTGGGTTTGCCTGCACCGTACTCTACTAAAGTATAAACATACACACCGCTAAAATCTGCGGGTGGAGCATCGGGGTCGAGGTTAAATCTTTTTAAGAGTTTGATGACTGTTTCGTTGCGCTGAAACTTGTCTTTGATGGTGCCGAAGGGAATTGCCGTCAGGAGGCTGATAACTAAGTCGAGACTAATTAGCATGATTTAGGCTTTCCTATTTTTCCGTTGAAGTAATGCTCAAATCTAGAATCGGTAGGCTATGTCCCTGAAATGCGTTGCGGGCGATCGCAAAATGCTCTATTTTTATGTTAACCCATCACTTAGACACTCCGACCAAAAAAACCGGGTTGTTACGAAAAGACACGTTGTAGCCCGAAGATCCCGTAACAACCCGGTTTTTGGGTTTCCATGCACTCCGACTCCTCGAAACCGGGTTGCTACGAAAAGAAGCGTTACAGCCCGAAGATTCGGTAAAAACACGGTTTCTGGGTTCCCATGCTATTACAACAGATATTAGCATTTTTTACTAAATATGACCACTATAACACCGAGAAAAAACCGACATATATTGTAGTAATAATAGCTCTCAGATTAGTTGTTAGATCGTAGTTTTAAAAGTTAAAATATAGATAACTAAGAAATAAAACTTGCTATCTATGAAAATACAATCATCAGTGTTAGTCCACCTCGGATTTGGTAAATATGTACGCTCTGATCGAGTAACAGCAGTAATCCCAATTGAAGAACAACGTGGCCCGGGCCGGCGCACTTTCGTACACGTAGACGGCGAAGCAGACCCGATCGTTGCTTCGCGCGCCGAAGATACAATTGTTCGCGATTTGGTGCAGGAACCACGCGAAATAACTCAAGCTCGCCAGCAACAAGAAATCCTCCAAGATTTGCTGGCAGATTTGAGCAATGTTAACGTCACCGTGCGCCGCATTAGCCGCGATGAAGGTGGACTTGACCTCGAACTTTTGGAACGCCGGATTCGTCAAATCTTAGAGGCTTAAAAATTAAAGACCGCCCGCGCGGTCTTTCTTATTGTTTGTGCCGCTAAAAAATTTAAGTTAAGGGTTTCATTGTAACTTCGATGTCCGCTAAGCCTGTGAGTTTTTCCACCAGTGGCTCTACTTCAACTCGCGGTACAAAAATAGTTAAAGCTCCCGGAATGCACTCAATAGAAAGTGGAGTCATGCCCATGATTTCCCCGTCTACCACCACTTTTTGAGGCGGATCGGCAGTGATTTTTACTTTTTTGGCGCGCAAATAACCGATATCGTCGCTATCGGTAGGATTGCCGCTCAAAGCTGTTTGTAATAGGTGATAAGAGGCTGCGATCGCCCCAGCTTTATTTTGAGGCGCCACCAGGGTGATGTCCAGCAACCCGTCATCAAAAATAATGCCCGCCGGGCCTTGAGCTAAAATGGAAGTAGGCGGCGCTGCATTCGCTACCGTCACCGCCACAGCAGTAAGGGTGATAATTTTATCTTCAGTTTCGATTTCCGCTTCAAATCTTTCTAAATTGTTTAACTGTTGAATTCCCGACAGAATGTAGGCCAGCATTCCCCAGCGATTCTTCATTTCGCGATCGGCTAATTCGACAGTTTCCGCCTCAAAACCCACTCCAGCTAATAAAACCATCGGCATTTCACCGTTGCAAATCGCGGCATCCACCACCCGCGTCAACCCTCCCAAAATATTTGCGCAGGCGGTTTCAATTGTATTCGGAATGTCTAAAGCATTCGCAAAAGCATTCGCAGTTCCCCGCGAGATAATTCCTAAAGGAATATTTGTGCTGACAATGGCACCAGCAACTGCTGATAATGTGCCGTCGCCCCCGGAAGCAATAATTTCCTCAACTCCTCTAGCAACTGCTTCGCGGGCGATTTGATCTGCGTCTACTTCTGGCGTTGTCAGCCGAATGTCTAAGTCAATAAACGGCTCTAAAAGTTCCTGAATTCTAGCTAAGTCTTGGTCGGGGTTACTGTTGCCGGCGACGGGATTGAAAATTAGGCAAGCTGAACGTTTCATAGTTGGTAATTGGTAAGGGGTATATTATGTCTGGTAAACTGAAACAGGTTCGATCGTTCGGACTTTAGTCCTTCTCAAACTGAGGACTGAAGTCCGAACGATCGAACCTAGAACAGTGCAGTATTTCTACTCTTCCGTTTAATTAAGACTTAACAAAAGTCCACTCTAAAACTTCACGCGGAGCTTTTTGCAGCGCTTCCTTGATTTCCTGGTTGCTGTCGAACTTGACTTGATCCAAGTGGCACGCTTCGACGTTGACAGTAAATTTATCGTCTTCAAAAGGCCAAGGAGTTACAGTCACCAGTTCGTTGCTGTTCTGTACAATATCGTAGCGCTTGCCGTCGGGGCCGACACTAATTTCTAAAGCTCGTTCTCCGGCGGGCAACTCGCCGCTGCAAAGAATTAATGATAGCCGATCGCACCACTGGAAAAAAGCATAAGCTGATTGGGCCTCTTCCTTAGAAATCTTCATCTCCTCGCGCCACTTTTTTTGGTTGGCGAGTTGTTCGTCCAAAAATTCGTCGAGTTCCTTCGACTCTCCCCGCTTTCCTTCATTCAGAAAGCTCATGTGCATAGAAATCAGCATTGCTACCCACCGCCCGCGATACAGGGAATTCTGCGTCAATCCTCGCATTTTAGGCAGAGAAGTTTCCGTGCTCAAGGTAAAATCTAAGGGCGCCCCCGCTTCAGTCAAGATATCTTCTTCCCACTCTTTCTCTAAATCGTCGTGGTGGGAAATCGCGGCTATAGTTTCGTAGAGGCGAACCGGAGATTTCGAGCGCTTCCACTGTCCGCCCAGTTGGGCGGCGAGCAAAGCGTGGGCGCGGTGATAAATAATTTCCCAGCCGGTGGCGGTTAAGTTAGCAATCATTGAATTTTTCTCCTGAATTAAGTTGAGTGTAAAGATTGAAGATTTCCGCGTTTGAGACATAAACAATTAATTTGGTTTGATCGTTCGGACTTTAGTCCTTCTCAAACTGAGGACTGAAGTCCGAACGATCGAACCTAGTCGGTAATTTCTTGGAAGGACTGAAGTCCTCATTACGAACCTAGTCGGTAATTTCTTGGAAGGACTGAAGTCCGAACGATCGAACCTAGTCGCTAATTTCTCGGAAGGACTGAAGTCCGAACGATCGAACCTAGTCGGTAATTTCTTGGAAGGACTGAAGTCCGAACGATCGAACCTAGAAATGAAGTTAAATCACAAAAGGTTCGATCGCGATCTCCTGCCATTTCCCCTCAAATCGTTCGACAACCAAAGGTCTGACTCTGAACTTCGGGGGAGTCCCGTCTAAAACATCAATCCGCAAGCACGAATAAGGACGGCGCTTGTGGGCACCTTGACCGCTGCGGCCGACAAATAGCAAAGATTCTGCTACCTGGCGGCCTGTTTTTTCAGCACCGGTCGATCGCGCCAACCGATAAGCTTCCGGGTTCGACGGTTCGTGCAATATCGGCCCTTCCGGGCGCTGGCGCCGGAGACTGTGGCCGCTTCCCCCGCAGACAATCCAATTAATCCCAGAGTCGCCGTGTCCGGTATCCCCAGTCCGCAGGTATTCCAAACAGTGCGCGTGGCCTGTGAGTACCAAATCTACTAGCGGGCGCCCCCGCGTCTCCTTCCCAACTGCATCGGCCACCGCGTCGAGTACCTCCCGCAACCGCAACCGCACCGCCAAAGTTTGAGCTTGATTCCACTTTGTCGCCTCGGTTACGTAGGGGGGGTGGTGTAGGTACATTACCCGCCCTCGCACCTGGGAATCGCCCCAAGACGCAATCAGTCTTTGTTTGAGCCATTCGAGCTGTTCCACATCCGTGGAGGCCTTTCTGTCGGGCGACAGTTGTTTGTCGATATCCATCAGCATTTCGTCAACTTGCGCTAGTTTGGCGCGCAAGTCGTCTAGCTGTTCGGCTTCCTCTGGATTTTCCGGTTTGAGCCGATCGGACATTTCCAGCATTTCCACTTTGTCTTTTTCCAACTGCTGGCGATCGAGTTCCAAATTTTGGCGGCGAATGTCGCCCTGTTTGGTTTTCGGGATCGGCAACGGTTCGTTGAAGGTATTGGAGTCGAGGGCGAAGAAGTCGATGCCGCCGCTGCAGAATGTGTAATAGCGGTTGGGTAAGCGGGTAAAGCGTCCGGGTTGGTAGCGGAGGCAGCGGCCTGTGCTGGTGCTGGCGGTGTAGTGGGCGTCTAGGTGGCGATCGAGTTCTCCGGGCAATTTGTGAGCTTTCAGGTAGTCGAGAAACGCTTTAGCGTAGGCATTTCCGCGATCGGAACCGTGCCAGCCGACATCGAGATCCAATTTGGAACCCAGCAGCTTCCGCAGCGGCAAAGCTGTTGCTGACAGCAGGCCGTAGACTACGGGTAAGTCGTAGTAGTCGTGGTTTCCGGGTACTGGCAAAAACGGAAAGTTAAACACCATCCGATCGTAAGCAATCCGAGATGGTTGCTCGCCGCCGACTATAAATTCTCGGTAGGGGCGAATAAAGTTTTGCAAGTAATATTCGCTCGAACCCACCAGATAAACTACATCGCCCGTGTGCAGGAGGAAACGGCAATTTTCGCGTTCCCAGATCATTTGTTGGGCAACCTGCCGCTGGGGGTTGTGGCCGCGGTGGTTGCTCGTGCCGCTGTCGCCTGCAACTAAAAACGAAAACTCTGGACTGTCGGCGGTTGGATCGTCCAGAACTATACGAGTTTGGTCGATTCCCCGATCGGCGATCGCCTGTTCTTGCCACCGCACCCGCTCGTTCATTTTGCGGATTTTGACTATTATCCGCGGGTCGGACACGAATTTCACGCCGCCTAGTCTCCCAAATTGTTGAGTGCCTAGTTAATATTGCAGCGATCGGGCGACTTTTTACCTCTCTCTAAAAGCTGAACATTGCTCGGGGCTGGCGTGCGTGGGCTAAAATCCGGTTTCTGCTTGTTGTCGATCGACCCCAGATTTATCCGAGAAACCGCATTTTTTTGAGATTTAGCGAGCTGGCGGTTGTTAACTAACACCTGTTAAAAACAAATGCAACTGCTCTGCCGGCAATCGCAACCCCGATCGTTATCAGTCATTCCCAATTCTTGAATTTTTCAATTCTTCAATCTAAAATTCTATCATCAGTCAAATCTAATGTTATTGATGATACAGAACCTTCTAGTTCCCAGGATCGCGGGAAATTTTTAATTTTTAATTCTCCTCTATCGCTCTATCGCTCTCTCCCTCTCTCCCTCTCTTCCCCTCTGGCTTTTACCCCCCGATTGCGCTTTTGACAACAGCAAGTTTTGAGTCAGGAGTGATGGCACGATCGCAGCGCGTTTTGATACCATGCAATAAGCGTCCAAGACGATCAGGGAATGTAGTGGAGGTGCGTAAATGGAGCTTTTCGGAGAACAAAAACGGTGTCTGGATGCTTTGGTAGCGTCGATCGGGGAATTGGGAGGTAGAGTAGACATTCCGAAGCTGGAGCAGATAGCAGAGCTCATCATTCAAACGATGAGGGGGCCTTGGCGCTACTTTCACACGTCGGAACACATTTTTGAGGTCGGGGGGTCAGTCGATCCGATCGAGGTGCTGGCGGCGCTGTTTCACGACCTCGTATACGTGCAAGTCGATCAGGGCGTGAGTTTCAATATTAGTAGCGCCCTTTGTCCTTTTGTCAAAGAAGTGCGATCGCAGTTAGTGATTAGAGATCGAACCGAACTTCCCAACGATGCCATGTATCACCTCGTGGCCTGTGTCTTTGGGTTTGTTCCCGGTAAAACTCTCTCTCCCTTTGCCGGCCAAAACGAATTCTTGAGTGCTGTGATTGCTGCCAAATCTTTGGAGCCTTTTTTGCCAGCAGGTGCGATCGCCGAAATCTCCGCCTGCATCGAAGCTACTATTCCTTTTCGTGCGGTGTCGCCCAGCGGTTTGAGCGCGATCGAACTTTTGCACCAGCGATTGGTAAGTATAAATCGCGATTTTGATTTCGGATGGACTGATACCGAAACTGCAGAAATTGTCAAGCGTTCTGTCAGGTTAGCAAATCGGGATGTAGAGAATTTTGCCTCTCCCAATTCCTCTGATTTCTTAGACAATACCTGGAACTTAATGCCGGAAACCAACCACGAATTGAGCAATGTCAATTCCTATACTGTTGGCGGATATCGCAGGTCTCTGCAAAAAATGGAAGGATTTTTAAACTTTCTCAAACCCGAACTCGTTTTCCAGCAGTTTATGCAAGAGCCGGACGCTGAAACCTACACTTACATGATTGCCCAAACACGAAAAAATATCGCCGCTGCCAAACTTTATCTCGGGATAAAACTAATTACCATCGCCATCTTAGAAGCTCTTTCCTACCGTTTGGGCCGCGATATTCCGCTTTCGACTATGATGGGAGAATTGCGCGCACCAGGATTTAAAACATCAGTTTTGGAGGATTACTTGCCCAACCGACAAATCGCCTACCCCTTAGAAAGTCAGTTGGAAAAAGAGGTTTTAGATTTGTTAGCAATAGGACGCAATCAAGAATCTCCCTATGATATTAAAAACTCACCCGTAGCTACCTTTATTATCAAATCAATCGGCTTTGCTGAAACAGAAAACTTTTTGAAGAAAGCTCAAGACTTTTTTGCCGGTGATATTTCGTCGGAAGAGTTTCTCTCTTACTGCGCTCCCGATATCATCGAGACCATCTCCTCCGGGGTAATGAAGCTCTTCGACAGCAGAAAGATGGCTTTAGGGAAAGTTAAGTTAGCTCACCAAACTGTTTCTTAGGATATAGATAAGACGGCGGTTTCAACCGCATCTACACAAATGTAGGCGTTAGCCTTCGGGAAGGGTAGTCCGCCTCCGCGGTGTAAAGCAAATAACGCAATTTTAACTGCCCAATCTTCAACCCGCTCTTAAGGGGGTTTTGTTTGTATAGACGCGGTTTCAACCGCCCAGTCTTCTAATTTTTTTACTCCAAAGAATTGGTTTAAAGCCTCCACCCTTGTAGGGAGAAATTAAAACAAGACTATTCATTACTCAAATCCTCGGACTTCCAGGTAGAGGTCGCCCTCATGTGTCGAGCGGTCAACTGTCGAGCGGTCAACTGTCGAGCGGTCAATCTGTTCTTTCGATGATAATCGTCATGTGAGCGACTAATGCACCGATCGCTCCGATTGCTGCAATGACTGGAAACAAAGCGGCACCGATCACTCCGCCAACTACTCCCACCGTCAGAGGAACTTCTACCAAGATCCGTCCTTCTTCATTTTTGATAATGATGCGGCGGATATTGCTTTCGTGAATCAGTTCTTTAACTTTAGCCACTAAATCGTCGCCATTAATCTTCAACTCCTCGACGCTAACTTTGTCCTGATTATAAACAGGAGTTTCTAAGGGAGTCGTTTCAAAGTTAACCTCAGCAACTTTTTGGCTCGAAATATTTCCCGATACAGGTATTGATTCGAGTTCTCTAGCCCCGACTGGTTCTTGTAGGCGATCTGTAGGTGTGTCCATTTTTTGTTCTCCTTGGCAGTAAAAGTATTTCTGTATAGAATTACCTAGTAAAGATAACACGCAACTTTTTGTAGATAAATCATTCTTTTGGGTGATATTGTTGCTGGTGCTGTCGTGCTTTTCTCTTCATTTTTAACGGCGACAATCCAAAATCCGTCCTCCGCGGACTCGATTCTGTCTGCTGCCAGAAGCAAGTTCGGCAACGAGCAAGGTACGGGATGCTAGGGATGTAGCGGATAGAAGCAATCAGCAACAGGGAATATTTTTCTCCTCTCCCCCTCTCCCCCTCCCCTTGTGCCAATACGCTAACTGTCTGCATATCGCCCTCGCGGCGCCAGGGCCCTTCAAAAACCTGCGATCGCCACAGCCACAGGATTCAAGCTAGTTTCACACTCTCAGATACTCAAACTCAACAGGTGTACCGGTTGAAATAGTGACATTGTACTGAAAGTGCGATCGCCCTACCGTTTATATAGTTAACACATCTAGTTCGGCAAACCGCACATGGAAACCGTCGCTTACTTTCATCAAATGTCCTTTGAATTTAGCTCAGTGCGATCGCCAAACAAAACCCGGCGCCCCGAGATTCCTGGGATCAACATCTTAGAGTTTCTAATGAGAATTGCCTAAAATAAAGGGGTAGGAGAAGTAATAATGATCGAAATATTATCGCAACAAAATCAACTTCCTCAAAGAGAAGTTGAGGTTGGGAAAAAGTCGGGTAAAATAGAATTACTTGCTTCTGCTTCCCCTTTATTGTCCGTGTGCGATTTGACAGCTACAGAATTTGAATATCAAGTTGGCGGCAGTTTGCCCGCGAATGCTCCTACCTACGTCACTAGAGCTGCCGATCGCGAACTTTACGACTCGTTAAAAACAGGCGAGTTTTGCTACATACTCACCGGGCGACAAATGGGGAAATCGAGTCTGCGGGTGCAAACAGCGCGCCGCTTGCAAGCAGAAAACACCGCCTGCGGGATTGTTGACATCACGGGAATTGGCACTGCTGAAATAACTCCCGTGCAGTGGTATGCCGGCTTTACAGCCACTCTCGCCAACAGCTTAAAAATTAAAATGAATGTCAAGACTTGGTGGCGCGATCGCGAACACTTGCCGCCAGTCCTCAGATTAAATGAATTTATCGAACAGGTATTACTTGCTTCCACCGATCGCAATATCGTGATATTTATCGACGAAATTGACAGCATTCTCTCCCTCAACTTCAGCAGCGACGACTTTTTTGCCATGCTGCGCGGCTGCTACAACAAACGCGCCGAAAATCCCGACTACAACCGCCTGACTTTTGCCTTATTTGGAGTCGCAACTCCTCAAGATTTAGTTGGTGACAAAACCCGAACTCCGTTTAATATTGGTCGCGCCATCGAGCTCAAAGGATTCGATCTTGCCGAAGCAGCACCTTTAGTCCGAGGATGGCCGCAAAAAATAGATAATTCCCAAGAAATTCTCCAAGAAATCTTAGCATGGACGGGAGGACAGCCATTTCTCACCCACAAAATTTGTCAATTAACGTCTCAAAAGTTAGCAGCAACAACCGAGAGCAACTGCAATAGCCCAGCTAACAGTCAGTTATTCATTGCCGAATTAGTGCAGTCGAGCGCCTTGGAAAACTGGGAATTTCAAGACGAACCGGAACACCTCAAAACAATTCGCGATCGCCTCCTGAGAAATCCCCAGCACACCAGCCGCTTGTTAGGAATTTACCAACAAATTTTAGCCGCCGGTGCGACTCTCCCCAACGCCACAGAAAAACCAGCAGGACAATTAATTCCTCAAGCTGCTTCTTCTGAAGACAGTTCCGAAAAAAGGGAACTATTACTATCTGGTTTAATTGTCAAACATCGAGGAAAACTGAGAGTCTTTAACCAGATTTACGCCTCGGTTTTTAACCGAGAATGGATACAGCAAGAATTAGCAAAGCGCAGACCTTACTCTGAGTCGCTCGACGCTTGGTTCGCATCCAACCATACCGACAGTTCTCGCTTGCTGCAAGGCAGATCTCTGGTAGAAGCGTTAACCTGGGCGGCAGACAAAAGTTTGAGCTATCGCGATTATCAATTTCTATCAGCTAGCCAAGAACTCGAAAATCTGGAATTTCAAAGAGCTTTGGAACTAGAAAAAGCAGCCTCGCAAATATTGGCAGAGGCAAATTGAGTCTTGACTAAAGCCCAGCAAAAAGCCAAGCGAACAGTCCAATTGAGTTTATTTGGACTCGCTGCAATTTCCGCAATCTCTGCCAGCGTCGTAGTGCACGCGCAGCGAGTTGCCACTCGTGCCCAAAATCAAAAAAAACAAGCAATAATTACCCAAATTGAAGCCCTCAACTCCACCGCCGATATTTCCCTAAGCTACGACCAGCTAGGAGCTTTGATCGCAGCAGTCAGTGCGGCAAAAAAAATGCGAGACATCCCAGTTTCCCCAGCGCTCAAAGCACAGACAGTAAATATACTGCACCGAACCCTAAATACAGTCCGAGAACGCAATCGTTTGGTTAACGGACACACAGCTAATTTTAGCCCCGACGGCAAGTTAATTGTAACTGCTGGTGACGATTTTCTTGTTAAAGTTTTTCAGCCCAACGGCAAATTACTTTTGAGTTGGCCGGGACACACCCAGTCAGTTACTGAGGTTGTTTTCAGTCCAGACAGTCACTTAATTGCTTCTACAAGTTTTGACAAAACAGTCAGAATTTGGCGCCGCGATGGAACTTTACAGCACATTTTGAAAGGTCACCGAGATTTAGTTTGGAGCGCGAGTTTTAGCCCTAATTCCGAATTAATTGCTACAGCCAGTTCTGATAAAAGTATTAAGATTTGGAGTGCAGGCGGCGTTTTGCTGCACACTTTAACAGGACATACTAGACCAGTTACATCAGTTAGGTTCAGTCCTGACGGCAATATGTTGGCTTCCACCAGTCAGGATCGAACTGTCAGACTTTGGAAACGCAGCGGGGAAACAGAGTTTCGACTTGAGAAAACTCTTTTGGGACACGGAGATGAAGTCTGGGGCTGCAATTTCTCGCCCGACGGTAAGATGATTGCTTCGGCGAGTCACGATTGGAAGGTGAAACTTTGGAGTCCTGGCGGCAAGTTGCTCAAAACTCTCGACGATTCTACAGCAGGTTTGGGTAGTGTCAGTTGGAGCCGCGATGGCGGGACGATCGCAGGGGGCGGCACTGACGGCAATGTGAGACTTTGGCGCAGAGACGGCACTTTGCTGCAAACTTATAGGGCGCATCAAGCTGATGTGTGGAGTGTGAGTTTCAGTCACGATGGCACAACTTTAGCATCTGCTGGCAAAGATGCGTGGGTGAGGCTTTGGAATCTTGAGGCTGCTAGGGTAGAACCGGCTGAACTTGACAAATTGGTCGCAGTCGGCTGTCGCTGGCTGGGAGACTACCTGCAATACAATCCGCGTGTTGAGAGCGATCGGCATTTGTGCTCCACAACTGACAATTGACATTTCTGGGCAATTCCCCGAAACCGATTTTGCCTGACTTATCAAAGGAGGGCGCGAGGCTCCCGATTTGTCGCTAGTCTTGTCTGAGTGTCATATAATTTTAGGCAAGGGGTAATAGCAAATGTACTGGCTCGCGATCGCGGGTGTCGATCGATCTGAACCAAATTAATGTCATCAAACATTAAAGGTAGTTATAACTGCTATGTTCTGGTTAGTAGAATCTTGCATATATAAAATTTAGTAAATAGTCAGGTTTCAAAGGGGCGTCTGCTGTTAAATTACTCTAACCTGCAATATTGTTTCGGGTGACACCAGCAAGATTTAAGACAATAAAAAATCCTGCTGCATTAACTGGATTCTATCGAGCAGATTAGACTTGATTGTCCAGCTATAAAAAGAGTCGAAAATGCAGTGGAAATAATACGCAATACTCCAGCAGCCAACCGCAACGGCAAATTACCAAAGGAGGGAGCCGTGTATGAAAGTGACGGGTTGAGTCCCCAGAAATCGCCGCTTGGTTTGCGATCGACTCTACAGGAATTAACCCTCTACGACTTGCTCTTAGAGTCTGAGTGTCTGGGAAACGAAGTTGCTAAAATTTTTCAAGCAAACCCTTTACTTCCGGGGATCATCATCACTGAGCAAGGAAAGTTTACAGGGATGATTTCGCGCAGGCGTTTTTTTGAACACATGAGCCGTCCCTACAGCTTGGAGTTATTTTCTAAACAGCCTTTGTTCGTACTCTACCGCTTTACTAAAACTGATATATTGGTTCTCGATCGCAAAACCTCAATTATGACGGCAGTGCGACAGTCTTTGGAGCGATCGCCCGAACTAATCCACGAACCCATTGTAGTGCAGGTAGAGCCGGAAATTTACAAACTTTTAGACGTGCACCAACTGCTACTTTCTCAGTTGCAGATTCACGAGTTAGCAACCGTGGCGATGCGGGAATCGCAAGCACAGTTGAGGCATCAAGCCCAACAGCTCGAACTTGCCCTGCTGGAACTTCAGCGCACTCAAACCCAACTAATTCAAACAGAAAAAATGTCTTCTTTGGGGCAGTTAGTAGCAGGAGTAGCTCACGAAATCAACAATCCAATCGGCTTTATCTACAGCAATTTGCACCACGCTAAAGAGTATACTGAAAGTTTAATACGGATGCTTTACCTGTACCAGCAACACTGTCCCGAATCCATCGCAGCAATTGCAGCGGAATCAGAAAACATCGAACTCGATTATTTGCTGGAAGATTTGCCGAAAGTGTTCAATTCCATGCACCAAGGTGCAGAAAGGGTGCGCGACATCGTTTTGTCGCTGCGGAATTTTTGCAGGTTAGACGAAGCCCAAATGAAGCAAGTCAACATTCACGACGGAATCAACAACACGATTATGCTTTTGCAAAGCCAGCTTAAAGGGAAACCGGGACAGGAGGCGATCGCCATTCACAAAGAATACAGCGATTTGCCCCTGGTGCAGTGCTATCCCGGACAGCTCAATCAGGTATTTATGAATATTTTAGTTAATGCTATTTACGCTATTGTTGAGTGGAATAAACACGAAAATGTTGATGAAAAAAGCCAGAATAAGTCGCAAGCAGATGAGCAAAATAATGCCCATGCCAATACTCACTCCTCAAATTGTAACTCTCCCCACCAGATTCCTGCGATTCGGATTTGTACGGAGTTAATCGAGGCAAAAAAGGTAATAATTAGGATTTTTGACAACGGCCCGGGGATGACAGAAAATGTTCGGAATCGGTTGTTTGACCCTTTCTTTACTACTAAGCCAGTCGGCCAAGGAACGGGTTTGGGATTGTCGATTAGCTATGAAGTTGTTGTCAACCAACATGGTGGCGAATTGAAGTGCTTTTCGGAACCGGGCAAAGGCACAGAATTTGCGATCGAGATTCCACTTCAACAGTTTTCCCCAGCACAGATTTTACCTCGCTTTGCCTGACTGCTGTTAGGGAGCGGGGACAGCACTCATGATTAATGACTAATGACTAATGACCACTGACAACTGACTACTGACTACTGCGAACCCTTGCAAACCCACTTCCACAAAAAATGACTCGGCCCCTGTTGGCGAATGCGGCGAACTTGTTGTTCTAAACCCTGTTTTTCCCGCTGTGGCAATCCTCGCACCCGATTTCGACTTTGCCAAGTTAGCACTGCTAAAGTCATCGCCAAGCACAAAGCCAAACCAAGAGTCGGCCAGCGGTGAAAATACAAACCGTAGCGCACCGCCGCCCAAGTGAAGTTTTCTAACCACAAACCGATTTCGCGACGCAAACTCCAAATGCTCAAAGCACCGACGCTAATCCACAGCAATATCACAGTTAACCAGCGGCCGTAAACTGTTAGTTTGTGAAGCCTTTGGACTTCTATCTGAAAAGTTTGGTCGCTTTCATTAGTCATTAGTTATTAGTTATTAGTCATTCGTCATTAGTCATTCGTCATTCGTCAGTTAACACTTAACAGTCAGCAGTTAACAGTTAACAGTTAACACTTAACACTTAACAGCAGTCAGCAGTCAGCAGTTAACAGTTAACAGTTAACAGTTAACAGCAGTCAGCAGCTCGATCGCTAATGACTGATGACCAATGACAATTAAACTTCCTCTGATGGGTTGATTCCTTCTACGGGGACGGCGATGGAGTTGCCTGTACGACTGCGCCACCAAGCCAGCAGCGTGCTGGCAATGAAAATACTCGAATACGCACCGGCAATAAAGCCGACAATCAATGCTAAAGCAAAGTATTTGAGGGTTTCGCCGCCAAACAAAAAGATTGAAAACAGTGTTAGCAGCGTGGTCAGCGTCGTGTTGATCGACCTTCCCAGCGTCTGCATGACGGCATCATCGACAATTTGATCGATCGACTGTCCGGGATTCAGCTTAATTACTTCCCGCACGCGATCGTAAATTACCACTGTATCGTTAACAGAAAAACCAATAATTGTCAAGATAGCGACCACAAATAAACTGTCAACTTCCACTCCTTGAACCAAACCCAAAATTGAGAAAATGCCAACAGTAATTAAGACATCGTGGAAGAGAGCAACGAAAGCAAAAAAGGCGTAATCTAACTGAAATCGGAACGTCAGATAAAGAGTAATGCCAGCAAAAGAAAGGAATATAGCCAGCAAACCAGAAGTAAACAACTGTTTGCCGAGCGTAGGCCCAACCGTATCAATTTGAATAGATTTAGGAGCAAAAGCGCCTATCTTTTCGCTCAAAGCTGCTTGCAACTTAGTGCGCTGTTCGACATCCAGAGTTTTTGTGCGCAGCGACAAACCGCGCTGTTCTTTCCCGATAACTTGAATGCTGCTACCAGCCAAACCTTGAGAGTCTAGAATTTGGCGGACACTGACAATATCGATGGGTTTACAATTTTCGGGTTTCGTGCAGTCGAGTTCAAATTGCAGCCGAGTGCCACCGATAAAGTCCAAACTGGGGCGCAGCGGTGCGCGGATGTCGGGACGAGTCCAAGAAATCGCCATCGATACTATACCTGCAAGGATGATAGCGGCGGAAAGACTCCACCAGATCGATCGCTGTTTGATAACACTGAATTGCATAATTTGAAGTCAGAAGGAAGAGGGAAGTTCGGCAACGGATTGTGTAACGGATTTAACGGATGTAACGGATAATAAGGAAGAAGAATTTCTCCATGTAGGGTGCGTCAGGGGAAGAATTTTTAGCCTGTCGTCAAAACATTCTGACAGTAAACGCACCCTACAATAACTACGGATTACCTGCTAGCTATTAACAGTTTTCGACAAACCGGGACAAAACCACTGAGGTTTGCGCAATCCGGGAAAGCCCAAGACTACCAAAAGTAGAGTGCGGCTGCAAGTAAGAGCTGTAAACATACTCACTGCCACGCCCAATGCTAGCGTTACAGCAAACCCTTTGACTAAACCAGCCCCCAACCAGAACAAAGCAGCACAAGCAATCAGCGTAGTTACGTTGCCATCTAAAATGCTGGAAAAAGCGCGGTAAAAACCCGATTCGACCGATCGATAAAGTGTCTTTCCCGCCCGCAACTCTTCCCGCGTGCGCTCAAAAATCAGCACGTTAGCATCCACAGCCATGCCGATGCTGAGCACAAAACCAGCAATTCCCGGCACCGTTAATGTCACCCCCAACAGCACGAAGGCGGCCCAAGTTAACAAAGCATAAATTAACAGAGCAATATTGGCAATTACGCCGGGGAGTCGATAGTAGCCAACCATGAAAATCAAGACCAAAACTAAGCCGCCGATACCTGCGTTAATACTGCTTTGAATGCTATCTCGTCCCAAGCTTGCACCCACAGTGCGGTTTTCAATAATTTCGACTGGTACAGGTAAAGCACCACCACGCAATTGCACCGCCAAGTCATTAGCCTTCTGTGCTGTAAAGTTGCCGGAAATTTCGACATTACCGCCTGTGATACCAGTTTGTTTGTACTGATCGCTAACAGTAGCAGCGCTGATCAGTTCGTTATCTAAAAAAATGCCTAGAGTGAGGTTTGTACCAGCAATGCTTTTGGTCAGTTCTGCAAATTTTTGGGCCCCCTCGGTATCGAAGCGTAGCGCTACAGCATAGGTGTTACCTAAGGAAGTGGATGCGGCGAAAGCATCTTTGAGGTTTTTGCCGGTGATCTCGGTACGTTCGTAAAGGTTGGCGGTGAGTTGTTTAATTTCCTGATTCTTTTTGTCGATCGCACTTTGGTTGTCGGCGATCGCTTTAGCATCTCCTTTTGCCTGCAACTCCTGCTGTTTCCCCAGCAGTCCGAGAAGTTCCTCTTTCCTGACCTTCAAAAAAGCTCCTTCTTGCGGTGTCTCGCGCCGAAAATCTAGCTGTGCTGTACCGCCCAGCACCCGTTCCGCTTGTTGCGGATCGCTGACTCCTGGTAACTGAACCAGAATTTGATCGTTGCCTACGGTTTGTACAACTGCTTCGGATACTCCTAAACCATTAACTCGGTTTTCGATAATTCGCCTCACTGCTTCTAGATCCCGTTCTTCAATTTTCGGGATATCTTTGGTAGTTTTTACCTGAATTGTGAGTTGCGACCCTCCTTGCAAGTCTAATCCCAGCCGCGTCGGGATTGTTACTATTACAGTAATAGCGGCGATGATTAAAACAAAAATTAGGGCTAATATTGAACGTTGTTTTTGCATACTTAATTATTGGTTATTGGTTATTGGTTATTAGTTATTTGTTATTGGTTATTGGTTATTGGTCATTAGTTCGTCCCGAGCTTTTTTTCGGTCTTCAAATAACAAATAACAAATAACCAACAACAAATTACAAATTACCAATAACTATTTATACTCGCAAAGCTACCATTTTTTGGACAGCTTCGACTATTTGATTGGGCTGGACAATGGTGAGTCTTTCCAAATTGCCGTTGTATGGCGTGGGAATATCTTGTGAAGACAGCCGCAAAACTGGTGCGTCGAGTTCGTCAAAAAATCGATCGCAGATTGAGGCAATTAGTTCGGCACCGATGCCTCCTGTTTTCATGCACTCCTCCACAATAATTACTTTGTGGGTTTTGCGAATGGATTCGCCGATGGTCTCCATGTCGAGGGGTTTGAGAGAAATTAGGTCGATTACCTCGGGATCGTAACCTTCTTTTAGCAGTGCGGGCAGGGCTTGCAGGACGTGGTGTCGCATCCGGGAATATGTCAAGATGGTGACATCTTTGCCCGATCGCACAATTTCCGCTTTGTCTAAGGGCACTAAATATTCTGTTTCTGGCAAATTTTCCTTGAGGTTGTACAGCAGAACGTGCTCGAAAAACAGCACCGGGTTATCATCGCGGATGGCTGATTTTAAGAGTCCTTTGGCGTTGTAGGGAGTCGAACAGGCGACTATTTTCAAACCCGGTACTGCTTGGAAATATGCTTCTAACCGCTGAGAGTGTTCAGCGCCGAGTTGCCGGCCCACACCGCCGGGGCCGCGAATTACCATCGGCATTTTGAAGTTGCCGCCGGAGGTGTAGCGCAGCATTCCGGCGTTGTTAGAAATTTGGTTAAAGGCCAGGAGCAAAAAGCCCATGTTCATGCCTTCGATGATCGGGCGCAATCCCGTCATTGCTGCGCCTACTGCCATGCCTGTAAAGCTATTTTCGGCGATCGGGGTGTCGAGCACTCTGAGTTCGCCGTATTTGTTGTAGAGGTCTTTGGTGACTTTGTAGGAACCGCCGTATTGACCTACATCTTCGCCGAGTACGAATACGGCTGAGTCGCGGGCCATTTCTTCGTCTAACGCCTCGCGGAGGGCGTTGAACAATAAGGTTTCTGCCATAGGAGGTGAAGCAATGATTGCAGGAGGTCAGATTAGAATCTTAACCTTTTGGGGTGCGGATGAGGATGCGATCGAACATTTGACAGTTAACACTTAAGATTTTGCCAAGGCATATCATAACATTTGTATTATGTCAATCAATATTTAAGTTAAAATACTACTAACTTGCCTGCCCACAGCAGAGGAATATTATGCTCCAGACAAAAACTGAACTAACTCTGGAAGAGTTTCTCGCTCTCCCCGAAGGAGAAGGCGATATTACTTACGAACTTATTGACAATCAAGCAGTACCGAAGATGTCACCGAAAAAATTTCATTCTCGCCTCACCAGAAGCCTCATCAAAATCCTCGAACAGTGGGGTGAGGAACGGGGAGAAATTGGTGTAGAATGGGCAGTGAAATTAACCAGATTGGGGCGAGACTGGGTTCCCGTACCAGACCTTTTATATGTTTCTTACGAACGCTTATCTCCTGACTGGAATCAAGATGAAGCCTGTCCTGTAGCCCCTGAATTAGTCATAGAAATTATTTCACCTGAACAAACTTTCGGTCAGTTAGCTGCTAAAGCGAGAGATTATTTAGATGCTAAGGTATTGCGGGTTTGGATAGTAGATAGCAAGGCTAGAAGCATTACAGTTTTTTACCCCGATGCAGCACCGCAGACTTATATGGGAGATACCCTATTAACAGATACACTTTTTGAGGGATTAGAATTTACTGCGCTCCAGCTATTTCAAATGGCCAAAATACCCTAAACTTTTTTGGGATGAGTGTGTGCTAGTTCACAAGCTATTCCATTGTTCAAGAGTAATTTCCCTTTCTATAATCTCCTCGGCCTCTCGAATCATCATCCGTAGCTGAGGAACAGAATACTCATCGTTAGAGGGAATCGTTAAGCGATACTCTTGATAAATTTAAAACTGGTGCTTACTTCCAGAAAAAGGGCCATAAAAGCCTAGCTGTTGCAATTTCTGGATTAACTCTCGACGCTTACAAGGTGTCCAACGGCTCAAGGCTAGGCTCCTGATTTAAATCAATATTGTCAATGACTGGCAAACGGTGTCGCAATTTTAGCCCCAACAAAATCCAGTCTTCCAAAGTCGATCGTAACTCATTTTGACACTCCTTTAAAGTTGAACCAAAGGCGATGACTCCCTTACAAACAGTAATTTTTCCGACAAAGCTATTATCTTCAAGTTTGTCATAGCTCGCCTCGTCCATTGCTTTGTCAACGTATTCGCTCAGAATGAATTTTACAGTCATTGAGTTTCCTTTCGCTTGGCGAATATTTGGTTATTGGGTATTTAGATGACCTCCGCAGTTACATTTATTATATTTTTTTTTTGCTCAAATAGCTGTCCTCGAAAATTTGCCAATTTATACCTAAAAATTTATCATTCAATACCATGAATAGTGAATTTTGTCAAGCTCCTCAATTTATATTTCAGTAAAATGTTTTTGCAACAAATCGTGAATAAATCGATAGCGCCGATCGCCCGTTTTTTGCAGCAACAGTCGATCGCCCGCAGCATCCAGAAAACGCTGGTAATCCCAAGGAATATGACCGCTAGACCACAGCACGAGGCGCAACATAAAACTTTCAATCGCCGGAATTGGCGGCAGCAAAGCACTAATTACCGCCGCTACAGCACCCGCGATCAATCCCCAAATCGACCCGGAGACGAGAGTGAAAATTAATCCCAAAATCACCCAAATCAGCCCGCCAACTAGCTTAACTCCAAACTGATACTTGCGCTGTTCCTCGCCTGTTTGCAGCCAACTAGACGGGATGCGATCGAGGTAAAATTCTTGAATTCCTTGCTGTTCCATTTTTCTCGCCAACCATCCCAGCCAGTGGCGAATTTGTTCGGGCCGCAGTTCCTTGTTTCTGGGATACTGCTTGACTTCCCCGGTCATTTGGTGGCGAATATAGGCAGTTAACAGATATTTGCGCTGTTCTTCTGCGGAAGTTATGCGCTTCCAAGATTCGATTAAAATATCATCATAAGCCAAAGCCATCATGCTCAATAACAAGGGAGCTTTTGCTAATCTTAGCAACTCCGGCTCCTTCTCAATGCTGTACCAAAGTTCGCGGCTTCTGGCTTCTAGCAGATAGTTTTGAATTTGATTTTCTGTCAAAGGTTTCAGCAAAACTGCTGCTTGCAATTTAAATCTGGTTTGGCAGTTTTTGTAAGCTTCAAAACTGCTGCAAGCTACTAAATGTTTGGGTTTAAATTCGCTTTCCACAAACTGATTGATTGCTTGAATGCAGCTATTTTGGCGGTGGGTTTCCACTTCGTCCAAACCGTCGAGGAGAGGCAATAATTTTTGTTCGGCGAGCCATTTTTTGCCCACAGCAGGAGAGATGCCGTATTTGTAATGAAGCTGAGCAATTAACCAATCGGCGATCGCCCCAGATTCTGCTTTCCACGATCCGAGTTCAAACAGCACTGGTATTGGTAAACTGGGATCTTTTTCGGCGCGGGAAACTAACACCAGAGCCAATTCTAGCAGCGTCGTGGTTTTGCCTGCACCGATCGCTCCCAAAATGACCAATTTGCCGCCGGTGCGATCGAACACTTGAGAAATGCTAGCTTTAGGAGGAAGCCGAAAACTCGGACGGTTTCCCGCTTTCACTTCCACATCCCAACAGCGACTAGCACCGACAGGCTGCGAGTCTTGGCTGAGGTTAGCCAACACAGCAGCGTGCAAAGATTGCGATCGCCCTGCTTGGACTTCTCGCTTCACCTCGGAAAGTAGTCGATCGCGAGGTGGTTGTAATCTCAAAGGAATAAATCTTGACATTTTAGCTACTAAACTGCGCCTCGCGCCGGACGGCTACTTTACCATATTTGCGCGGAACTGGCTCACAGCAACAGTACCATCACTACAGTTGTCAAGTATAGATGGACTTAAATCATTGTGACAATTATCGATGTTAAATTTTAGGAACTAATGCGGAAACCTCAGCCATGATTAAGTATTTTCACTCTAGATGGAATGGCGAGCGCGCCAATTTTCCCGGGAAAATCCAGATAAATCTGCCCTAACCAAGTATTTTCCCTATAAAAATTCTAGCCTCGCGCCAACTCCAAAACAAAAATTATCAGTATAAATACAGAGGGGTTTTTTATGTCATTTACTTCTACTAAAATCATCATCACAGGCTTAGCAGGGCTAGCAACAGCGGTAGGAGTGGCTGCTGCAACTATACAGTCGGGTGCGATCGAACAATCCAATCCCCCGGTTGCAGAATCGCCAGCAGCCGTCAGAAACCCGATTTCACTCGTTCGGGCCAACAACCCCGAATCTCGGCCAGCAGAACCTCTGCAAGCAGAAACCCAGGCTACGGAAGCCCCGAAATCTCAATCTCAACCAGCCCAAAGCCCCGCACTTGAACCACCGCAAATCGCCGGAGTCTCGCAGCAAAAAGTTGGCGCAGTAGTTGTCACACCGCCCAATTCCGGCTGTAAAATCAGTATGGCTGTAGTTAGCGATCCAAATCCACCGCTGAATGTGCGATCGCGCCCGCAAGTCAACGGCAGCAAAATAGTAGGAAAACTCAAAAATAATACCTTTGTTTCAGTCGCCGAAGAACAAAACGGTTGGCTGCGAATTACCGATCCGCCCGGTTGGGTTGCCAAAAATCGCACCGAAAGCAGTTGTGCGAAGGTGAACCAGCAGATTAATTTTCTGCCTGGGGGAGATGAAGCCATTGTTAAAGGTCGAATTCTCGGCGGCGGCAGCCATTCCTACAAGATTCGGGCAGCCAAAAATCAAACAATGATTGTTAAGAATCGGAAAGATGTTTTCCCGCTAATTCTGACTCCTGGTGGCAAAATTTTAGGAAATTCTGATCGGGATAATCAAACAGAGTGGACTGGAAAAATCCCTGTTACTGGAAATTATACATTTCAACTAGACTCAAATTTCCGCGGCTATGAATACGAATTTTATGTGCGAGTCCGTTAATTCCCAAGAACACCGGGCGGTTGAAACCGCGTCTATACAGACAAAACCCGGATGGTGCGCGGCTTGAAGAGTGGGCGGTTAAAATTACCTTCTTTTCTTCAGTCCGCGCACCATCCGGACTTCGTTTGACTTTCTGGCGGTTTTAACCGTACGTCCTAGCTAATTAAGGAATTTCAGTAAGCGACACATCAAGAATCGCAAACTTCTGCCAATCTTCCGAATCAAAGTGCCACCATTCAGTTGTTATACCAATAAATCCCTGTTTTTTCATCGCATTTTCAAGCGTTTGACGATTTTTCCGAGATTGGGCGCTGCCACCGTTGTAATCTCTGTGAGCTTTTTTGGTAAAATCGTCGTAGGGCGTTGGCATTTCTAATTCTTTGCCAGTGCGATCGACTAAAGTTAAATCCACAGCCGCACCGCGATTGTGCCGCGAGCCCCTAGCAGGATTAGCAACATAGTTCGGATCTGGTAAAAATTCCCACATTTGCTTAGTCACCGAAAAAGGCCTGTAACAATCGTAAACTTTCAAACCCAATCCGATTTTTTCTAAGTCTGTTTGAACTAGCGCTAATTTTTGAGCGACAGAACTTCTCAAAGCGCATTTGGCTTGAGAGTAAAGCTTTCGTTTCAAGAAATTGTTCGCAGTGGCGTAGCGGATATCGAGGCGAATGTTGGGATTTACTTTGCGGATGTCAACAAGGCGCGCCCAACTGGGAAGTTGACTCATGAAAATGCTGTCAGGTGCTACTGGGGTTGCTTCTGATTGGGGAGATTGCACTTCGGGCGGCTCCGCTGCACGGACAAATGTTGGATGGTGTAAACCGATCGCACATAGCAACACTAACATAAATGCGATGGGATATTTTCCAAAACGATTAAATTTCATAGCTGTTGGGATTGTGAGTGTTAAAAAGTAGATTGAGGTCGTTGTTCTGTGCTATAACAAATATTATCTAGTAACCGCGACAGCAAGGGGAGCTATGAAAACTGCAATTTCACTTCCAGATTTAGTTTTTGAAGAAGCCGAGACATTGGCCAGTCAGTTAGGGTTATCGCGCAGTGAGCTTTATACAAAAGCATTGCAAGCATATCTACGACGATACAATCGCGATCGAATTTTGAGCAAACTCAATCAAGTCTATTCTGAAGAGTCCTCTGAACTAGATCCTGTTTTGGCAAAGATGCAATTTATGTCCTTACCCCATGAGGATTGGTAATACCAAGTCCGGGTTCGTTACCCCCTTTATCAATCGGCGATTTAAATCGCTTCTACACATACAAAGTCCGCCGACGCGGACTGAAGAATAAAGGGGATATCAAAGCCGAATTTGGTATAATTGATCCCAAAGAAGTTTGGTGGAAAAACTTGCCCGATTCAAATTAGGAAATTAAAAGTATTTTCAAATTCCCAAGCGCTGATACACTAAATCTAAGTGCCTCAATTGATACTGCGGATCGAAACAATCATCAATTTCTTTGGTCGTCATCTTAGCTGTTACCCGATCGTCCTTAGCAATCAAATTGTAGAAATTGCC
>JANYGO010000246.1 GCA_025362325.1 Cyanobacteriota bacterium | reverse complement strand
GATGCAGCGTCCGCCACGTCGGTCATCGCCAGTGAAGCTTCTTGAGTTGCCGATCGCACAGCGAGTACCATTCCGTTAGCTTCTTCTTCCCCGTCTTGGTGTTGGCTGTGGTCGATTTCGCGATCGTTGATATCGTCACAGTACTCAGCGTACCCGTTGCGCTCGGAAGCAATTTGAATTAGTGCGTCAGTCGAAAGCATCATTTGTTCGCGCACCAGGCGGTAATATTCGCGCACTTCGTCAATGTCGCAGCCTTCCACCTGGGAGTTTTGCCATTTGCGATGACCGAGCGCTTTGCGGACGCTGGTGATATCGCTGACTTTGCCGAGTCCTAATTCAAACTTGAGTTCAGTTCTTGAAATCGTAGTCATCTGTTGGTAATCCTATGTTTTGCAAGTGGTTTCTGGTTTTGCCGATATCTCGATCGCACTTCATGAAAATTTCTTCTAACTGAACGAGACACCATTTCTGAAAATCTGAGAATTTGCGGGCATGGAGGACTCGATCACATTCTGGGCATTCTTCCTCTAGAAGTACCAGCCGGCGCTTGAATGTCGCTTCAGGCATCGGCTCAGTTTTACGTTTACGTCGGTTTTTCCGACCTACGTAGCCGAGGATTTGCTTGATTTGCGATCGAGTCCAAAAATTGCGCTTGCCCCATTCATCTTCGTATTGTGCAGTGAAAGGCTTTCGGCACTTTTGAAGGTATCTCATGAGCGAATTTTGGTATCTTCCCTAGTGAGCCTTTAAGTAGCTCACCAAGCGGGGTAAAAAAAAGCCTAGCGCCGACCTGTACCAGAGTTGGGTGCTGGTTCAACATCGGTGCAATCGTAGTAGCCGTATTGCTTGCAATTCTTGAGCATTTGGGCAACTGCATCTTTTTTTGTTCTACCCGGAGCCATAACTCGTACATCTGAGTGAAGAGAGCGCCGAACAATGACTGGGTATTGCTGAACGTGTTGTAAAATCATTCTGTCTCCTAGTGCCGTCTGTCGGCATTTGTGGGAAAGTCCAGTTCAGCGTTGGTAGCGCTGTTCTGGACGTATTTGCTGATTGTAACATCCATTGGATGTTACGTCAAGATAAACTTGAATATTTTGGCTAAGATTTGTTGCGCTCATCGAATATGCTGATTTTATGAGCGAGGAAAATAATAAAAAAGGGAAAAGTAGAGATGGGCGCGATCGCTTGACGTTTGATGTAGGTGGCTTGCGCGATCGACTCCGGGCTCAGGCGATCGAACCAAATCAGTCGCTGGCATCGATCGTCCGCATGGCTCTACTTGAATGGTTAGCCGATCGAGAGTCTCAGGATTCTGAAAAATCTCAGAAAATCGATAAAATTGATATATCAATAAATGACAATGACTAAAAAGTATATGCAGTAACTGTTACGGGCAACCTATCTGAACCATGGCATTGTAGGGGTCAGCGGTTCGAGCCCGCTATTCTCCATAAACAAGATGGGACGTACGGTTGAAACCGCGTCTACAAAAACCAAGTCCGCCTCCGCGGTGTAAAGAGAATAACACAATTTTCACCGCCCATTCTTCAACCCGCTCCCGTCGGGTGAGTGTTGGTATAGACGCGGTTTCAACCGCCCGGTCTTCTTTGGGCATTACCATATCCTGAATCTCGATCGCACCACACACCACAAAAACCAACTTTCCCGTAAAATCAAAACAGAGTCTACCCGTAAAAAACAAAGCGCTACCTGTGGCAAAGTCAACTGAACCCAACAATCCAGAGATACCGAGTCAGCTTGCCCGATCGCCTCTGTACGAACTATCATTAGAGCTCAAAGGTCGGATGGTGCCCTTTTCCGGGTGGGAGATGGCAGTGCAATACGCAGGCATCAGCAGCGAACACCAAGCAGTACGCCAGCAAGCAGGAATGTTCGACATTTCCCACATGGGAAAATTCTGCTTGAAAGGGAAACAACTAATAGAAAAATTTCAACCCTTAGTACCCTCAGACTTAAGCCGCTTGCAACCAGGTCAAGCTCAATATACAGTCTTACTAAATAACAAAGGCTGCATCTTAGACGACATTATTTTCTACTGCCAAGGACCAGATCCCACTACGGGCGAAGAACGTGCAGTAATCATTGTCAACGCCGCCACTCGCATCATAGACAAAGCCTGGATTGTCGCCCAGTTAGACTTGAGCGGACTTAGTTTTACAGACATCTCCGAAGAGCAAGTTTTAATTGCAATTCAAGGACCGGAAGCTGTTAAATACCTCCAGCCTTTTGTGGAAGATAACCTCGCCCCAATTAAAGCATTCGGACACTTAGAAACAAATTTGTTGGGACAGCCAAGTTTTATCGCCAGAACAGGTTACACCGGCGAAGATGGATTTGAAATCATGGTGGATATAGAAACCGGAAAAAAAGTCTGGCAAAAATTACTAGATGCTGGCGTTGTCCCCTGCGGTTTGGGTGCGCGAGACACCTTGCGTTTAGAAGCAGCAATGGCACTTTACGGTCAAGATATTGACGATAATACCACGCCTTTAGAGGCGGGATTGGGTTGGGTAGTTCACCTCGACAGCAAAGGCGATTTTATTGGGCGCGAGGTTTTGGAAAAGCAGAAAGCCACGGGAGTATCGAAGCGGTTGGTAGGGTTAGAAATGGAAGGGCGGCACATTGCGCGCCACGGCTATCCGGTAATCTTTGAAAGCGAAACAGTAGGAGAAGTTACTAGCGGTACATTGTCGCCGACTTTGAATCGGGCGGTAGGCCTCGCGGTTGTTCCGGCAAAATTATCGAAAATCGGTCAGCGGTTAGAAGTCGAGATTCGCGGGAAAAATTATCCCGCGACGGTGGTTAAAAAGCCATTTTATCGCTCTCCCAACCGCCCAAATTAAATGTAGGGTGTGTCAGCTCAAATTATCTGCGCTGCAAATCGAAAAAATCGCGGGCTGACGCACCCTAGGAGTTGCTATTGCGAAAGCATTTTAGCAAAATCCCGCAAAGTTGTAGCATAGCGATCGCCCGCCACCTCCATCAAATCATTGTGTCCGGCGCGATCGACCCAAAAATTGAATTTAGGCTGCTTAGCGGCCGCAAAAAGCTGCTCTCCGTGCCAAAACGGCACTACCTCATCACCCTTACCGTGCATGACTAAAACGGGCGATCGAACTTTGCCAATCTTATCAACATTCACAAACTTATCAAACGGCAAAAGCCGAATCCGCGTCAACACCCGAAAAACCGAAACAAACGAACTTTCAACCACCAAACCGCCCACAGATTGCCGCGCAGCCAAATCAACAGCCGGCCCGCCACCAACAGAACGCCCATACAGAATTATCTGCTTGGGTGGTACTCGCAACTGTTCAGTTAAATAACTGTAAGCCGCCGAACTATCGCGATAAACATTATACTCAGAAGGCTTTCCCTCACTCGTCCCATAACCTTGATAATCGTAAGCAAATACACCAAACCCGCTGTCTCGGATATCTCGCAACACCGACCAAATATATCCCAAATCCTCTGCATTCCCGTGACTATAAAGTATGGTATATTGAGCTTGCGGGTTAGGAAAATGAACAGCAGAAATTTTCATGCCATTAGCTGAGCTAAGTTTAATAATTTCGCTAGTATCCTGGTAGCCAGCAGCCGGAGGTTGAAAAATCATTCGTTCTGAAAAAAAGACAGCGTAAAAACACAGAAAAGCGTAAATAAAAATTATCGAACGCAAGACTCGTTTGAGAGATAATTCCCCGAAAAGCAAACGTTTGATATTTTTCTTATTCCAGTTCACCATCACTAAACGCCCATAGTTTAATAAGATTTAACTGATACTTTTTGATTGCAAGGAATTGACATGGCACTAACATACCCCGATGACCTGAAATACCTAGACACTCACGAATACATCCGACTCGAAGGCGAAATTGCCACCATAGGCATTAGTGCCTTTGCAGTTGACCAACTAGGCGATATCGTGTTTCTAGATTTGCCCGAAGTCGGCGCAGGATTAGAAAAGGGCGAAGCTTTCGGTACAGTCGAGTCAGTGAAAGCCGTTGAAGACTTAAAAGCGCCCATTAGCGGTACAGTCTTAGAACGCAATGATGCAATTATAGAGTCTCCCGAAAACTTAGCCGAAGACCCCTATGGCGCTGGGTGGCTGCTAAAAGTCCGCGTTGACAACGCCAGCGAAGCCGATGATGCTTTGTCTGTCGAAGAGTATCGCAAAATGGTAGAAGGGGAATAGAAGAGAGTAGGAGAGGGGGAGAGTGAGAGATTGGGCAAATCTTTTCTCTTCCTTCTTCCCTCGAACCTCAAACCTCAAACCTCAAACCCTAAAAATCAATCCGCTACATCCGTTACAAAATCCGCTGCCCAACCTCTACATCCGTTAAATCCGCTACACTCATCCGTTGCCGAACCGCCACATCCGCTACATCCGTGACAAAATCCGTTGCCGAACTTCCTTTGCGAAATGTTACAAAGTAATAAGAAATCCATTCAGGAGAATCAGCCTTGGTACTCTACAGCCCGCAACTTGAATCCAGCCAGCAGCAAAACCTTGTTCCCATCGATGGTTTTGCGGGGCGGCACATTGGCGCGACACCCACCGAAATCCAGCAAATGCTCGATGTTTTGGGCATTTCCAGCCTCGATGACTTGATTGACAAAACTGTTCCAGCGGCGATTCGCACGAATCAACCCCTGCAACTTCCCGCAGCGCAAAGCGAGTACGCTGCTTTGGCAGAATTGAAAGAAATTGCTGCAAAAAATCAGATATTTCGATCGTACATCGGCACAGGATATCACGACTGCATCACACCCCCAGTCATCCAGCGCAATATCCTCGAAAATCCCGGTTGGTATACAGCTTACACTCCATACCAAGCCGAAATTGCCCAAGGGCGACTAGAAGCTTTGCTGAACTTCCAAACCATGATAATCGAGCTCACGGGTTTGGAAATTGCCAATGCTTCCTTGCTGGATGAAGGGACTGCGGCGGCGGAAGCGATGGCGGTGTGTTACGGCGCCAGCAAAAAGGGGGCGAAAGCGTTTTTTGTGTCCCGAGATTGCCACCCTCAAACCGTGGAAGTCGTGCAAACTCGCGCTAAGCCACTGGGAATTGAAGTAATTGTCGGCGACCATCAAAGCTTTGAGTTCGATCGTACAATCTTCGGCGCGCTCCTGCAATACCCAGCAACAGACGGCACAATTTACGACTATAGCGATTTTATTCGATCGGCACACCAAGCCGGCGCATTAGTCACAGTAGCCGCCGACATTTTGAGCCTTTGCTTGCTCACACCCCCCGGCGAATTCGGCGCAGACATAGCCGTAGGAAGCACCCAGCGCTTCGGAGTGCCGATGGGATTCGGAGGGCCCCACGCAGCCTATTTCGCCACAAAAGAAGAGTTTAAACGGCAAGTTCCGGGGCGCATTGTCGGCGTTTCCAAAGATGCCAACGGCAAATCTGCGTTGCGTTTGGCTTTGCAAACTCGCGAACAGCACATCCGCCGCGAAAAAGCAACTAGCAATATTTGTACTGCTCAAGTTTTGCTGGCAGTGATGGCGAGTATGTATGCTGTTTATCACGGCCCGTCTGGACTCAGAGACATTGCAGAAAAAGTATGGAGTTTAACTGCACTTTTGGCATCCGGTTTAAGAAGTTTCGGATACAAAATTGGTTCTCAACCTTTCTTCGATACTCTGCGGGTAGAATTGGGAGACAAACCGCTGTCAGAACTTCTAGCAACTGCCCAACTTCGCAACATTAATCTTCGAGTTTTTGATGAGGCGACAGTCGGAATCACTTTAGATGAAACTGTTACCGTTGAAGACGTGCAAGATTTATGGGAAATTTTCGGACAGCATAAGGATTATATCAGGGTCGAGGGGCAGAACGCTCTCAAAATTCCGCTGGATGCAGATGCACTAAATTCCTATTTGACTTTACCAGATTTTTGCGATCGCACAACCAGTTATCTCACCCATCCAGTTTTCAACAGCTACCACTCCGAAACTGAACTGTTGCGCTATATGCACCGTTTAGAAGCCAAGGATTTATCGCTAAATACATCGATGATTCCCTTGGGTTCTTGCACAATGAAATTGAATGCAACAGCCGAGATGTTACCCGTGACTTGGGCGGAATTTGGTAACATACATCCCTTTGCACCCCGCAATCAAACTCGCGGCTATCAACTGATGTTCGTGCAACTCGAACAATGGCTGGCAGAAATCACTGGTTTTGCCGGAATTTCTTTGCAACCAAACGCTGGTTCCCAAGGTGAATATGCGGGGTTGTTAGTAATTCGTCAATACCACCAACATCGCGGCGAATCTCACCGGAATATTTGTTTGATTCCCCAGTCAGCCCACGGTACAAATCCAGCTAGCGCGGTGATGGCGGGGATGAAAGTAGTTGCGGTTGATTGTGATTTTCAGGGAAATATTGATGTTTCTGATTTGCACAAAAAAGCCGAAAAGCACAAAAATGAATTGGCTGCTTTGATGGTGACATATCCATCTACC
>JANYGO010000244.1 GCA_025362325.1 Cyanobacteriota bacterium | reverse complement strand
GTCCTAATAAAATTTTTCCATCAATTTGAGTACAACTTTCAACCTTCACTCCAGGCAAGTCTAATATATAGTCCAAATAAAAGTCCATGAAAAAAAATGTATTGTTTGTTACATTATACACCATAAAATCAGGAGAGCCAGGGCGATCGTACTTAGTTTTGTTTGTAAGGGCGATCGCACTTTGCATATCACGAACTATTCTGGTTTCATCCAACCTTTAACGATCGCCTTCCCGACATTGACATAGGGATTGTCTAAAAACTCTTCGATCGCAGCTTCACCGCCAGCCTGCAATGCACCAACCGCGCGACGCTTGAAACTGAGGGAAGTTTCATCATTAACGTGAGCAATCTTTTCTGTATCAGTAGCGGTGGGATTAGTTACCTCTAATTGTTTGAGCAGTTGTTGAATTTCTTTTGCTGAAGCAGCAAGATTTTGTTTCTGTTCTGATTGTTGGACAAAAGTGTTATTGTCAGAGCTGGCATTCTCACCCATAGCCCCAACCTAACCCTGATTATTATTATAGGAAGTTTCTGACACTGATTTACTCTCCGATACGGGTTTATACTCTACATTTCCACCGACGTTTCCTTGAACCAAGTTGCCCTTAAAGCTACTGTTATTCATGTCTACATATTTCCGTTCCATAGCTGATAGCATCCTCAATTGCTAATGTTTACTTTTAGTCCGATATTCGCTCAATTATCAGAAAGATACGAAGTGTTTCCCCCAGCATTTCCCTGTATAAAATTACCACTCACCTCACTATTACTAATGGATATTTTGTAAGTAGCTTCCTTTTCAGTTTCAATTAATTCATAGATTACTCTAATAACTTGCTTGAGACTTTCCTTGTTTTTTGTAGTAAATAACGTTTTGTCACCAGAATTTAGAGTTAGTAACAAGCCGTAGTGTTTTGGCTTAGTAAGATTCCGAACTACACCTGCAATTGTGGCAGCCAATAAGACATAGGCTAATGAAATTAGTATTGGGTTATTGCCATGATTAATACCTATTATTATAAAAGCAATCAAACAAATACCAATAGTTCTCCAAGGAATTCCTGGAATTTCGACCTCTCCTTCAGTAAAACTTGTAATATTGTGAGTCTGGTAAACATTGTACGAAAAACTGACTGTTCTTTGAGTTACGATAATAGTTTTATTTTTCTCTAAAGTAATGTTCTGATTACTTCCAGATGAGTTTGGTGATCCCATTAATGCCATTAATAGCTTTGGTATTGCCATTGATTATACCTATAGAATAATTGATGGTTTAGACTATGTAGCGGCACCCTTTTCAGCTCTGAGGCACAACTATGCACCTGTTAGTAAACTCTCTAGTAAGATACTTGTGTCGGACTCATCCATGCTAGACCGATCGCACCAACCCTGTAAAGGAAAAAAAGTGGGAAAAAGTGGGAACTTCCTAAAAATCCGACGCGAAGCCCAAAAAAGTTGGAAAAAGTTGGAAAAAGTTTGCTATAGTAACTAAAATTATCCCCCCATCTTACCTATGGACAGTCCTCAGATATTGCAATTTGTCGATGAAGCTGTCTGCACCAAGACAAGCAAACATCTAAACAACTTGCAGCGCAAAATTATCACGGGAATACTGAATCGTAAAAAGTATACTGACGTTGCAGAAACTTATGGTTATAGTCCCCAACACGTTAAAAAGGCAAGTCACGAGCTTTTGCAAATGTTATCTGAAGTGTTTGGCGAACAAGTTAAAAAAAGTAATCTTGAATCCGTCTTAGAACGGCATATACATCAGAATATAACAACTTTGGGTAATAATAATACTTTTAAAGATAGTAACAAAATTAGCTATATTAACAATTGTTCTAATCCCTCCACTCCTACCCCAGATGAAAGTCAGCCGGAAACTCCCGACTTGCAGGAAGAAAGCAAAAATCAAACTAAGATTGAAACAATAGATAAATTACGGCAGTTTGGCTTGAGCGATGAGCAAATTGCCGAAGCGCTGGATCTACCTTTAGAGCAGGTTAAGCAGGTAGACTTGGACGAGTAAGTCTGCGCTATTTGCGATAGAGTATCGCATCATAATTACCATGAGAACCTATCCAAAACCACAAAACCCCTTCAGGCTTGTCAAAACCTAATGCTCTGTAGTTTCTTCCTACCCTCACAGACCATAAATTGCCAATCTGCTTGAATCGCAGCGATGGATGTTTCGGATCTGCCTTAAGCAATTCATAGTTTTTGTCCGCCACTTCTTGAATTTCGATCGGCAGTTGACGGTAATATTCCCAAAATTCAGGTGTTGTGAAATGATTCAAATTTCCCTGCACTTTCCTTCACTAAATGCTTGTTCGGCTTGTCGCATAAAGGTGTCAAATTTGCCTGCTTTTAGATCCTCTTCAATTTGCCTATCCCAAAGAGCTTCTTGGAATTCTTCAAACCATTGGACAAACTCTGCGAGTTCATTCTGTGGAAGTTGCTTTACTGCTGTCTTGAGTTCTGTAATGTTCATGGGTAAGTAAATTTTTTTCCTAATATTCGTTTGCCTGTCTGCTCTAATTATATCGCGTCGATCGATCTTTGAAACGGGCGTTCAAAATATGTCTTTCATTGTTGAGTCTCGCGCGCTTGCCGGAAACGATCGCAAATCCCTGCAATAAAGGTTTCGCCATCAATCGGTGGAGTATGTTCGGACATGGCAACAGCAGCATCTATCTTAACTCGTACAGCATCGAGCCACTGGCGATCGGCGCGATCGTATTCATCTAACAATCGCAAAGCAACTTCCAGCACTTCTTCAGCAGAGCCATATTTACCACTTTGCAGTTTAGTTTGGATGAATAGTTCTTGGGTTTTCGTCAGAGTAATGCTCATAGTATTGATTTACTCGTTTGCTTCAATTATATCGCGTCGATCGATCTTTGAAACCAGCGATCGGGAAAATTTGGATTTTGCGATCTTAGCATACCTAATTATTTCACACCATTACCGGACGACTTCTCAGTGGCACAAGAATTTCATGCAAAACACTAGGCTTCGCATTCAGATACACTTCACGACAATTAGCATCATTATATCCGACAACAATTGCACCGATCGCACTACCGATTTCAGGATACATCTCTTCACTCATCTCTCCCTCATCCAAAAAGTCAGGAATCTTAATCAAGCCTTTGACACCATCTTCACCAATATTAACAAACACTCCAAAAGGAGCATGATATTCTACTTTACCCAGCAAAAACTGCCCCAGTCTGTACTTTAACTTAATTTGTTCCCAGCTTTGACTATCCATAATATTCACTGTGGTTTGAGGACTCGTGGAAATTGATTGAGTATGACAAACAAGCGTTGAGGTACAATTACCTCTATTCGATCGTAACCTTCTTTCTCATCATAGCGATATTCTAGCGACTTGAAATACTGCTCATAACTTGACTTATCAATTGAAACCTCCAGTATCCCTTCTTTATAGCTTTGATTATACTCTTCTGCAATACTTCGATCTTGGGGGCCGGCCAAATAGCAATTTCCATCGACATAAGGAGGATTGTAGGGAAAATCGACGGTTTGAAATCCCTCTTTCAGTAATTTCTGACCTTTGCCTTTTTGAGGTGCTTTGTAAATCGTAATGATTTGGGGGGGTAGTAACTGACTAGGTTCCATGTGACTGACAAATTAGCAGCATGGAAAGAGGAATCTTCGTCTGTGGATGTGTCGGCTCATTGAATTCACAGACCCTCCAACCCGATTCGGATACTTCTTGAAACCACGAACTAACTGTGCGAAAATACCACGGCATTGGCTCTCGAAAAGCTCCGCCGAAGTTGTCGAAAGTCTCGGTTTTCCATCCATCAACATAGGGCTGTTCCTGACACGCTGTGAATGGATGAACTGTCTGGATCAACAGATGTCCATCTGAGACTATTGCTTTGCGTAACGATCGCAATAAATCTCCAATTTCCTCACCCAGTAGCGAGAAATTGCAGACGATTCCATCGTATGGTTGACCGAGTATCGCTGGATCGGCAATAATCTCATCGTAGCCGATCGCCCGAAAGTAACCGCCTCCTTTCAAAATAGCTCGATCGACCAAAACAGCGCAACCATCAACTCCAACAACCTCAACACCACGGTTTGCTAGGGCGCGCGTCAGCCAACCTTCACCGCATCCCACATCCAAAACACGCCGAGGCTTATAGCGCAGCAATGCTTGCAGAATAGCCTCATCGGTTGCTGCGCGGCGACTTTCAATCTGATTTTGGTCGATCGCCCGTATCCATGCCTCAGCATTTGCCTCCCAACTTTGTTTAATTTGTTGCTCTTGGTCGGATTTTATCGTCATTTTAAATCGCCCAAATTATCACTTTTTAACATACCAATGCCCGAAAACTCGCGATTCGGGCGATCGCACCTACAACGCCAACCACAAGCGCGAGCATGATTAGTACGATCGCCACATAGTGACTCCTCTTGGTACGTAAAAACGAGTTAATCAAGCGCGAGTCCTAAACCCATCTACCCACAACAACCCTCACAGTTCCATCCGCCAAAGTCTCCTCTTCCTCAACATGAAAACCCTCAGACTGCACCGCCGCCATCAAACTTTTGCGCGCGTATTTCTGACTAATTGAATTGATAAAATCCTGCTGGTTAATTCGAGCGCCCCAAAAATCAGCCACCAATTCATAATCCTCTCCGCTGCGCCGAAAACCCAAATCATAACCGTTGGATTGCCGAATCACGTACTCGGCATTAGTTTTGTCGCCCCGATAACCCCGTACCTGCACATTGCACTCTACTTGATAACCCAACTCTTCCAACACTTGATGCAGCAGTTCGCCGTTTTTAATCTCAACCTTGATCGTTGTGAAGTGTGACATATCACTTTCGGTTTTTTGTGTGAAACGCTGATTTGATTATAATAGTACAAACGCCAGCAGTCAATCAATGCCACACCTCAGCAAACAAACCCGGTTTCTACAATCAATATTGGGCTTGACAACGAGGCAGCTACCCATAAACTGGGTTCCTAGTTAAAGAGTCCTTCATTCAGTTGACAGTTGACAGTTGACTTCGGAGGGCGACCTCTACCTAGAAGGAAGAGGATTGGAGTAATGAATAGTCGGATTTTAATTTCTCGCCTTTAAGGGTGGAGGCTTTAAACCAATTCTTTCTGGTAATTACATGGCTTACAGACGGATACTCAAGAAACCGGCTTTTTTACCGAGATTAAGGGTTTTTGGCGAGTATTTTGGTAAAAAACCCGGTTTCTGGCCACCATCTATAAGTCCTAAATTACCAATTACGAAAAATCAAAGCGTACCTCATTTTTCGCTCGAAAGGCTATATCAAAATTTGGAATTTATAGATCTGAAAACTCAAGGGAAGAAGGTAGAAGGAAGAGGGAGACTTTTTAGTTTTGAGTTAAAGAGTTCAAAATTGATAATTCTCAATTCCCAATTCTCAATTCCAATTCCCGATTCCCGATTCCTGGGTGCGTGAATATACGCAAACCAATATAATAACTTTATAATTGTATGCCTTGTGCAAGGCGAGGATTGCGAGACTTCTTTTTGCGCTACTACACATACTTGCCGTAAAAGTACCGATCCGCAGAAATTATTCAGCTTATTGTCAATTTCTGAAGAGTCGGCATAAAAACTTACCTAGCCGCAATTCCAGAATCCTTTAAACTAGCTTTTAACGATCGCATCTTGCTCGGATGAGTATCACAGCGAACTGTAATACTTCACTTAAAAAGTTATGATTAGAAAATAGGCTGGGGTTAAATATACAGTGCATCCCAGAGTAACCATGTCACACTGCAACCAATCCATCTATCCTTCCTGCAATCCCGCAGAAATGTGCGACACTGCTGCTAGCTTGCAGCTTCGAGCCGATCGACTAACGCTACAATTAAACAACACGCGCGATCGGCTTTTTGCAGAAATCGATCGGCTAAAACTTGCCAACGAAACCCTGCACGCCGCCGTCAGTTGTGCCCGGATATTCCTGTGGGCAACCGACAAAGACGGCAGGTTAACCCTTGCAGCAGGCAAAAGATTAGAAAATTTTGGACTCAAACCAGGTGAATCTGTCGGGGATTCAATTTTTGCCGTTTACAGCCAGCCAGATATCTTAGAAAATATTGCCCAGGTATTAGCAGGAAACGATCGCACTTGGAATGCCCAAGAGGGGCATTTTATACACGAAATTCGATCGACAGCGCTGCGAGATGCAAATGGCGAAGTTGTCGGGGCTGTCGGTGTTTCTACTGACATTACTGAGTCCGAAAAGTCGATCGCAACTCTGGAAACGGCAAATCAACAATTAGAAGATAGACTTCAGCAACAAACGGCAGTCTGCAATGCAGCACTTGCCGACAGCGAAAAAAAGTACCGCAACCTCGTAGAAACCTCGCAAGAATTGATTTGGTCGATCGATATTCAAGGCCTCTTAACTTTTGTCAATTCCGCCGCCAAACGCATCTACGGTTACGAACCGCCAGAAATGATTGGCCGCCGCTTCAGCGAGTTTTTGTATCCCGAACAAAAAACTAGACAAATAGAAATATTTGCGCAAATTTTAGGGAGAACCAGCACTCAGTCACAAACCCCCAGTTCTCCTTACGAAACAGTACACATCCGCAAAGACGGTACTCCCGTCCACCTGCGTCTCAACAGCATCGTCAACCAAGCTGAAAACGGCGCTATATTAGGCCTGTGCGGAACGGCGACAGATATTAGCGCTCGCTTGCGATCGGAAGAAGCACTCCAAGAAGCTACAGACCAACTTCGCGCCGTCTTGGATGCAGTGCCCGGACTGATTTCTTGGGTAAGTTCAGATTTGCGGTATATTGGAGTCAACCAGCACTTAGCAACCTCGTTCAAACAATCTCCCGAAAGCTTTGTCGGTCAAGAAATCAACTTTCTCGACAAAGGCTCGAATTTTGGACAACTAATCCGAAACTTTTTTGACAGTTCATCTCAGCAAACCTGGCAAGAGATAGACATAGAAATTAACCGCTGCGTCCGCAATTATTTGATAGTATGTCAGAAATATAATCAGGGAACCGCAGCAGTTTCCGTAGGGATAGATATTACCGACCGCAAGCGCGCTGAAGCTCAAAAAACCAAATTAATTGCGTCTTTGCAAGAGTCTGAATGCAAATTCCGCAGCCTTTACGAAGCCACCAGCGACGCAGTAATGCTGCTCGACGAACAACAATTTTTCGACTGCAACCCCGCCACCTTAGCAATTTTTGGGTGCAGCAATAAAGCACAGTTTTACGGCAAGAAACAGAGCGAATTTTCTCCGCTGTTTCAGCCTAGCGGACAAGACTCGTGCAGCCTAGCAACACAGAGAATATCCGCAGCAATGCAAACAGGTAGCTGTCGCTTTGACTGGGTACACAAACGGATAGACGGTTCAGAATTTCCCGCAGAAGTGCTGTTAAATGCAATGGAAATTAACGGCAGAAAAGTAATTCAAGCAGTAGTGCGGGACATTACAGACCGCAAGCTCGACGAGGATCGGATTAAAGCGTCCCTCGCCGAAAAAGAAGTTCTCCTCAAAGAAATTCACCACCGCGTCAAAAACAACCTCCAAGTTATTTCCAGTTTGCTCAAACTTCAGTCCCGCTACATCCAAGACAGCCGCGTTAGTGAAATGTTAAAAGACAGTCAAAACCGAGTCAGATCGATGGCCTTGGTTCACGAACAATTGTATCAATCCAAAGACTTGTCAAACATTGACTTTGCTGAATACATCCAAAATCTCGCTTACAATTTATTCCAAGCCTATGAAATTCATGCCGAAGGCGTAAAATTGCAAGCAAATATTGCACCGTGTGCTATGAATATTGATACCGCAGTTCCTTGCGGATTAATTATCAACGAGCTGGTTACAAACTCCCTTAAGTATGCTTTCAAAGGAAAAACTAAAGGTCAAATTAAAATAAATTTCACTTTAGATAATAACGGGCTTTGCGTGCTAACCGTGAGCGACAGCGGCATTGGTTTTCCTCAAAATTTAGATCATCGCAATGCCCGCACACTGGGTTTGCGGCTGGTGGGATCTTTGGTCAAGCAAATTAGGGGTAAAATAGAACTATTAGAAACTGCTGGCACTACTTTTAAGATCACATTTTCCAAACCAAAACTGCCATTTTATGACCAAAATAATGTCAATTAGAAAAATCTTGATAGTTGAAGACGAAGGCATCATTGCCGAAGACATTTCCGACAGTTTAATATCTCTAGGATATCGAATAACTGGTATTGTCTATTCGGGAGAAGAAGCGATTCAATCGGTAACTGAATTTCGGCCTGATTTAGTTTTAATGGATGTTAACCTGCAAGGAGAAATTGACGGCATTACAGCAGCAGAAGAAATTAGATCGCGATTTCAGATCCCGGTAGTGTATCTGACAGCGTATGCTGACGAAAATACTTTGCGGCGCGTCAATGCGACCCAACCCTTCGGCTATATTGTCAAACCCTTTGAGGAAAAAAACTTGCACACAACTATTCAATTAGCTCTGCACAGGCATGAGTACGATAGCTTGACAAACTTGCCAAATCGTTCGCTATTCCGAGATCAGCTAAGTCAGGTATTGGAAAAGCAGAAAGAATTGCCAGCAATCATTCCGGTTGTCACTCTTAGTTTAGATAGAATTAACCGGATTAACAGTACCTTGGGACACGATATCGGCGACTTCGTACTTTGCAAAGTTGCCGAACGGCTGAGTAAATGTATAGAGAAGATTAATATTGTAGCTCGTTTAGAAGCTGCCGAATTTGCAATTGTTCTCGAACCAGTTGCCAAAAAACAGGATGCTGCCAAGATTGCTCGAAACATTTTAGATCTTGTAGCCCAAGCTATGATTGTCAAAGGCTCGGAAGTGTACGTCACGGCAAGTATCGGCATTTCTTTATCTCCAGACGACAGCAGCGATGGAGACGAATTGCTGAAAAATGCTTATACAGCTATGTACAATTCCCAGGAAAAAGGTGGCAACAAGTATCAGTTTTATACTGCGAAAATAGCGAATAGTTGCATCAATAAATTTACTCAAGAAACTTGCCTCCGAAATGCTTTAAAACGCTCAGAGTTTGAAGTTTACTATGAGCCGCAGATAGAAATTAAAACAGGTAAAATTATTGGTGCTGAAGCTTTGGTGCGCTGGAATCATCCAGAAAGGGGCAGAGTTTCCCCTGGAGAATTTATTCCAATGGCTGAAGAAATGGGCTTGATTGCACCGCTGGGTGAATGGGTGTTAGAGACTGCTTGCAGGCAAACTAAAGCTTGGCAAACAGAGGGTTTGCCTCCGCTGCGGGTAGCTGTAAACGTGTCAGCCCGCCAGTTCGATCGCAAAAATTTGACCGAGAGAGTCAGCCAGATATTGAGAGAAACTAATCTCGATCCTAAATGTCTGGAATTAGAATTGACGGAAGGTCTAATTTTGCAAGATGAAACGGCAGCAGCTCAAGCTTTTATGGTGTGGAGAGAGATGGGGATTAGGATAGCAATTGATGATTTTGGGACGGGGTATTCTTGTTTGAGTTATCCCAAACGCTTTCCGTTTGATGCGCTCAAAATTGACAAGAGTTTTATTCGCGATATTGCAAACGATCGCCAAAATGCAGCGATTACAATAGCGATTATTCAAATGGCACACTGCATGAACATGACTGTGATTGCTGAGGGTGTAGAAAATGAGGCGGAACTGGCTTTTTTGTGCAAGCACGAGTGCGACGAAATTCAAGGCTATTTTTTCAGTCAGGCTTTGCCAACTGCTGAGTTTGCAGCGCTGCTAAAAAGTGATAAGTGCTGGAAGCTATGCTAAAGGAAGAAGGAAGAAGAGGAATGGAAGTCGGAAGAAAAGCGAGGGTTTCAGTCTAATGATTGCTGATTAATTCAAAAGATGCCTGGAGTTAGCTGATATAAAGCAGAAGCGTATGCTTGTGCTTGTTTTGTTGGGATGCGCTTGTCGGCGGAAGCGGAATCGGAAAAGCTGCAAGTTGGAATTCGGCAGACAAGCTCGCTCCTAATATTTTACAGATTGGATAGCCTCAAATTCGGCAAGATTATAGGTAATAATAACGCCACAGGGTGCTATCGGAACATTAATACTAAGATTCCGTGAGAATGTAATGAAAGTAACAGAAGCGATTTATTAAAGCTTGCATACTGTACACAATGATTCAACAAAGCCCTAATTACATAACTAAAACTGTTTCCCCAAGCCCCTCTCCTTCAGGCAGAGGGACATAGCTTCCAGAGAGGAACAAAGGCTCTAATCCCTTATCTGAACCCAAATACTTATGAATTATCAGTTTGAGTTCTCAATTGTCTGGGATAATCTTGCTTTGCTATTTGCAGGCGCATTAACGACGTTCAGGATATCAGCGATCGCTCGTGCTCTAGCGATGCGTCCGAAAGTGATGCTGTTTGATGAGCCAACTTCAGCCCTCGATCCAGAAATGGTACAGGAAGTGTTGCAGGTAATGCGAGGTCTGGCGGATAGCGGGATGACGATGGTTTGCGTTACCCATGAAGTTGGCTTTGCCCGTGAAGTTGCCGATCGCATTATCTTTTTAGCTGATGGTGTGCTAGTGGAAGATACGACTCCCGATAAGTTTTTTAACAATCCTTCTAACGAGCGCACTCAAAAATTTCTGTCACAGATTTTGCATTGATTCTTGAGTCCAAAGCCCTGTCTTTTTGACTTTTATTTAATGACGGTTTGAGTAGTTTTTTGACATTATTCAACCGTTGTCAGATTTTGAGGATTCTGGATCTACTAAGGACTAATGACCAAGGACTAATGACTAATGACTGATGACTAATGACTGATGACTGATGACTAAGGACTAATTTAAAAGATCCGACCTACCAACCAATTTCCCAGCCACAGCCCGAAACCGGAAGTAGCGACTAACAGGATAAATGTGTAGAGCCCGCGGCCGGTGGCGATCGACCTTTCGCCAGCTACCATCCGCGCCACAACTCCCGCAATAATCCCGATCGCCGCCCAAGCCCCATAAACAGTCTTAGATCCAGCAATGGCTAAGGCTTGCATCAAAGCCCCCGAACCCGCCCCTGCCAAAACCCCCGCCCACGCCCCCATCCCCAGCCCGATCGCACCACAGAGCCCGACGGGGCCGCGAGAATTAACAGCTACTTCCGCCACCAGCCCGCACATCAAACCCACAATCGCCCAAGAAACCGCCACAACCAACGCCTTAACCCAATCCCCAGAACCCGTCCCAGCCATCAATCCCACCACTGTCGCCACTCCCGCCGCGGCCAAAACTACAGCCACGGCGCGAGACTCTGCCTCGGAACTGGCGATCGCCCCCAAACCACCTCCAACCGCCGCCCAGACAGCCCCTGTTACCATTCCTTCCGCCTGAAAACCTGCGATCGACCCCCCCACCGCTCCAGCCAAAACTAACGCCGCTAGCCACACCCTAGGCGTTGCCGAACCCTCCGCCAGCAAAATCGCAGCCCACAGCCAATCCGCGCCGCAGATTAAAGTCCACATCCACAGCGGGGCGGCGGATTTAGTCAAAATCCAGCCAGTCAAAGCGTAACTCGCCACGGCGATTGTCAGCGGCCCCCAAGGGAAGATTGAATATTTTTGAGATGTTCGCGGTTTTGAGTATTCAGTCGGAAATTCTTGTTTCTTTTTCGGGGTAAGGTTTCGATAGTTTTGAGATGGCCATGCTTCCCTCGCCACCCTGCGCCCAGATGGCTTTTTCCTCCGCGACGATTCCCGATTTTGAGTTATAAATCGTTTCTTGCTTTTCGGGTTGTTTTGAGTTGGATTTTTTGGGGAGGCGGCTTTGGGGCGAGTGTGACTGCGCTGGGCACCAACTCTACCTGCTGATTTTCCAGAACGCCTTCTCAGTGGCTTTTCCGGCGGCTTTTCCGCAGGTGGTGGTGGCTGCTGCGGTGGCTGTTGGTCGATCGACTTCAGTTCCGGCTGAGTCACAAACAACACCAACTCCTGGTAAGCTTGATTGATTTGTGTTAATCTTTGTTGGGCTTTTTGTTGCAGGCGATCGTTGTGTGCAAACCGATCGGGATGCCAAACAAACGCTAAATCCCTGTAAGCGCGTTTAATTTCTTCTAAGGAAGCTCCCGGCTCAATTTCGAGGATTTCGTAGCATCGATTAATGTCAGCCATAGGCTTCGATCGGCAGGTGTTGGTAAATTTGCGTGAAGCGAAGCTATCCCTCTTCGTGAATCGTACTTAATATTTTCTACTATTTTCAGCCAAGCTGCACAGTACGCCAATGCCGATCGAGCGTCAAGCGTTCTCAAGTCTGCCAGTCATCCTTGCGGTCGATCAATGCAGACTAACAACTGAGTACAATAAGAAAATACTTTCGTGCAATCTGTGTCAGTGCCGGCAAATCAAGCTCCCACCTTCATCTTAGTTGACGGCCACTCCCTGGCCTTCCGTTCCTACTTCGCCTTTTCCAAAAGTCGAGACGGAGGCTTGCGAACTAGCACAGGCATTCCCACCAGCGTCTGTTTTGGCTTTCTCAAGTCGCTGCTGGAAGTCATGGCCGCCCACGATCCCCAGTACATGGCGATCGCCTTTGACCTCGCCACGCCCACTTTTCGCCACGAAGCAGACGAAACCTACAAAGCCGGTCGTGCCGAAACCCCCGAAGATTTTATCCCCGATCTCAAAAACCTGCAAGAACTCCTGGGCTATCTCAATTTACCAGCAGTCACCGCTCCCGGTTACGAAGCCGATGACGTTTTGGGAACTTTAGCGAACTTTGCCAGCGCCGCCGGTTATCAGGTGAAAATCCTCACGGGCGATCGAGATTTGTTTCAATTAGTAGAAACCGAGAAACAAATCAGTGTACTATATCTGAGTACAGATGAACTCAGGCGATCGGGCAAAGGCAAATCCCAAGAATACGGCCCCCAAGAAGTCAAAGCCAAACTTGGCATTTTGCCCCCACAAGTAATAGATTACAAAGCCCTCTGCGGCGACAAATCCGACAACATCCCCGGAGTCAAAGGCATCGGCGACAAAACCGCCCTGCAATTGCTGGAAGCTTACAATACCCTCGACGGCATCTATGCAGCCATCGACGAGATTAAAGGCGCAACTAAGAAAAAGCTCGAAGAAGGTAAGGAAGCCGCCTATCATTCTCAGCGCATGGCGACAATTGTCCAAGAAGTTCCCTTAGAAATCAACCTAGAAGATTGCCAGCTTAAAGGTTTTGATGAAGCAGCCTTGATTCCGATGCTGGAAAAGTTGGAATTTAAAACATTTTTAACCAAAGTTAAGCAAATTCAAAAGCGTTTTGGCGGTGTAGAAGAAAGTTCGGCAGCGGATTTTGTAACGGATTTAACGGATGTTCGGAGGGAAGGTTCGGCAGCGGATTCTGTAACGGATTTAACGGATGTTTGGAAAAAGGGAGAAGTTACAGTCTCTAAATTGCCTAACGCTGATAATTCAAGTGATTTTTCCGCTGCAAGTTCTGAAATTTCAGAAGCAGACGAATTGTGGTTTTTTAGTGCGGCAGAAACCAAAGCAGCCCAGCAGGAAAACCAACTACCAATTAAACCGCGAATCATTCAAACAATAGAACAGTTAAACGAATTAGTCCAACTGCTGCAAACCTTCACAGACAAAAACTCGCCCGTGGCGTGGGATACGGAAACCACCGCCCTCGAACCGCGAGACGCCGAATTAGTCGGAATTGGCTGCTGTTGGGGAACCGGCGAAGACGATGTGGCTTATATTCCCACCGGACACAAAACCGGCACAAATTTGGACAAAGCCACTGTTTTAAATGCTTTGCGTCCGATTTTGGAAGGCGAAAATTATCCGAAGGCACTGCAAAATGCTAAATTTGATCGATCGATCCTGCGCTGTCAAGGAATCAAACTCGCCGGAGTCGTATTTGACACCATGCTAGCCAGTTACGTACTCAACCCAGAAACCAGCCACAGTCTCAGCGAACTGTCAAGGAAATACTTAAACATTGTCGCAGAAAGTTACAAAGAATTAGTGCCGAAAAACAAAACAATTGCTGATATCAGCATTGTCAAAGTAGCTGACTACTGCGGCATGGACGTTCACACCACATTTGGGTTAGTAAACAAACTTAGAGCAGAATTGGATCAAGCTGATGAAGGTAGCTTTCCGGGAAAATCTTTGCAGGAGTTGCTGCTGGAAGTAGAACAACCTCTCGAACCAGTTTTAGCAGAAATGGAATACTGCGGAATTCGCATTGATTCAGCTTATCTCAATACCCTCTCGCAAGAGCTAGAAACCAAATTAGCAAAACTAGAAGAAAATACCTATGAAGCAGCGGGGAGAAAGTTTAATTTAGGTTCGCCGAAACAACTCAGCGAAATCTTATTAGAAAAAATCCCCGAACAGTTTCAGAAAAAGTCTCGCAAAACTAAAACAGGATACTCTACCGACGCTGCTGTTTTGGATAAACTGCAAGGAGACCACCCGATTGTAGACGATTTATTAGAACACCGAACATTATCCAAATTAAAATCAACCTATGTCGATGCTTTGCCGCAGTTAGTGCGTGCGGATACCGGGCGAGTGCATACAGATTTCAACCAAGCTGCGACTGGTACGGGAAGGCTTTCTTCTTCCAATCCAAATTTGCAAAATATTCCCATTCGTACCGAATTTTCGCGGCAAATTCGCAAGGCTTTTTTACCGGAAGCAGGTTGGCTGATGGTGTCGGCTGACTATTCTCAAATTGAACTGCGAATTTTGGCTCATTTGAGTCAAGAACCTGTGTTAATCGAAGCTTACCAAAATAACCGAGACGTGCATACCGTGACGGCTCAACTGCTGTTTGAAAAGGAGGAAATAACGCCGGATGAAAGACGGTTTGGCAAGACGATTAATTTTGGGGTAATCTATGGTATGGGGGCAATTAAGTTTGGTCGTTCGATGGGCAAAACTTCCGCAGACGGTAAAAAGTTTATTGAACGATTTAACGAGCGTTACAGTAAAGTTTTTGAATATTTGGAGAAAGTAAAAAAAGATGCGATCGCCCTAGGCTATGTTTCGACTATACTAGGTCGTCGTCGCTATCTCAACTTCGAGAACGACAGCATCCGCCGTTTAAAAGGCAGCAACCCCGAAGAGATTCACTCGGGCCTACTTAAATCCCTCACTAAAAATGACGCCCAATCTCTGCGGGCAGCGGCCAACGCTCCGATTCAAGGCTCCAGTGCTGATATCATTAAACTTGCCATGATTGAGGTACACAAAATTTTGCCCAACTATCAGGCGCGGCTGCTGCTGCAAGTTCACGATGAATTAATCTTTGAAGTACCTCCCGATGAATGGGAAGAATTGCAGCCCAAAATTAGAACGGCGATGGAAAATGCTTTGCAGCTTAGCGTACCGCTAATAGTTGACATCCACGCGGGGCAAAATTGGATGGAAACTAAATAAAAAGAGATAAACATGAGCCAAAATAAAATCGCTTTTTCCCCTCAAATCACCAGCTTGAGTGCAGTTGTTCTGCTGTTCCTACTCTCCGGCTGTCCGCAAAAACTACCGCCCAATAATTATGCTGTGAAACGAGTCAGCGATGGCGACACGCTTGTCGCCAGCGATGCCGCGGGTAAAGAGCTCAAAGTGCGTTTTGCCTGCATCGATGCACCGGAAATTGCCCACACTAACGCCGAAAAAAACAGCAAAAAAGCAGCAGATAAAAATCAGTTTAAGTGGGGCAATTTAGCCGAGCAAAGAATGCAGCAGCTCGTCAAACAAGGGGGCGGTCGCGTCCTTTTGACCGTCACCGATACCGACCGCTACGGCCGCAAAGTTAGCGAAGTTCGCTTGCCAAACGGCACATTTGCTCAAGAAGTTTTGCTGCGCGAAGGATTGGCAATGGTTTACCGTCCTTACTTGAAAAACTGTCCGAGTGCAACAGTTGTCCAACAAGCGGAAGCTGAAGCCAAGAAAAATCGCCGCGGTGTTTGGGGAGATTCTAAGTTTGTTCCTGCTTGGAATTTTCGGCACAGCGATAAATGATGGGAATCAGAAAGAGGGAATCAGGAAGAACGAACTCTTGCCTTTGGAGATTTGTTGGTCTAGGATATAGCAGTTCACAATTCATCATCGGCAAGACATGAGTTAGAGCCCAGTTCGATCGGAGCTTTTTTTAGAAAAGTCAACAAATGTGATAGGCTCCAGATAATCAATAGACTGCTGACAAAAGCGGTCTATTGCAATCACCCAGAAATTAGTTTGAGGCGACATCAATGAATATCAAACATCTGACTATCTCCGGGATTGCACTGCTGCTGGGTACTGCAATCGTGGGAACTGCTATTGCTCAAGAACTGACCAACGAGCAAAAAACTGTGACTTGTCGCTTAAAAACAGAAGTTGACCAGCGGAAAGGCAACGGTCAAAAATTAGTTTTTTTACCATTGCTAGGCACTGTTCGCAAGCAAGTTTCATCTCCTTTTAGAGCCACGTTGCAGCCAGATACTGAGTATGTTTTTGTAGCTACTTGCGACGGTAACTGCAAAGATTTAAACTTAACTCTCACAGATGCCAGCGGTCAAGAAATTGCTGCGAGTCAAAAAGCCGGCGAACTTTCTTCAATCTCTTTTACTCCGCCATCCCAAGGCGAATATCAAATCGCGGCCAAGCCTGGGGAATGCACAACGGCAGAGGGTTGCAGTTTCGGCATGGGAATCTTTGTTCCTGCCTCTGCTAGCGTACCTAATGCTTCAAAAATTCCCGCTGAGATAGCACAATTTCGACTTTGCCAGTAGAGGAACAGCGATAAGTTGTGGGTTGCGAGTAGAGTTGAGCCTTGTATCACAAATCTAACTCGCAACTTGCAGCTTAATAATTCGCTACTAATATTTTCATTGCTGAAACCCAGAATTTTACTCCAAAGAATTGGTTTAAAGCCTCCACCCTTAAAGGCGAGAAATTAAAATCAGACTATTCATTACTCCAATCCTCGGACTTAAGGGTAGAGGTTGCACTCAAGCGGTCAACTGTCAACCCTTCGGCGAAGCCGAGCTGTCAACTGTCACAGGTCAACTGTCCCAGGTCAACTGAAGGCTTCTGACTTCAACATCTGCTATAATTTGTTAACCATAACTCTCCCAAACTGCCAAGCCTATCGAGCTGTGGAACCCTGCAAAGACCCCATAAATACCGAAATCAGGCCCGAAGCCAGAACTTTATTTACCCTCAGGCAGGCATCAATTAGAATATAGATAATGCCTCTCAGGGTGACGAGTATATTGCCCATGTCTTCAACCTTAGCCTCGAAAAATCAACTCCATAACCCTTCTCAAATAGGGTTGAAAAGTCTGTTGGGCCGCTTGGGTATCAGGCAGAAAATCGGCTGCGGATACGCCTTGGTCATCGCTATTGCCATTTTGGGTGCTGTGGCGGGACGGGGAGTAGAATCCTATCATAAACAGCAAGTTAGAGAAAAACTGGCGATCGACCGAGATAAAGCAGAAATCCTGACCAACCTAAATAATACGGTGCAGGAAGTCAGAATTCATCAGCTATTTCTGCTGAATCAGACCGCAAAACCGCAAATTTTTGATCGCGAACGCTCGGAATTCTTGACTCGCGTTGCTCAGATGAGCGGACAGCTAGAACAACTGCAAAGCCAGTCGCCGACTACTTCTTCCGATGTTGCAACAGATTACCAACAGATTCAAGAGTTCGCCAAAGCCAACACCAAAACAGTAGAAGCTTACTTCAAACAAGTCCAGCAACTGCTAGGGAATGCGAAGTTATCTGGTTTGAATCCGCAGCAGCGGCAGGTATTCCAGCGGAAGTTGAATAATTTTGCCACTGGGAGCAACGCTTTTAAACTCCAACAGTTTTCAGTGGATTCAGCCCAACTAGCCAGCAGCTTTCGGGACAAAGCAGACGAGGCGTTTAGAACCTACGAGAAAGCAGAAAAACTCGGAACTCTAATTCTCGGTTGCTCTCTCCTGATCTCGGCGGGTATGGCAGCCTTACTGGCAGTATACACCAGCGGGGCGATCGCCCGTCCCTTAGAAGCCACCACCCTGATCGCTCAGCGAGTCACAGAAGAATCGAACTTTGACCTGCAAGTACCCGTTACCACTTCCGACGAAGTGGGAATGCTGGCAATTTCCCTCAACGAACTGATCCAAAGAGTAGCGGAATACACAGAAGACTTGCACGAAGCAAAAGTAGCAGCCGAAGCTGCCAACCGCTCAAAAAGTGCATTTCTAGCCAACATGAGCCACGAACTCCGCACCCCCCTCAACGCCATCATCAACTACAGCGAAATGCTGCAAGAAGATGCTCAAGATTCCGGTTCTGAAGACTTTCTCCCAGACTTAGAAAAAATTCAAACCGCAGGCAAACATTTGCTCGACATGATCAGCGACATCCTCGACATTTCCAAAATAGAAGCCGGGCACGTCACGCTTTATTTGGAACACTTCGACGTGGCGACGATGATTGAAGAAGTGATGACTACTGCTCAACCGCTAGTAGAGAAAAAAGGTAATGCTTTAGCGCTGCAAGTACAAGGCGAACTTGGCATGATGTACGCCGACCAACCGAAAGTCCGACAAATTCTCCTCAATTTGCTCAGCAACGCTGCTAAATTCACCGAAAAAGGCGTGATCACGATCGAAATAGAAAAAGTGAAGAATGAAAAGCCAAAACCTAAGAAAAGAAATAAAAATAATGATTTTAACTCGGGTTCAAACTACATCTCTCAATTTTTAATTTTTCGAGTCAGCGATACTGGGATTGGGATGACTGACGAGCAATTGCAGCAGATATTTAAACCTTTTACCCAAGCTGATGCCTCGACTACCCGCAAGTACGGAGGCACGGGTTTGGGATTGACAATTAGCCAGCGTTTGTGTCAAATTCTTGGCGGGGAAATTAGCGTCGAAAGCGAGGACGGTAAAGGTTCAACTTTTATTGTCAGTCTCCCGGAACGGGTGGTGATGCAGGCATGAGGGATATCAGTGAAATGCGATCGCGCGATCCTCTTCGAGGGCTTCGCCAACGTACAATCATAAATCAGTAAAATAGAAAGTGAAAAATCGAAAATGACTAACGGTCGCTCCGAACCCAACCCAGAAGACAACACCTCTCGGCACGCTGTAACTGATCGCTGGCGCTGTAGGAAGATGCAGGAAAAGTACGGTTGGAAGTTGCTAGGAATAGAACGCACCGGAGACGACACCCTCAAGTACAATTGCGTATTTGAAGGCGAAACTCAGTTTCCCGACTATATGGACGACAAGGAGGAATAAACAATGGGCAAGTACATCGTTTTTAGAGCTGACTGGACTGAGGAAGAAGGTGCAGAAAACAGACTGCTAGCACATACGGGAATGCTTACCGACATTCTTGCCGAACACTTCGACTCTTCTAACCGACCAATTCCTCAACCGGGATACAGATTTCCAGAATTTCACCGGATAGAAAAGTTTGCTGACCCAAAATTTCCCGCTGCGAGCACGCACAGCCGAGTAGGAGATTGGGAAGTCGTCAGAGTTCAAACTTACTCGGAAGATTTACCTAGCGGAGACTTTGAGACAATTGTTGTGTGCTATTGCAGGTTCGCACCCGTAAATACTCCCCTCGAACCGATGCCGCAGATTCAAGTTGCCCCCATGTTGCAGGAAACACAGGTTTAGACGGATTAATCATTGAGTAATCCTAACATTCTCTTTACTTCTGCTAAAGGCAGAGAAGGCTGATTTGCATCTTCTTCTTTGGCCGCCCTCAAATCAATCAAATCTTCTATGTCAGCAATTAATTCTTGCAGTGCTTCAAATTCTTCATAAGGAATCACGGCAAATTCTTTTTTGCCGTTTTTGGTTATAAACTCAGGATGTAATGGAATCATAGATATTTCCTCCAAGCGTTTAAGTGTAAGCATCTTTGCGATGTTTGACGCGGTAGATGACCAAAATATCTTCCTCAATTTCAAATAAAACTCGGTAATCTCCTACCCGCAGCCGATATTCTGGCGTATAGTTTGTTAAGCGTTTCACATCCCCCGTCAAATTATTTTGGATTAACTCAATTTTAGTCAAAACTCGGCTTTGTACCTCCGCTGGCAAAGATTGTAAATCTTTGATCGCTTTCGGCTTAAACTCAACTTGGTAATTCATCAAAGTGCAACTTTTAGGCGGGACAGTTGACCTTTTGCTTGCGAGGGACTGCGACACATGACGGATATACCTATCTCCACATACGGGAACACCGATCCGCCCTTCGTCCGTAACTCCGTACAATGACGATTATACGGGCAATTAAGCAATTGCCTCTAAAGTATAGATCGCCTTCAATTCAGGGAATTAAAAATTTATGCAACCGAATAATCCAAACCAATTTACAGAAAAAGCCTGGGAAGCCCTAGCCCGCACCCCAGAAGTTGTCAAAGCAGCCCAGCAGCAGCAGCTAGAAAGCGAACATTTGATGAAAGCTTTGCTGGAACAAGAATCGGGACTTGCGAGCAGTTTATTTAACAAAGCTGGAGTGTCGATAGCCAAATTGCGCGATCGCACTGACGAGTTTATCAGCCGTCAGCCCAGAATCACTGGAAGCGGCGGCAACGTTTATCTAGGTCGTTCTCTCGACACTTTGCTCGATCGCGCCGAAACTTACCGCAAAGAGTACGGCGATGAATTTATTTCGATCGAACACCTAATATTAGGTTACGTTAAGGACGATCGCTTCGGCAAAAATCTGCTGCAAGAATTTAAACTAGATGAAGCCAAACTCAAAGATATCATTACCCAAGTCCGGGGGAACAACAAAGTGACCGATCAAAATCCAGAAGGCAAATACGAAGCGCTGGAAAAATACGGCCGAGACTTGACAGAAGCAGCGCGTCAAGGCAAACTCGATCCAGTCATCGGACGAGATGACGAAATTCGCCGCACAATTCAAATATTGAGCCGTCGCACCAAGAATAACCCCGTATTGATCGGGGAACCGGGAGTAGGAAAAACTGCGATCGCCGAAGGACTCGCCCAGCGAATTATCACCGGAGATGTGCCGCAATCTCTCAAAGACAGACAATTAATTAGCTTAGATATGGGCGCGTTAATTGCCGGTGCAAAATTCCGGGGAGAATTTGAAGAACGCTTGAAAGCAGTGCTCAAAGAAGTGATGGATAGCAACGGCAAAGTCATCTTATTTATTGATGAAATTCACACTGTTGTCGGTGCGGGTGCAACTCAAGGTTCGATGGATGCCGGCAACTTGCTCAAACCCATGTTAGCGAGGGGAGAATTGCGCTGTATCGGTGCTACAACTCTCGACGAATACCGCAAGTATCTCGAAAAAGATGCGGCCTTAGAACGCCGTTTCCAACAAGTTTATGTTGACCAACCGACAGTTGAAGATACTATTTCGATTTTGCGCGGTTTGAAGGAACGTTACGAAGTTCACCACGGGGTAAAAATTTCGGATAATGCGTTGGTTGCTGCGGCTACTTTGTCTACTCGATATATTAGCGATCGCTTCCTTCCCGATAAAGCGATCGACTTAATGGACGAAGCCGCGGCTAAACTGAAAATGGAGATTACCTCCAAGCCGGAAGAACTAGACGAAATCGATCGCAAGGTTTTGCAGCTAGAAATGGAAAGACTGTCGCTGCAAAAAGAAAGTAATGCTGCATCGATCGACCGTTTGGAAAGACTGGAAAAAGACTTGGGAAATCTCAAGGAACAGCAAAGCGGTTTGAATGCCCAGTGGCAATCGGAAAAAGGTGTCATTGGCAGCATTCAGAACATTAAAGAACAGATTGACAAGGTTAACATTGAA
>JANYGO010000203.1 GCA_025362325.1 Cyanobacteriota bacterium | reverse complement strand
AATAGATTATTTGAATCCATTGAAAAACTAGAATCACTGTTAAATAAACTTTTAAATGAAGGAGGATTAATTATGAAATGGAACCAAAAAATAAAAAATAAAGGGAACTTAGTTAATGCAGTTTAGATGTTGAACAGCTTACTATATTTTTGGGTGATGATGAATCACGATCGCAATACCAATACTTCCCTCCGCAACCAGAAATGACACAATAATCAACGAGGGAAAGCTTAAGATATTTTATAAAGGTAGGGTTGATGAACAATAGTCCTAAAATAGACCGACAGCGGGAACATCAAGCAAATGAACGCACGTTTCTTGCATGGTTACGAACTTCACTCGCTTTAATTGGTTTTGGGTTTGCGATCGCTCGGTTCAGTTTATTTCTCCGTCAATTTCAAGCTACAGTGACTCAGCAAGAAGTTTCTTCCCCTCCCTTCTTCAACTCCGAAACTTTAGGGCTGAGTCTGGTCGTTTTTGGGATTGCGGTGATTGCCTTAGCAGCATGGCGTTATAATCGAGTTTTCTGGCAAATTGAGCGAGGTGATTATCGCCCCAATCGTGTGCTCGTTTGGATTCTGACGGGAGTTGTGATGATTTTAGGAACGTTAAGCATTCCCTTGTTGCTGTGGCGAGATCGCGGAAATATAGCTCCCACTTCAAGTCCTAAAAATTCTCAATTCTAAGTTAACCTGATCGCTTAGCTAAACTGAAAATAACCGCAACCATATCATTAAGCTTTTGTGCATCTAGATTGTCTATGGTGTTGGAGGCTTTGATGGAGAGAGGGCTCGATGGGGAGAGGATTTGACGATTTTAGCCCTGGCAATCGAAATATACAATTTAAATGCAGTACAACTTACAAGCGGAAGCAAGTGAAATGAAGCCATCGCACCCACAACCAACCTAAAAAACTCCCAACAAAATAAGAAGGAAAATCCGACCAACTAAAGTGATTTCCCAAAATCAGCCTTCCGGGTAAAGTAGCTCGCATTGCTTGTAAAAACGGATGTGTCCACAGTTGGAGAAACTCTACTCCGCAGGTAGCTAGACACACAGCTACAGCGGCCCTAATTTGCGAAAATCGCGGCAAGATCAGAACTACCAGCAAAATCCAAAATACCTCATAAGCTATGCCCCCAAAATAGTCCTTGAACCATTCCGGTGCAGCGCCGTGAGAAAATCTTACCACATAACCTAAAGGGATAATCACAATTATACTGATGAGCAGGGCAATTCGATATTTGAAAAAAAGGCGATTAAAAGTCATGCGATTTTAGATTAGAGATGGGAAATTATAGATTTGATATGTTAAATTTAACATGATGAGGATTGATGCAGAAACCCAAATTATCGGCTCGATCGACCAGTACAATTGGTTTGTAGTGTGGACTTTAGTCCGCAGAAAAACTACAAGACGCGCATTCCCAACGCTCGAACCAATCTCATAGTAGTGGTTCCACGCAAGATGATATCATCTAAAACTTACAATTTAAAATCGACTGACTGGCACAAAATCGTAACCTGCACCGGATTGAGTGTCCGGTACAATTTGCAACAGAACTACATTGCTGTTACGATCGCCACTCGACAAAAATCTAATTTCTCCAGTCGCACCGCTAACTTTGAAATCCGCACCAGCTAAGGTTTTAGCCAACATCACCCGTCCCGCTTGACCGCTAGAAGGAGCAATTTTGCCGATCGACCTTCCCAGCCGCAAAACCTGCACCGCATCGTAACTCATCGCCGTCCGCCAGTTAACATCAATTCCCCACAAATTTTTAGCTAAGAGTGCAAAATTTTGACTTTTACTATCAGCAAAATGCCAAGGTACAGAAATTACGGCCCCGTTCAAAGCTGCTCCACCTTGTTTCAATAAATCCGTATTGTAGAGAGCATCGCCGCCAATGATTGGCAAACCTTTTTCATTATTTCGAGCAATTTTTAAAGCATAATTTACAGTATCTGAATCCGGCAACAATACTAACACATCTGCTGCAATCCCATCCAGGTGCGCCGTAGAATTTGGCTCAGACAAATCTACTTCCTTAACAACTTGACCGCCTTCCAAAATCAAAGTAGTAGAAAAAGCTGTTTGCAGCGACTTGCTATAAGAACTTTTGGAATTATAAAAAACCGCAGCCGTGCTTTTTTTCATGCTATTTAACATATAGCGAGCTAAAGCTGTACCTGTAAATTGGTCGCTCGGTATCGTCCGAAAGAAATAATTCACACCATCGGCGCGCCTCGGAACCGTTGCTAATTCAATGCTCGTGCTCGTAGGTGCGATCGCCACCATTTGATTTTGACTGTAAATTGGAGCAACGGCGATCGAAGTTTTGCTGCTGCCGTGACCGACAACCGCTAAAATACTGCTATCTGCGATCAGACTGCGCGCAATAGCTTGCGCCCGATTTTCATCGTTACCGTCATCAGCAATGACCACCTTCAAAGGCACTCCCGCCTTAATTGCTTCATCTTGAGCTTGAGCTATCCCGCGCAAGATTTCCGCCGCCGCGCTGAGATTGTCGCTAATCGGAACTACGGCGGCAATTTTCAGCGCTGGCGTAGTACCGAGGCGAGCGTTATTGAGATAAATCAAACTTTCCGGGTCAGTGCGCTCGACTTTTAAAGCCGCTTCTAGCTTATTTACCGCCGTTTTGAAATCACCGGCGGCTACAGCGCGAACTGCTGCTTGCTTGTCAGGAGTGGTGGTGCTAGCAAACAAAATGCGATCGCCCGCACTGATGTAACTGCTGACATCTACAGGCGAGGAACTCTGGGCATTTTCCGCTGGTAAATTAGGTACTTTATGAGTGCTAGGATTCAGGCTGCTATTAGCAAACTCTACAGTATTTTTCAAGATGCTTGTCAACTGATTTTTGAATAAAAAAGCACCAGCACCTACAGCAATTAAAAATATCAAAAATAGATAAACAAGCCAGCTTTTTTTGGTAGATTGTCTAGAGTTAACCTGCTGGTGACTGCTCGCCAAAACAGCCTGTGTTGGCTCCAGCAGCGCCGCCAACATTTCCTGAGCAGTAGCGAACCGAGTTCGCGGGTGAAATCTAATCGCTTTATCCAGAACCGCCGCAAATCTGATACTCACCTTTGATGCGTAATTCTGCCAAAGCATCTCCCGAGTTTGAGGATCAGTTTCTAACTCCTGCGGCCACTTTCCAGTCAGCAAATAAATTGCAGTCAATCCCAAACTGTACAAATCGCTAGAATATTCCGGCCTGCCTGCGGCTTGTTCCGGGGACATAAATTGTGGGGTTCCAATTGAAATAGTTAGATTATTTCCCCCAGTAGTTACGGCTTGATTAATTGTTTCCTTAACTACGCCAAAATATATCAAAACTGGTTCATCGTCCGACTTGCGTAAAAGAATATTTTGCGGTTTAACATCTCGGTGAATAATCAGTTTTTCGTGGATGTAATCTAAAACTGGCAGCAGACTTGTGAGAATTTCCTTGACTTGCTCCTCGCTCATTTTGCCAGCTAATTTTACTCGGTTGCTCAGCGTTTCCCCGTCTATCCATTCTAGGGCCAAGAAAAATAAACCGTTTTCCTCAAAGTGCCCGTAGAGTTTGGGTATTTGAGAATGTCCTTCACCCAACTTTTCCAAAACAGCAGCTTCTTGAGAAAAACGCTCTCGAACGCTTTGGTCAATATCAGGATTATCAGTCTGGGGTTTTAGCTGCTTAATGACGCAACACCGGTGCGAAGGCATTTGCGTGTCTTCGGCGAGTAATGTTAAGCCGAAACCTCCTTCTCCTAGCTGGTCAATCACCCGATAGCGATTGTTTAAAAGTTGCTCATATTCTGGGTTTGGTTCCGGCGGCTGCAAAATTTCGCCGTTGATTTGCACGGGATTTTGTAATGCTAAAATGCCATATTTGCCGCTCCCATTTGGTTCAGCATGAATTAGCGTTGATGTATCGCCATTGTCTTTTAACTTTCTCCTGAGTTGCAAAATGCAATCGACGATTATTTGATTTTCGTCACCTGTGGGCTGACGCTTGTAGAGCACATTGAAAATCGCGGCTGGTGCGACATATTTGCCGTAGTGCTTGCTCAACAGCAGCAGCACGATATATTCTTCTTTGTTTAGCTCTATGCACTCAGAACCCAGCTTGACGGCGCGGGTTTTAGTGTCGATGCTTAAGTTGTCCATGAAGAAAGAAGTGCAGCAACGGATTTTTTAACGGATTTAATGGATGGTGCTGTTTGCATTTATAGCAGTCCCTAAGCCTATACTGTCACGCGAGCGTGACCAGAAACTGCCCTAACCATCTTGGCGGTTGCTATAAATTAAAAAACATAAACCTTGAGTTTTCAATTGAAAAATTCAAAGGTCAAAAGTTTCTTTAACGTTATCCTCAAACAGCGGTAATTGCCAAGGTTAAAGAGGCGGATTTTCTGCCAATGCCGATCGCCCTTTGATCCAATCCAGTAAAATAGGATTGACCAATTCCGGCGCTTCATCCTGCGGACAGTGGCCTACTCCCTCCAAAGGAATAAACTGTTCAACAGCCGGGAATTTAGCCAATTCTCGCCCAAGTGCGATCGGCTCCCAAGGGTCATTTGCGCCCCACACAATCAAAGCAGAACAGTTCAAACGTGGCAGCAAATCCTCCGGTAACGGGCCTTGAGAATAGCTGATAAATGCCACAAATACGTCCACTGCGCCGTTGTCTCGCGCTGGTTTTAACAAGATTTCTACAAGTTCGTCGCTGACAGCTTCGGGACGGTGATAGGCTTGCAAAAGCACTTTTTTTACTGTCTTCGGCGTTGCTAATTGTTTAAAAAATAATTGACTTATCCACTTTACATTTAAAACTTTTTGTGCAACTGGCGCTCCCAAACTGCGGTACCAAGGCATTTCGGCGCGTTTGCGATCGTGCAACAAGCGCAGGGAACAATTGAGTAAAATTACACCAGAGGCAATATCGGGAAAATCAACAGCGGCTTGCATAATTGCTACACAGCCGATCGAATTTCCCACCAAAAAAGCAGGCCCGCCCGCAACTTCCCGACAAAAATCAGCAATCAACTCTCCCCAAGTTTCAAAAGTATAATCAATCTCCAGCTTAGGCGTAGGCTTAGCAGAACCCCCAAAACCGATAAGATCGATCGCGTAACAGCGACAATCAGCAGCCAAAACCGGCAAATTCTTGCGCCAGTGCCCCCAAGACGCCCCAAAACCGTGGACAAACACCACCGCAGGGCCCTCTGTTCCCGCAGCCTGGTAACAAATCGGAAAGCCTCTCCACATCCAGGTTTGAGGTGCGGCAACTGTTGAAATAACGGGAGTAGAAGATGTCATAAAAGTAAAAATTCAAGAATAAGAAGGACTGAAGTCCTTACTACAAAAGGTAGCGTAATTCGAGGCAACCACGGAAGATTGCTCCCACTGCATAAATCCTCAGCCTTCTCTCCCTCTTCCCCCTTCCCTCGAACCTCTCCCCCAGAACATCCGTTAAATCCGTTACAGAATCTGTTGCCTTTCTTCCTTCTTTTTGCAGTTAGAGCCGATATTATGTCAGGATTAAACTTGCTGACTTTTTTGCTGTATTGAAATTTCCCCTATGCCAACGATCGCTCCAACATCCGTATTACCATTTCTCGGTTCCGAAATTGTACCCGACTACCACACAGCCAAAGTAGTAATTTTGCCAATTCCCTACGAGGCAACCACCACCTACCGCCGGGGCTGCGAAAACGGCCCAGCTAAACTACTAGAAGCTTCACACCAGCTCGAATGCTACGACGAAGAACTCGATTCGGAAGTTTGCTACGATGTCGGCATTTATACCGCATTGCCGATCGCCGATACTCGCAACCAGCAACCAGTGTCATCCTTAGAAATGCTGCGAGTCACGCAAGAAACCGTACACCAGCTAATTACCGAAAATAAATTTGTGATCTCCCTCGGAGGCGAACACAGCATCACCGCCGGCGTTGTCGAAGGCTATCGCCAAGGATACCCGGATGAACCCTTCACTGTCGTGCAAATCGACGCCCACGGCGACTTGCGCCACGAATACGAAGGCTCGATTCACAACCACGCCTGCGTGATGCGGCGGATTGTAGATATGGGATTACCCACACTGCAAATCGGGATTCGCGCTATCTGCAAAGAAGAAGCCGACTTGATTAAAGCAAAACAGCTAAATGTTTTTCGAGCTCGGGAAATCGCTACTCAACCGGATTGGGCCGATCGCGCCATTGCCAGCATAACAACCAAACGAGTATTTTTGACGATCGACCTAGACGGCATCGATCCAACATTAATGCCAGGGGTTGGCACACCCGAACCGGGCGGGTTAAATTGGTATTCCCTCACCGGATTTTTGCGCCGCGTCTTCGAGTCCTACGAAGTAATCGGCTGTGACATTATGGAATTAGCACCTGTTGTAGATTCTGTAGTCTCAGAATTTACCGCCGCCAAATTAACATACAAAATGATTGGATATCAAGCTCTGGCTAAAGGTTGGCTAAAGCAAGACGAGGCATAAATCGCGAACTACGGCATCAAAATAGGCTGTTGGCAAGGCTATAATTAAAGTAAAGCCCAAAAAACAGCCAATTTAATTCGCGCTCACACTTTCATCTTTCATGGTTGCAAATACTGCTCTTCACCTCCTGAAAACATGAGTTCACTAATGGAAACAATGGGTACTCCGATTAATGGCTACGCTCCCGATTTTGAACTGCCGGGAGTTGACGAAGAAGTTCACCATTTAGCTCGCTATTTAGAAAAGTTTCGGGCGATCGGGGTAGTATTTATGTGCAATCATTGCCCTTACGTGCAGTTGTATCTTAATCGCCTCAAAGAACTTCAAGCAGAGTTTCAAGATCGAAATGTTACCTTAATCGGGATTAATGCTAATGATGCCAACCAGCATCCCGACGACAGTTTTGAGAACATGAAAATTTTTGCGGCCAACAATCAACTCAACTTCCCGTACATTCGAGATGTTGCTCAAGATGTGGCTGAAAGTTTTGGGGCTTCTAAAACGCCGGAGGTTTTTTTGTTAGACCAAGATGGCAGATTGCGCTATAAAGGTTTAATTGACGACAACGCCGACGATCCGGCGGCGGTACAGGTTTCTTATCTGCAAAGTGCGATCGACCAATTGCTCAAAGACGAACCGGTAGAGCCTTCTATTACAGAGGCGATCGGTTGTGCGGTCAAATGGCGAGAATAGATAGGACGTACGGTTGAAACCGCGGAAGAGTCAAACGATGTCCGGATGGTGCGCGGACTGAAGAAAAGATCACATATTTTAACCGTCTGCTCTTCAACCCGCGGAGTGGGTTTCGTCTGTATAGACGCGGTTTCAACCGCCCGGTCTTCAACCGCCCGGTCTTCTATTTCCGATGAACTTCTATTTGCGATGAACTTAAAAAATACACGCATGAACTTAAAAAATACACGTATTCTCAATTTAATTGTCGCAGCCATCGCGGCGATCGCACTGCTGATTAGTTGGACTCCAGCCACAGCGCAGCAGCGTACATCTTTAACCGTATCCGCTGCAATCAGTCTCTCACCAGCCTTAACAGAAATCAAGACTGTTTATCAAAGCAGCAATCCCAATGTTAATATTACCTATAATTTTGGTGCTTCCGGTGCTCTAGAGCAGCAAATTCAGCAAGGAGCCCCGGTAGATATATTTTTCAGCGCCGCGGCTAAACAAATGGATGCTTTGCAGCAAACTAATTTGCTCCTTAGCGAGACACGGCGCAACTTGCTAACAAATCGCCTGGTTTTGATTACTCCCAAAAATGGCGTAGTTGTGAGCGATTTTAAACAGTTGACAGATGCGAAAATCAAGAAAATTGCGATCGGCGAACCCAAAAGCGTACCTGCGGGACAATACGCTCAGGAAATGCTAACTAAGCTCGGATTATGGCCGCAACTCCAGCCAAAATTAGTGCTGGGAAATAACGTCCGCCAAGTGCTGACATTTGTCGAAAGTGGTAACGTTGATGCTGGTATAGTTTACACTACAGATGCCAAAGCATCCGACAAAGTAACAGTGCGACTAACAGCAGCCGAAAACTTACACTCGCCCATTGTTTATCCGCTGGCAGTTATCAAAAACAGCCACAATCCCGCTGCGGCTAAAGCATTTGTTGAGTTCTTGGCGGGCGATCGGGCTAAAATAGTATTTCAGAAATACGGATTTGGTCTAGCTCGTTAATTAGTCTCATACAACCAAATTTTGTAGGGGCGGGTTTTACCAACAATATTTGATTCCCGCCCACAATCTATATAAACCCGCCTTCACACAACAGATAACTTTGTGTATTCAAAGAGGTACATTTCGATTTGCCGTTGGGTGGGGGCGGGTTTACGAGATGATTGGTCTTAGGCCGAGATTGTTGGTAAAACCCGCCCCTACGATTTTGTGAAATATGGAATTTGACTTATCTCCATTATGGATATCTCTGAAATCCTCAACAATCGCCACCTTCTTTACCTTTTTTCTCGGAATAGCCGCCGCCCGATGGATGCTTTCAACCCGCATCAAAGGTAAAGCCTTGATTGAAGGCATTTTCATCTCTCCCTTAGTTTTGCCGCCCACAGTAGTCGGATTCTTGCTGCTGCTGTTGTTTGGGAGAAATGGTGCGATCGGTCAATTGTTGCTAAAATTTGACTTAACTATAATTTTCACTTGGCAAGCCGCCGTAATTACAGCCACAGTCGTGTCATTTCCCCTGATGTACAAAACTGCTTTGGGAGCTTTTGAGCAAATTGATGCCAATCTTCTCAATGCAGCCCGCACTTTAGGCGCTTCGGAGTGGACAGTCTTTTGGCGAATTATGTTGCCGCTAGCATGGCCAGGAATTCTAGCAGGAACTATTCTCGCATTTGCCCGCGCTTTGGGTGAATTCGGCGCGACTTTGATGTTAGCTGGGAATATTCCGGGACAAACTCAAACTATCCCGATGGCGATTTATTTTGCTGTGGAAGCTGGGGATATGAGGCAAGCTGCTATTTGGGTTTTGATTATTCTCAGTCTTTCTTTGAGCGTGCTAACGGCTGTTAATTATTGGACTGATTTACAAAGGAACTCGCCTCAACTAAATCCCAACTATAAACTGCAATCAAATCTTTCCAAACCAGCTTCTTACCTTACCATACAATCCGAAAACCAACAACCGGAAAGCGGACTTTGTTTAAACATTTTTAAACCTCTCTCCGGCTTTGCTTTGGATGTTGGCTTCGATATCGGCCCGGAAGTGCTGGGAATTTTGGGGGCATCTGGTTCTGGCAAGAGCATGACTCTGCGCTGCATCGCTGGTTTGGAAACTCCAAGCTGCGGTAAAATTGCCGTCAACGGTAAGGTTTTATTTGATTCGGAAGCGGGCATTAATGTACCTTCTAAAGACCGCAAAATAGGTTTTTTGTTTCAAAACTATGCTTTGTTTCCTCACTTGACTGTGGCTGAAAATATTGCCTTTGGCTTGCAGCATTTATCTGAAAGCGAGCAAAAAATTCGAGTCAAAGAACAGCTAGTTTCGGTGCAAATGTTGGGGCTGGAAAACCGCTACCCGCAGGAACTTTCGGGAGGCCAACAGCAGCGGGTGGCAATGGCTCGGGCGATCGCCCCGAATCCCGAATTGCTACTGTTAGACGAACCGTTTTCGGCTTTGGATACGCACTTGCGGAGTCAACTGGAGAGCGAGTTAATGCAGACTCTGGCTAATTATCGGGGCATTACTTTGTTTGTCAGTCACAATTTAGAGGAAGTTTACCGGGTGTGCAAAAATCTGTTGGTGTTGGCCGAGGGTAGGGCGATCGCCTTTGATACCAAGGAGCATATTTTCGATCGCCCCCGCAACTTCACCGTCGCCCAGTTGACGGGCTGTAAGAACTTCTCAGAAGCTAAACCGATTGCGGAAACTGTGGTGGAGGCGATCGACTGGGGCTGCAATCTGACTGTAGTAGAACCAATTCCCAAATCTTTAGTTTCTGTGGGAATTCGGGCTCATCAAGTCAGTTTTGTTACCGGGTGCGATCGGGAAAATACTTTTGCTTGTTGGATTGCCTCAACGGTGGAAACTCCCCACCGGGTAACATTATATCTCAAATTGCACTCGCCTCCCAATAATTCCCAAGATTATCACTTGCAAGCTGAAGTTTTCAAGGAAAAGTGGCGGGCTATCAAGGACAATCCTTTTCCCTGGTATGTTCATTTGGAGCCAATTAGGTTAATATTAATGGAAGCATGAGTTAATCACCAACATACAGTTATGTTGTGTCCGATAAATTATCCCCAAAAAAGGTTTGATCGTTCGGACTTCAGTCCTCAAAGGACTAAAGTCCTCACTACAAACCCTTTCGGCAGTCTTCTACAACGAACTAATTTCATCCACACCAAACATTAAACCATGACAGACAAAGTACAAAAAACCGACGCCGAATGGCAACAGCAACTAACCCCCGAACAGTTCAAAGTCACCCGAAAAAAAGGAACAGAAAGAGCTTTTAGCGGCGAATATCACGACAACAAAAAGCCCGGAGTTTATAAGTGCATTTGCTGCGGTACGGAGCTATTTGAATCGGAAACAAAATACGATTCCGGTACCGGTTGGCCGAGTTTCTACGCTCCCATAAAAGAAGAAAATGTCAGGAATGAGTCGGATAACGCCTTGTTCATGCGCCGCACGGAGGTACTGTGTGCCGTTTGTGACTCTCATCTCGGTCACGTATTCAACGATGGGCCCAAACCCACCGGTCAGCGTTACTGCATGAATTCTGCTGCTCTTGATTTCGTCCCCAAAGATTAAATTCACTCAACCTTTCTCAGCAAGGTGCTCTGGAACGGGATCAAAAGCCTGTTCCAGACAATTGATGTTCAAAATGCACCCGTGCTGCTATCTTGTTGTGGAGACAAAAAGAAAAAATAGTGGCGGCATGGGGATGGTTTATCAGCGGGTTTTGCTGAAGCTCAGCGGTGAAGCGCTGATGGGTAGCTTGGGCTACGGTATCGATCCGGTAGTCGTTGGGTCGATCGCCCAGGAAGTGGCTAAAGTCGTGTCCGAAGGCATTCAAATCGCGATCGTTGTCGGCGGCGGCAACATTTTTCGCGGCGTGAAAGCTGCTTCCGCAGGCATGGATCGCGCAACAGCCGATTATGTGGGTATGATTGCTACGGTAATGAATGCTATCACTTTGCAGGATGCCCTCGAACAAGCAGGAGTGCCCACCAGGGTGCAATCGGCGATCGCCATGCAAGAAATAGCTGAACCCTACATTCGACGGCGGGCAATTCGCCACCTCGAAAAAAAACGGGTAGTGATTTTTGGTGCCGGTTCTGGCAATCCTTTTTTTACTACTGATACTACAGCCGCATTGCGGGCGGCTGAAATTGATGCAGAGGTGATTTTTAAAGCTACTAAGGTAGATGGGGTCTACGATTCCGACCCCCATATCAACCCCAACGCGCGCAGGTATCAAAGCCTCACCTACGCCCACGTCTTGAACCAAGACTTGCGGGTGATGGACAGTACCGCGATCGCCCTGTGCAAAGAAAATAATATTCCTATTATGGTATTTGACCTGACGGTATCGGGAAACATCTACCGAGCAGTAATGGGAGAATCTATTGGAACTCTTGTCGGAGGATTTTGTGAAGTTAGCTGAAGCAGAAGATCATATGCAAAAGGCAGTTGAGGCTACTCAACGGTCTTTTAATACTATTCGGACGGGACGCGCCAACGCTTCCCTGCTCGATCGAGTCATGGTAGATTACTACGGCTCTCCAACTCCGATCAAATCCCTTGCCAACATCGGCACGCCGGATGCGACAACGATCAACATTCAACCGTTCGATCGCACAGCCCTTACCTCGATCGAAAAAGCAATTTCCCTGTCAGATGTAGGACTCGTACCTAACAACGACGGTTCAGTTATTAGGTTGAACATTCCGCCGCTGACAAGCGAGAGACGCCAAGAATTTGTCAAAATGGCCGCCAAGTTTGCCGAAGAAGGTAAAGTCGCAATTCGCAATATCCGCCGCGATGCCGTTGACTCGATTCGCAAGCAAGAAAAAAGCAGCGATCTCTCTAAAGATGAATCGCGAGACTTGCAAGATAAAATTCAAAAACTGACGGATAAGTACATCGCCAAAATAGAAGAAGTTCTGGCAGGCAAAGAGAGAGATATCACGAAAGTTTAGTGAATGGGAAATTGGGCATGGGGAAAATGCAGGAATTTTAGCAGGAACAAGGAAAAGGAAATATTCTTAAATCCCAATTCCTGATTCTCCATTCCTCATTCCCAATTCTCGATCGTTATATTGAAGATCAGACCTACGGTTGAAACCGCGCCTATACAAACGAAAGAGTTTATAGTGCAATGCGCACCAGTTGACTTGATACTTCTTGTAAATCTTTGATAGAGTCGGCAAACCGCAAATAAAAGGCAGATGCAATCCAGATAAAAAGCATCAAATGGCTATTTCAAGTTTGGATTTGTCAAACTTCAAGCAAGGAAAATGACTTTGGCAAATTTGGGTTTCAAATCAAGACGCTAAAACGCCAGTCAACCGATGTTCTTCGGTAGGCGACAAGGCCAACCGATGTGCAGTGCACTGAAATCCGTTACATCTTGTACACTGCGGCGGAAGCCGAACTTCCCTCTTCCTGAAATCCGTTACATCCGTTAAAAAATCCGTTGCCGAACTTTCTTCTTCCTTCTGCTATGATAATTTATTTTTATAAAGTAGAGGAGCCTTACGGCTGCTTTTCTAATTTTTCACCACACGATATTTGCCTGCACGGTCAAGATTGGTTGACTGTGGAACATTACTATCAAGCCCAAAAATTTGTCGGTAGCGCCGATGAAAGATTAGTGGCGGCGATTCGAGCCGTACCAACTCCTCAGGAAGCCGCCCAATTAGGTCGCGATCCAAGCCACCGGATGCGCCCTGATTGGGAAGCGGTGAAAATTCCGATTATGCGCAAAGCAGTTTTAACTAAGTTTCTCGCTCATACAGATATTCAAGCTATTCTCCTCGCCACAGGGGATCGAGCGATTGTGGAGGATTCGGCAACGGATTACTACTGGGGGTGCGGCTGCGATCGCACTGGCCAAAATTATTTGGGTAAAATTCTCATGAGCGTGCGCAGCGAAATTTGTCAGCGCCGGGGGGGCTATCAAAACTCACGTTAATTATCATTATATGAAGTTATACAAATATATGTCAAGTTATCCTAACAATAAATAATTATGATTCGCAGAATTTAAGATTGCGAGAAATTAATAAGAGGATTAAAATAATAATTATCTTTTGGTTAAGTCGCTCTGTCTGTTGAAGGCAAGGAATACACCTCACAATCGCCGATTTTTGTTCTTCAGGGTGCCAGAGGCGATCTACCCTCATCTCTAACCAATGCGTCACAGATTAACTGTACAGTTCGGTTTTTTGAAGAATTCAGGCTGATGCAGTTGAGTCTGATGGCGACTGTAGCACCTCAAAACTTTTTACGAGCGTTATATTATTTCAAAAGGAGATTTATGCAACTCACAGAAAATACACAAGAATTAAATCATAAACTAGACAGAGAAATTTTGGTGCGACGGATAACTGAACGCATCCGCAAATCTCTAGAATTAGAAGATATTTTAACCAGTACAGTAGCAGAAGTGCGCTCTTTTTTGAAAACAGATCGCATCATGATGTACAGGTTTAGTGCCGACGGCAGTGGAGAAGTTGTTGCCGAATCAATTAATAACAACCGTCTCCCTTCTTTGAAAGGACTGCACTTTCCAGCAGACGACATCCCTCCCCACGCGCGGGAAATGTATGTCAGTATGCGCCAGCGGACAATAGTAGATGTTAACTCCGGGACGATAGTCCTGAGTCCCCTGGATGCCGCAGACACCGGTCAGCCTTTAGTCGATCAAGAGATACACTACCGATCGCTCGATCCTTGCCACACAGCTTACCTGATGGCAATGGGAGTGCAATCTTCCTTAGTCGTGCCGATTTTGCACCGCAGGAGTGTGTCGCAAAACAGCAAAACAGATATCTGCGAGGCCCCCGCGTGCGTGACGAGATACGAGCCAGGAAACGATCGCCAAACTCATATCGAACTGTGGGGACTTTTAGTGTCTCACCACTCCACCCCCCGCAATATTTCAGCAACAGATTTAGAAGTAGTTCAGCTCGTAGTAGATCAATTGTCGAGCGCCATCGGCCACTCGATCCTGCTCCAGCAAACCCGCTCTCAAGCCGCCCGCGAAGCCACCGTGAGCCGCATAGCAGCTTTGTTGTACGGTGGTCACGCCAACATTCAACTGCAACAGGCTTTAGAAGCCACTGTCACCGCTTTGGGCGGCAGCGGCGGCAGACTGTATCTCAACCCCCCGAAAATCAACAGTGAAAAGTTATCGGCGCCAAAGCTCGATCGAGAAGGGACGATTACCGCAGCTCAAAGGGATACTAACTTTGAACTATTTGCCACAGGCGAGCAACCGACACTTCCAGAATGGGAAAAAGTCAGGGAGCTGGAAGCTCATCCCCTATGGCAGCAATGGCTAACCAAAGGATGGAAAAATACCGCAGAGATTCCCAATTTCCCAATTCCTGATTCCCAATTCCCAGTTTGGATAATTACAGATTTATACAAAGAACCTCTATTTAGAGTATTAGTTCCAGCTTTCCAATCAACTCAAATTCGGGGTTTGCTCGTAATTACCCTGCACTACCAACAACAAGTAGTCGGCTGTTTAACTATTTTTCGCAATGAAATTGATACCGAAAAAATGTGGGCTGGGCGCTTTGATAGTAGCGCTGGACAAATCCTTCCCAGACAATCCTTTGAAGTCTGGCGAGAAATCAAAAAAGGTCAGTCGCCCGAGTGGAAGTGGGAGCAGATCGAACAAGCTTTGGCGATCGGCTGCCAATTTTGTGCGGCAATTGGGCAATACATTCTTTATCAAGAAGTGCAAGCCCTGAATGCCAACTTAGAGCGCCAAGTTCAAGAACGCACCGCCCAATTGCAAAAATCCTTGGACTTTGCTCGAGTATTGACGCGAGTTAGAGACCTAATTCGCAGCACCTTGGATTTGAAAACCATACTGCAAACTATTGTGCGAGAAGTGAGAGTTTTATTGAATACCGATCGCACGGTAATTTATCAATTTGCCGAGGGCAAACAGGGGGAGGTAGTTGTCGAAGCGGTTCGCGGCGAGTGGCAGTCAATTTTAGGTCTCAAATCTCCACAAGAATGCTTCCCCGAAGGCTCAGACTGCCTTTACCGAGAAGGACGGGTGCGATCGATTAATGATATTTATACTGAGGATTTAACGCCCTGTCACCGCGATTTTTTGGAAAATTTGCAGGTGAGGGGAAGTTTAATTGTGCCCATGATTGGCAAAAATTCCCAATTGTGGGGGTTGCTGATTGCCCACGAGTGTGCTGGGCCGAGGGTTTGGCAAACTGCTGAACAGGAATTGCTGCAACATTTGACTGCTCAAGCTGCGATCGCCATTCACCAAGCAGAACTTTATCAAGAAAGCCTGAATGCAGCAACTGCCGATCGAACAAAAGCCGAACAGCTAGCTAAAACCGTCACTGAATTGCACAATACCCAAGCCCAACTGATTCAAACCGAGAAAATGTCCAGTCTCGGACAACTGGTGGCCGGCGTCGCCCACGAAATCAATAACCCCGTTAACTTTATCTACGGGAATCTGTCTCACGCCAGCGAATACACCAAAGATTTGCTTTGCTTGGTGGAACTCTACCGCCAGCACTACCCCAATCCCAACCCAGAAATTAGCGAGTGCTCCGAAGCGATAGAGATAGAATTTCTGGTCGAAGATTTGCCCAAAATATTGGGCTCCATGAAAGTCGGAGTTGAGCGCATCCGCCAGTTAGTTGTATCTTTGCGAAATTTTTCCAGGCTCGATCAAGCTGAAAAGAAAGGTGTTAACATTCACGAGGGCATCGACAGTACCCTGTTGATTTTGCAGCACCGAATCAAAGCCCAGTCAGATCGCGAAACCGTAGCAATTATTAAAGAATACGGTAATTTGCCCTTAGTAGACTGCTATGCCAGCTCGCTCAATCAGGTATTTATGAATCTGATCAGCAATGCCGTTGATGCCCTAGAAATGGGACAAAAAGACCAATTTATGAATGTTTATGCCCTAGGTGCAAGTGCAGCCGCGACATACTTAAGCTCGCAGAAACAGGCGATCGACTCAGTAAATACAAGTGCTAGCACCGAATCTTTGATTCCCGATTTCCCATCCCCTTGCATTCGGATTCGAACCGAATTAATCGATAAAAAAACGGTAAGAATTTGCATTGCCGACAACGGTCACGGCATCCCCGAAGAGTTAATTTCTCACATATTTAATCCCTTTTTTACTACTAAACCCGTCGGTCGGGGCACGGGTTTAGGACTGTCTATCAGTTATCAAATTGTCGTTGAGAAACACCAAGGGGTACTCAAGTGTGTTTCTCAACCAGGTCAGGGTACAGAGTTCTGGATCGAGATTCCGCTGAATTAGCCCACTGTGCTTAAGGCAAGATTAACTTCACCAGCACAGAACCGAGCGAGCCCAGAAGACTCATCAAGTTGCCGTTGCCCCCAGTGCGCGGCTCCGTTGGCTTTTGGCGCTCCACAATGGCTTCGGCTAACTGCTTTGACAATTCCTGACCTTGGGGATTTCCTTGAGCGACAAACAATTGGTTTGCTCTTGCAGCATCTTGAGTTGCGCCCGCGAAGTCTCCCAAGTCAGCGCGAGACATACTGCGCGCCAAATAAACGGTAGCTACATCGGATTTCAGATTTAGGGCTTGATTGTAATAATCAATGGCGTTTCTGTAGTTTCCCGCTTGAGCTTCCAGCACTCCCAACCGGTAGAAGTCTTCAGCGGTGCCGATATTAGTGGGCATTCCTCTAACTCCCAGCAGTTGGGCGTTAGTTAAATTGGCGTCAGTCAAATTGGCGTTGCTGAGATAGGCACTTCTCAAGTCAGCCCCGCTGAGGTTGGCTCCCGTCAGGTTTGCCCCTGTGAGGTTGACGCCAAACAAACTGGTGCCGCTGAGGTTGGCTCCGCTGAGGTCGGCCCCGGTGAGGTTGGCTCGGCTGAGGTTAGCCAATCTCAAGTCAGCGCCTTTGAGATTGGCTCCTGTTAAGTTGGCTAAAACCAGACCTGCACTGCTGAGTTCGCAGTTGGGGCACTGTCGGGTGGCTAGTAATTGTTGCGTGTGTTGGATGTTCTCGGCGCGTGCAGGAGCTAGAGGGGCGATCGCGCTCAGCAGGGTTGCAGCAGCCAGGATTCTGAGTTTCATCTTAACCGTCCAAAATCCAAAATAGTAAATCTAAAATAGCTTGGATCGAAGCAATTGAAAATCAAGCTCGCAGATATTGCTAAATATTGCCGGATGCTCAGCTATCTATGTAGACATCATACATTGAAGTTCACGGTCTTACCTGATTTTCAAATAAACATTTCCCTCCCCATAAATTAGGGTAACAAAAAGCTTGTTACCCTTGAGCAGCGGTTCTGGCAAACCATAAAAATTCACACATAAATTAATCGTGGATCGTGCCGTCTGGCATCGTCGTACCCTTAAGATATACTCCGCTCAAATTGACTTTTGTCAGATTTGCTCCCAGCAGATTTGCCCCGCTTAAGTCTGAGGCACTTAAAATCGCTTCCGTCAAATCTGCCCTAATTAAGCTCGCTCCCATTAAGTCAGCTCCGCTGAGATCCACTTTGCTCAAGTTAGCCCCAATTAAATCGGCTTCTGTGAGCACCGCCCTGCGCAAGTTTACTCCGTAAAGATTGACTCCGTGCAAGTCTGCACGGGAAAGTATTGCCCGAGATATGTTGGCTCCAATTAAAGTTGCTTCGATCAGGGAAGCTCCGCTCAAGTCTGCTTTGCTAAAATTTGCTCCCATCAACTCAGCTCGATACAGGTTAGCTTCTACTAAAAGTGCTTCTGTGAGGTCGGCTCCACCTAAGTCGGCTCTGCTCAAATCGATCTTGCACAGATTGGCTTTGCCAAAGTTGACTCTATTGAGTTTAGCTTTGCACAGATTGGCTCCAATCAGGTCGGCTTCATACAGATTGACTCCAATTAATTCTGCTTCGTAGAGGTAGACTTCGTGCAGGTAGGCCCCGCTAAAATTTCTTTCTCCTATTGCGTATAGCTTGAGCAGTTCGTCAACGTTCATTTTGGCTTCTCTACACCTTTTAAATGAAGAATACTCTCAGCAAGCTGGTTGCACCGGATGTTCTGCCATTTTAGATTTGAGATGCTGAAAGATTCACAGCGCCAGCATTCCCTAAATCTGCAAGCTGAGAGAATAAATTAAATTGTTTGGCGACGGTGAAGCACAAAACTGCATTGTTTTTTTATTGTTTCATAAAAATAATATTAAAATTTTTTGATAACCAGCTCGATCGCACCAACTAACTAAATCCCAGGATGCTACCTGGAAAGTGCGATCGAACCCAAAACTTTTTGTAGCTAGTTGAGTTTACTGAGTAGTAGTGTGACAACGATCACTCATTCATGTTAGTAGTATCACATAGAAATAACCGTTTCGATCACGGCAGGCAGGCAAAAATAGCAGATAGTGGTACTGTGATGATGACAAATTGACAATCCCACCGTCCGCGTGATTTACTCAACTGGCGATCGATCGAGTAGTTTCACAGATACTTGCCAGCAGGAAAACCCGTTGCAACGTCACTAGGCGCCACCTGCTCGGGCCCGTGAGAGTGCTGATGTCTCAGGATTTCTGGCACAGCCAAAGCCGGAAATGTAGTTCCGGAGGCAAGAAAATGTGTCTAGAGAAGTGCTACCCGTTGGTGTAGAGACCGAGCCTGTTTGCTCGCAGCTAACAACTAAAAATCGCCAATACCTTTGCCAAAATTACCAAGAAACACAGGAAAACTATGATAGATGTTTAGCAAAAAGAGAATAAATGGTACTCCTTAAAAGTCAAGTATTGCAGCCGTTGCAGTCGAACGGTTAACTGATATCAGTGTTAGCAACGACGCTGGTGCCATCAAATACAAAACTGACCAAAAAATCTGCTCTTTTAGCAAAAAACTTGGTAGCAGCCCCTGTTCCCGGTTAAACAAAGCATCGGCTTCAGAGCGTCTGAGTCCGTCCAGGACTGAAAAAATTTAATTGAAATCGCTTTTGTATGGCTTTCTTAGCAAACAAAAAGCGAACAGCTAGGACGGGGGTAGATTTTTCTCCCTTGTCAAACAAAGTAATTGTAGAGCGCGCATCTTCGTGAGGTAATTGATATGGCTGGAGTATGTAAACTGAGCATCACAGAGACAATTGAAGAGCTTAAAAGCCTGTTAACCGAACAAAAAACGGCAAGCGGCTTTCAAAAAATTCAAGCACTTTACCTGTTCAAAATTTGTCACGTTAAGACAGTTAAAGAATTGGCAATGACGATCGGCGTAAACCGAATTACAGTGCAGCGGTGGCTGAGAAAGTACCGCTCTGACGGACTCGAAGGACTCCTGGAAACAAAGCACAGCGGCGGCCGCAAGCCGGCAATTCCTCCTCTGGCCCGCGCTAGTTTGGCAATGCGCCTCAGCGACCCCCATAAAGGCTTTAAAAGCTATGGAGAAATTCAAGAGTGGTTGCAGCAGGAATACAGTATTGAGGCTTCCTATAAAGCCGTTTACGCAACAGTGAGATACCAGCTAAAAGGTAAGCTGACGAAAGTCTAGACACTTGGTACTAAGGATCGCGAATTAAATAACTTACAATTTTTATTGTTATTGTGGGATGGGCTCTTGTAGCCCGTCCACCCCACAAACTTGTGTAAGTTATTTAATTCTCATTCCTAAGTGGGGGTTAATCAGCGTCAAATTTTTGCCACTCAGCCTTTGAAGCTTTTGAGGACTTGCGTCTTCACTACAAACCCAACTAATTCTTTTTTAACAAAACTTGCTTTCATAAGCGGCGAAGCAGATAAATTATGTTCGATTAATTACCCACTATAAAAGTTGTTTGCAACCAGGAATGCAAGTCCTTACTGACTAAAATCCTGATGAGAGGACTCTTCGTCCTCACTGCAAACTTTATGATGGTTATACGATCGCACATGATATAAATTATGCGGCGGCGATGGGGGTGAGGGCGAGAAGATTTGATGCTTTCCCGGGTTTGTGAAAGAAAGATGCTTAAAACATCCGCCATAACTTATAACTTGCAAGTTTTGTCTAATTTGCAGGATTTGTTATAGGATCAGGAATCAGGAAGACCGCATGACTTTGCGATCTCAGCCAGAAAGTCCTCAGCGTCGGGCGCGGTTGTTATGTGTAAAAAAATGGCATTTGCTAGGGCAAAAATCGATCCAAAGCTGCTTTCAGCTCTTCTATTTCCGTATCGATATTGCCTTCTTTAGCGGCTCGGGCAATGCACTGAGTTAAATGTTCGTCAAGAATGATTCTCGCTACGCGATCGAGCGCTCCTCTAACAGCCGCAACTTGCACCAGAACCTCGGGACAGGGACGGTTTTCTTGCACCATGGTTTTGATGCCGCGGACGTGTCCCTCAATCCGAGACAAGCGATTGACTAGCCGCCGCATCGATTCTTCATCGTGATGGTGAGGGTGGACTGATTCATCGCCGTGATGGTGGTGGGAATTTGAGGGTACGGATTTGTCAGTAGAAGTATCAGATAGAATCATTGGGGTTACTGCATGAAATTTTAAAAGTTAGAAAAAGTTAGAATTCAGAATATGTTCAGTTGGTGCTGTCTCCTGACTCATGTATTCTAACTGTCAAAATATATTTAGGATTTACAGAGCGGCAGATGATTGAGTCCGCTCGATCGCACACCTTTACCAGAATAACCCAGACTAACCAAGATTCACGCTATGCGACTATTTAAGTTTTTTAGCCCCGCACCCGGCACCGGCGATCGCTGGTTTGCCCTAATCTTAGGAATGACGATCGCCCTGAGTGCTCTCTCGATCAATGCTGCACCCGCTGCGGCCGCTGACGGCAAAAATCCGCCAAACTGGCGGGAACAGCCTCAAACAGCCGTGCAGAAAGTGCAATTGAGTTCCGCATTAACCCCCCCGCATCCACAAGTGTTAGCGCTGCGAAGCCCGGAACTCCCGGCGCAGGTGGCGGCGGATACCAGCAGTTTTGTGACGGCGGCAGTCGATCGAGTCGGGCCAGCAGTTGTGCGGATTGATACCGAGCGCACTGTCAGCCGCAACCTCGACCCGTTAATGGAAGACCCCTTCTTCCGCAGATTTATGGGAGAAGATTTGCGCAGCATGACTCCCAGACAAGAACGCTTGCGCGGTCAAGGTTCCGGCTTCATCATCGACAAAAGCGGGATTGTGTTAACCAACGCTCACGTAGTTGACAAAGCCGATCGAGTAACTGTCACTTTAAACGACGGCCGGACATTTCCAGGAGAAGTCCAAGGTACTGACGAAGTAACTGATTTGGCTGTTGTAAAAATCGATACTAAAAAAGTTGACTTGCCCGTGGCCACACTGGGAGATTCCGATGCGGTGAAAGTGGGAGATTGGGCGATCGCCGTGGGCAACCCCCTGGGATTTGACAACACCGTCACTTTAGGCATTATCAGCACCCTCAAACGCTCCAGTGCAGCCGTCGGCATCCCCGACAAGCGCCTTGATTTCATTCAAACCGACGCGGCGATAAATCCCGGCAATTCCGGCGGCCCGCTGTTAAACAGCAGAGGAGAAGTGATTGGCATCAACACGGCAATTCGAGCCGATGCGATGGGTATTGGGTTCGCGATTCCGATCGACAAAGCTAAGGCCATCTACGCGCAGTTAGCCAAGGGAGAACAAGTCAGCCATCCGTTTTTGGGGATTCAGATGATTGCTTTGACTCCTGAAATCGCTAAAGAAAATAACGCCGATCCAAATGCTGTTTTGATCGTACCGGAAGTCAAAGGAGTGTTAGTGATGCGAGTTATGCCAAATACACCTGCGGAGAAAGCCGGGATTCGCAAGGGAGATGTCATTGTTCAAATTGAGGGCGACGGAGTGACTCAGCCAGAACAGTTGCAAAATTTGGTGGAAAACAGCAAAATCGGTCAAATTTTGAAGCTGAAGGTGCGCCGGGGTTCCCAGGTTCAGGAAGTGGCGGTTACAACTGCTCAGTTGAGGGATTTTTAGAGCTGAAGGGGAGGGGGGAGAAATCGTTAGAAACCCTTTCCTTCTTCCTTCTTCCTTCTTCCTTCTTCCTTCTTCCTTCCTCTATATGACACGAGTTCAACTTGCCTATCCCAAAATTCCCGATAGTAAAAATTGCCCTAATGAACAATGTATAGCTTTTGAGAAGTACGATGGCACTAATTTGCATTGGGTTTGGGAAATTGAACTTGGTTGGTATGCTTTTGGTACGCGCCGCAGTAGATTTGATTTGGATGAGATGGGAATTGCAGAATTTAATGCTGCACATCCAGGTTTAGAAGCAGCACCGGAAATATTTAAAAGAGACTTTGCTAGTCCGTTAGAGTCTATATTTCGAGAGAACGAACAGTATCACTGTGCTGAAATTACTGTGTTTACAGAGTTTTTTGGTGCTAGCTCGTTTGCGGGAATGCACCAAAAGGACGATCGCAAACAATTAGTGCTTTTTGATGTGGAAACCGATCGCGGTATGGTTATTCCCGATCGCTTTATTCAGGATTTTGGTAAATTAAATATTGCGCGAGTGATTTATCGCGGCAAACTGACGGGCAAGTTTATGGACGATCTTCGCAAGGGGAAATACGGTGTGGATGAAGGTGTTGTGTGCAAGGGAGGCGGCAATGCTAATAATCTGTGGATGGTGAAGATTAAGACTGAGGCTTATATGCAGAGATTGCGGCAAGCTTTTAAGGATGATTGGGAAAATTACTGGGAGTAATATCAAATCTGAAGACTAACTTTTTTCATGAATCGATCGAGTAGTGCGATCGCTGAAACCTCCTCTTTTGCTCCCCCTTTACCAGAAGAGTTGACAAACAACCTATCTTGTGATGAGATGGCAGTGCTGAAGTTGCAGAGCGAAAATATCAATTTTTGATTTGGAGAGTGGGACGGCGCGCTCGGTTTATATTACCCAACAGTCGGTGTGGGGGGTTTGAAATCTAAACTTTGAGTCTACCATCGGTCATTTGGCCCACTCTAATTGATGCCCCAATGGAAAATTTTCCATCACAGGCAGGGAATACAGTCAGCGCCATCATACAAGAAGCAATCCCAACGGCAGGACAAGGGCTACATCCCTTAAGCATTTTTGCCTCTGCCGAATTCTGGTAAATTATGGGGTAAAATTATATTTGCAGGAGCAGGCTGCCTAAAAGCTTTACTCTAATGTTAGATAGCATTAAATCTAAGGCTGTTTGGGGCTAATTTATAAAAACTATTGAAATAAAAAAAGAAAGGCTTATGACAATAGATACAATAGATATCGATATTTTAGAAGATAAAAAGGTAAAGTGCTACTCTTTTATGGTACAGCTAAGGGTTGAAGATTATCTCAACATGGTAAGTAGGACATTTAAAAATAGAGGAGGCTTAGAAGGACAAAGAGATACATTAAAAACAACAACCGCTATTCGGATTAGGGATAGAATGGTTCAAGATATAGAAGCAGGCGCACTAATTCCACCAATAGTCTTAGGAGTAATCGTGCCGAAAGATACTTTTGACCAACTGGAGACATTAAAAAACAGAGATTCCTTTTTAGCCTTGATGGAAGGAATTGATAGTGATAGCATCTCTATTATCGACGGAATGCAAAGAACTACAGCTCTACATGAAGCACAAAAGAAGAAAGATATTAGTAACAACAAAATTCGTATAGAATATTGGATTGCATCTCAAGTAAATAGTCTTACCTACCGGATGTTAGTTTTAAATACTGGCCAAGTTCCTTGGAATATAAGGAGACAAATTGAAATAGTTTTTAGGTCAATTATTAAAGAATTAAAACAAGAATCTACTTGCGTCGAGATTTTGGAAATAGATGACGAGAGGCGAAGTTCATCACCTGGACAATTTCAGGCTCATAACATTATAGAATTATTTTTGGTTTTTGGGGCAAGAAAAGAAAAAATTGACTTACAGGAGAGGGTAGCAGATGAATTTATACGACAAGACTTTATAGAACCCATTTGAGATCTTTTGACGGACGATCGACAGACAACGGACGATCGACAGACAACGGACGATCGACAGACAACGGACGATCGACAGACAACGGACGATCGACAGAGCACGGGCGATCAAGTAGAATCGACAAA
>JANYGO010000197.1 GCA_025362325.1 Cyanobacteriota bacterium | reverse complement strand
CGTAAGTTTTCGCCCACTACTACCAAGATGGTTGACGTTTTACTAGCTACTGCGCTTGATTTAGTTAATATTAAGCACTTTAAAAACTGGTTTACAAACTGCTGCTACTGTACTGCATAAACCTGGAATCCGCTGTAACTCATTGTACTCCATCACGGAACCCAACCCGTAGGAGGATATATAAATGCCGCCTAGGGTTTTTCCCGGCAATAAAGAGACAATTTCTAACTCAGAGGGAACCAAAGGGCGCACTCGTGCCACATCTATCAATTGTAAAGTCTGAACAGCATAACCTTGCAGGTGCCAAGGTGCAGGTGGATATACCATTTTCAGTATTTTTATGTGGGATATTTTATATTTATTTTAGCTCAGGATCTAAAACAGCAACAGGTTTGGGTATTTATTCACAATTTGCCAGTAATTTTACTAACAAATAAGATTAATGTGTTCATGGCAGGAAAACAGTTGACATTCGATATGAGTTTGACCGATCGCACTTTTGGAGATATGCTTAGAGATCCGCTCAAGGATGAGGGAAAATTGCAGTCCTGCGATCGCCCTTTATGAAAAAGCGATCGCCCAAAATCCCAATTCTCCCTCAGCTTACCACAACCTAATTAACGCCGTAATGTCTGCATTCCGATTTCAAACTCCCCCTTTTTCAGGGAAATTTATGGAATCGCTACCTACTTACTAGCATAACCCGTGCTCACCAAAAACTCGCGCAACTTGCCAAAGAATTGAGTGCGATCGCGCCCTTGATAAACCTTGTCCAATAATTGCCAACCTTCCGCCTCCTGGCCCGCGACATACTTGCTCGCCATGAAGGCCGCCAACACGCCTTTCACCTCTCCATCTTCGCTTAAGCGCTTCCGAGATTCCAGCCAAAGCTCAGCAGAATTCGTGTATACTTCCACCGGATACTGCTTAGTAACATCTTCCATTTTACCTTGGCGGTACTGCCAAATTTGCAGCGGCAAGCGAGAATCCGCATAATTTGTAAAAGCCTCCGCAAATCGCCCATCCTGACTCTTGAACTCCGGGATATCATTTTTGCCAAAATCGACAATTTCGTAACTCACATTACCCCAGAAATGCTTGATATGAGTGTATTTTTTCGCCGCTGAGTCGTAGCGGTAAATAAACGAATAATTGCAGCAGCGGACGCCGCTTTTGATTGAGACTAAATCTGCCAGCACTTCCGGTTCTTTGTCGCCGTCCAAATCGCGGATTCGCACGGATAAAAAACGCCCTTCCGATACTTCGTCGCTGGCTTTTTTGTCGGGATTGTCTACTAGAGAACGAGTCGGAATCAGCACTGGTTCTTCTAATGAAATTTGACCGTCACGGATAATTTTGATGCGGAGATTTTTAGCATTTTCTCCTTCCTTGACGAAAGAAACTTCGGCCCTAACTTTCCCCGACTCCGAGATTTCTGTGGTTCTCGGCGGGCCGACATTCGCCGGAACTTGCGCGATATATTGTGCAGGAACTAAGGCAGTTTGTCCGGGTTTGGCGATCGCCTGACACAAGAAAGTTGCTACTTCGGCGCGTGTCGCATTGCGTGTCGGTTCTAGCTGTTTGACGGCGGGATAATTGACCACAAGTTGTTTTTCGGCGGCGGCGGCGATCGCACTTCTGGCCAGTTCGGGAATTTCCCGCGCATCTTCAAAAGTCGCATCTAAAATCTCAGGCGCTGGCCCCGCAGGTGTATATTTCAAGCCGCTGCTTAAGGCTACCAAAACCTGCCAGCGGGGAATGTTCAATGTCGGGTTAAAAATACTGCCACTGTATCCGGACAGAAAACCCGTCTGATAAGCTTCTCTAATTGGTTTATAACCCCAGTAATTCGTGGGAATATCTGCAAAGTCGATCGGATTGCGGACGGTTTTTGCATCGGGAAAAGCCCTGCGCAGCATCGCCGCAAACTCAGCGCGGCTGACTGGGCGGTTCGGTCGAAAACTGCCGTCTTCGTAGTAGCCACTGATGATTTTTTTCTCTGCTAATTCTTCTATGCAGGCTTGAGCCCAATGGTCTTTGACATCCTTGAATTTGGCTTCAGCAAATGCCGGCGCTACATTTAAGCCTGGAAACACTACATTTGTGATGATGATGCCCAGGGCTACCACTAAAGCGATGACAGCTTGACGTTTGTGCGATCGAACCATACCACAGACTCCTCTACTTGCTTTCTTTGCGATCGAAACCGAAGCAAATTTTATACAATACCAGGTATTTTACCCTGTTTTTGTTAACATACTCATGACTTGCGCATTCACAGCCGCGCAGTGATTCCGATCGCAAGCGAAGCAATTTCAAACCTTGGCGATTGCTTTGCTTGGGCTCGCACTGACGAAATCAGGCAGAAATTTGTTGCCAAAGGCGATCGATTGTCACAAAATTGTAACCTTTATACAAAAGCAAGGGAATTATTTTATCAGCAGAAGCTGCAACATCTTCGCCGCCGCAATAGCCGTCGTGCAGTACAATAATTGAACCGTTTTCTGTTTGCTGCACGACGCGACTAATAACTTTCATAACCCCCGGCCGCACCCAATCTTCCGGGACGACACTCCACATTACAGGGCGATATTCCCACTGTTGCAATAACTCTAATGTTCGCGGCGTAAAAATGCCGTTGGGCGGCCGCACGTCGCGGATTAATTGTGGGTCTAAATCGCAAGCTTTGGCAATTGCTTTTTGCGTGTCTTCTAAACTTTGTTTGAACTCGTGAGTTTCGAGTTTTGGAAACGATACGTGCTGGTAGCCGTGGAGGCCGATCCAGTGCCCGCGATCGCACACTTCTTTAGCGGTTTCTGGATGCCTGTCAACGCAAAATCCCAGCCAGAAAAAACTCGCTTTGATGTCGTATTTATCTAAAATTTTTAGCAGTTGAGGTGTGTGGTGCCGGTGCGGCCCGTCGTCAAATGTTAGGGCTATTTCTCGGCTGTTGATATCTCCCGTCCACAGACATCTGGGAAAAGCTGTTTTGAGAAAGGGATGAACGACAGGAAACAAAGGTGCTAGTGGCATTGGTTAATATTGCGAAAGTGCGATCGGGTAGAAATGAAGCTGCGTTATAATAGAATCAAGTTAACTCAATCGAGGTCAATATGACAACTGCTGTTGAGATAGGAACGTTAATTGTCCGCACGCCCGGAACTTGCGGCGGTCGCCCACGAATTGCAGGAACTAGAATTACGGTAGAAAACATTGCTATTGATTTTAATGCCGGGATGACTCCACAACAAATCATTGATGAAAGACCGCATTTGACTTTAGCACAAATTTATGCAGCGCTCACTTACTATTACGCGAACAAGGAAGCAACGGACGCGTCCATAGCAGCTTACTACGAAGAGTATGACCGTTTGGAAGCAGAATATATGGCAGGTAAGCTATAGTGAGCCGAATTTGTTTATACATGGATGAGGATATTCTACAACGCTCGCTGATACTCGCTCTGCGAACTTCTGGTGTAGACGTGATAACTACTTCGGACGCTAACAAGCTGAGCTGTTCAGATGAGGAACAACTCATCTGGGCCGCAGAGCAAGGGCGTGCCATATACAGTTTCAACACTAAAGATTTTTGTCGTTTGCACAGTACCTTTATGGCCGAAGATATCGGTCATGCTGGAATTATTATGGGTGTTCAACAGCGGTACTCGATTGGCGAGCAGTTGCGAGGTTTTTTTAACTTAATTGCTGCTAAGTCAGCCGAAGAAATGCTCGATCAATTGGTATTTCTAGCCGAGTACATTAGATATGAATAAAAGCCTAAAATAACCGAGCGCACCGGAAACTACCAGCCTCTTTAACCCCTTTGATATAGACTCAATCTATCAGCCGCCGATCGACCTCTATCTCAAGATCGATGCGATCGCCCTACAGTGTCCTCTTATACTAAAAACCAGCACAACTAATCGACAAACCATCAAGGAGGAACAATGACAGAGGAATATCTAGCAGAACGCACAGTTTCAGCCGTATTTAAGGAAGAAGAACAATTAGACGGCGTAATTCGGCGGTTGCTCGATCGCGGAGTTTCCCGCGATCACATCTCAGTCATGGGCAAAAACTTTCAGTCCAAAACTAAAATTGCCGGCTTTATTACTAAAAAAGATGTAATTTTAGGTGGTCTCAGAAGCGGCGCGATTTTTGGTTCCTTATTCGGTTCTTTTTTGGGCTTGCTAACCGGCGTCGGCGTGCTGTTTATTCCCTTTGTCGGTGCAGTAGTATCCGCGGGCCCGTTGGGTGCTGTACTGTTGGGTGCAGCTAGCGGCGCGATCGCAGGTTCGGCCGGTGCGGGCTTAGTTTCGGCATTAGTCGCTTTAGGAATGCCGGAAGACAAAGCAACTATCTATCAAACTCGCGTCGAAGCAGGCGAATTTCTCGTGATGGCCGAAGTTCCCGCAGATAAATCGGGTGAATTCCAACTATTGCTAGAAAGCGCAGGCGGCGAAGAAGTTTCAGTTAACGAAATGACGCTACCGCGCGCCGTCAAAGGTCGCTGCAACAGTCCGGCTGACTTGTCTCCAGAAGTGCGATCGCACCTGTCGGAACCAGCACAAAAAACCTTTATGGAATCCTACAACGCCGCATTTGATGAAGGCAATGACTCGATCCAAGCCGAACACGCAGCCTGGGAAGCCATTCACAAGCAGTACGAAGAAGATGAAAGTGGCGTTTGGACTAAGCCTTTAGCAAAAGTCTAGTACCCCGATCGCGGTTAATTAATAGAAGATAGAATGCAGCCTCTAGAACTTCGGTTCTAGAGGCTTGTACGATTTGAGATTATAGATTAGACAATATTGTCTCAGTCCTTTTAATCAAATTTTGGGACGATGCTCAAAGCCCATCCCACAAGAACAAAAATGTGGGAGGGGCTTTGAGCATCGTCCTATTTATTTTTGTAATCTTGTCTATTTTATAATGGTGAATTGTGAATTATGAAAAACTTAATGCCTCTGCTATTGTACTAAGTGGCCTTATCAAGTACGATCTAAAGGCTGACAATATAAAATTGGGAAAGCAAATGCAAAAATACGTTTGTACAACTTGCAATTACGTCTACGATCCAGAAGTAGGCGACCCCGACGGAGGCATAGAAGCCGGTACTGCCTTTGAAGATATCCCCGACGATTGGGTTTGTCCCACTTGCGGGGTGGCAAAATCCGATTTTGAACCAGAAGAATAAGCGAGAAAAAATTTGTCCGATCGAATGCTAAAAATTACAGTCATAGGTGGCGGTGCAGCGGGTTTTTTTAGTGCAATTACCTGCGCCAAAACCTACCCGCAAGCCCGCGTCACTTTACTAGAAGCTGGCCGCCAACTTCTGGCAAAAGTTCGGATCTCTGGCGGCGGACGCTGCAACGTCACTCATGCTTGTTTTGATCCTGGTGTTTTAGTGCAGAATTACCCCAGAGGAGGGAAAGCTCTGCGCGGTGCTTTTACTCGATTTCAACCCCGCGATACTGTTGATTGGTTCGCCAGTCACGGCGTGAAATTGAAAACAGAAGCAGACGGGCGAATGTTTCCGATTACAGACGATTCGGAGACAATTGTTAACTGTTTGATCCGCGCCGCTGAGGATGCAGGCGTTAAAATTCGCACTGGCGATGCAGTCGTTTCAGTCAAGAAATTAACCGGAAATACCGCAGCAGAGGGCGGCTGGGAAGGTGCGGTATTTGGGTTTACTATTGAGTTGAAATCGGGGGAGGAGTTGCGGTGCGATCGCATTTTGCTAGCTACGGGTAGCAATCCGTCTGGTTTCAAGTGGGCCAAAGAGTTAGGTAATACCGTAGAAGTGCCTGTTCCTTCTCTATTTACTTTTAATATTGCTGATGGCAGAATCAAAGATTTAGCCGGAGTTTCTGTTCCGAATGCTAAGGTCAAATTGGCGGGAGCAAAATTAGAACAAAGCGGGCCTTTGCTAATTACTCACTGGGGTGTAAGCGGGCCTGCTGTACTCAAACTTTCGGCTTGGGGTGCGAGATTTTTGCACGATCGCCATTATCGAACATCTGTGCTGATTAATTGGCTTCCCCAGTACAATGCAGAGGTTTTGCGCCAGCAACTCCTAGGCGTCAAATCGCAGTTGTCGCACCGATTAATCGTCTCTAGCTGTCCGTTTCCGATGCCGCGCCGCCTCTGGGAACGTTTGACAAGTTCGATCGGCATTGATGACCAAAAACGCTGGGCTGACTTATCGAATAAAGCCCTAGATCGCCTCTTGCTAGAGCTCGTTCAAGGCGAATATCAGATTTCAGGAAAAGGCGCATTTAAGGAAGAATTCGTCACCTGCGGCGGTGTCAACCTCAAAGAAGTTGATTTCAAGACAATGGAAAGCCGCCGCTGTCCCGGACTTTTCTTTGCTGGCGAAATCTTGGATATCGACGGCGTGACGGGCGGTTTCAACTTCCAAAGTGCTTGGACTACGGCGTGGTTGGCTGGAATGGCGATCGGCAAATGATACTATTTTTGATCGATCGAGGTTTGGGAGTGGCGATCGGGCGTTAGCGGAACCCTCGCAGAGGAGCGGGCGATCGTTAAAATTTGTGTTATTTTTGAATTAAGGCGCACCAAATGTGCATCAACTTTAGATGGCAGGCAAAATTCGCAGTTTTGCAAACTTAACATCGGGTGAGAGACATGAAAAACTTGAATCTACCAACCCTAAAATTAGACAGCAACGTTGACAGCCATCTTGACTCACCATTCATCGAAAAAAATGGCTTGCTGGAGTTCAACCCCAAATTTATCGAACCCGCATTTTTAACCAACTGGGCATTTGAGACAAAGCTGTACGGAGAATTAGTATCTATAGACCACTTTGTCATCACATTTCCCAACCGCATCGAACTTGAAAACTACGCTGAATCTTTTCGCCCCTTCGGCGCCAAAATAGTTGAAGGGCCAGACTTGTTTCCCATTAACTTTTGTACCGGAAACATCAACATTCCCTCAGATTTGTGGCTGCATTTAATGACCTTATTAATGCCAGCCGGCGGCTTAGTAGTATTGGATGCGCCCCACGCCACAGGCGACCAAAAAAACCGCTTCCAACAAGAAAGGGGATTGACAGCAGTTCACCACGTCGCGATTCGAGTCGAAAACGTGCAGAATGCTGCTACAATGTGGCAAAACAAAAACTTTCAACCGCTGTCCGATCGACCTTTAAACTACGGCTCATTAACCCAGTGGTTTCTGCAAAATGCCGCCGGACAAATCATCGAATTAATCGAACGGCGTCCCGGCAATAACGCCACTTTCGACTGCAAAAATATAGCAGGCCTGCGCCTCAGCGAATATGAAACAATGACTAATGACTAATGACTACTGACTACTGACTAATTACCAATTACCAAACAGCTATGATTGCATTAAAAATCCCCAAAATCACAATTCAATCCCCAAAATTCAACTCATTTGAAGAAGAACGGCGCCACCGCAAACAGCGTTTAGCCGCCGCATTTCGATTATTTGCCCGCTTCGGATTCAGCGAAGGAATTGCCGGACACATCACAGTCCGCGATCCCGAACACCTCGACCATTTCTGGGTCAATTCTTTTGGAATGCACTTTAGTTTAATTCGAGTCAGCGACCTAATTTTAGTCAATCACAAAGGCGAAGTTGTTGAGGGAAATAAACCCGTAAACGAAGCAGCATTTGCCATTCATTCCCAAGTGCACAGCGCCCGCCCCGACGTAATCGCAGCCGCCCACGCCCATTCACCCTACGGTAAAAGTTGGTCGAGTTTGGGTAGGATTCTTGACCCGCTAACGCAAGATGCTTGTTCTTTTTATGAAGACCAAGCTTTATTTGATGATTACACCGGAGTTGTTTTGGAAATCGAAGAAGCTAAACGCATCGCCCAAACATTAGGTAACAAAAAAGCTATTATTTTACAAAATCACGGGCTGTTAACAGTAGGTGAGACAGTAGATGAAGCGGCTTGGTGGTTTATTTCGATGGAACGTTCTTGTCAAGCGCAGTTAATGGCCGAAGCAGCGGGAAAACCCATTCTCATCAAGCCGGAATGTGCGCGTTTGACACAGCAGCAAGTAGGATCACATCACATGGGATGGTTTAGCTTTCAACCGCTTTATGACATGATTGTGCGCCGGGAACCTGACTTGTTAGATTAGCACATGATATCCGTCGGGAAACGGCACGGCTATGTCCTGATTGTTGGACATAATTTTAAAATTATGCTGACACCGATTCCAGCCAAGCAATCAAATTCTCTTGACTGGTAAAATCTAACAAGCTTTCACCTAAATCATCCAATTGCTCTGGAGATAGCTGCTGGATGCGAGTTTGAATTTCCGGCGAAATCTCACCAATGCGCCGCCCTATTTGACGCATAATTAATGCTATCTGTCCTTCAATTATGCCTTCTTGGCGGCTTTTATTAATAGCACCGCGCTGGTCTTCAAAGAACATTTCCCGCTTTTCTAATGCTTGTAATTCCTGAAGGTTTAAATTTGACCTGTTGGCGATATTAAAAGCTGTTTGCATTTCGGGTACTGATGCAAATTTCTCCGGTATTTCCTCCAGATAGGGAGCGTTTTTGATAAAATAAGTCCAACTTTGAATCAACCCTTCAACTTCTTCTAATTTTTTATTGAATTTAGGTAGCTCTAGAAAAAACAACTCTATTTCTCTGTAATATTCGATGTTTTCTTCGACTTCTTTAAACACAAAATGTGTGAGAAATTTATCTGTGTTTTCAAACAAAACAAAATCTGTAATTGTTAAAGCAATCAGAGGATTTAATTTTGAGTAGCCTTCTCTCGGTTTGAGTTGAGTTGCGTAGGTTTTGGCTGCATTGTAGATGACACGCTTCGTAAAAGCTTCTACATTAATTACCTGCATTTCGATAATGACAGTTTTGTTGCCTGTAATTTTGGCTTTGACATCCAGGTAAGTGTCTTTTAAACCGGTAATGGCTGGTGCGGCGTAGGGATCGATGATTTCTAAGTCTTGAATTGTCGGCTCTGCGTTGTAGATCATCGCATTCAGGAAGCTAATTAAAACTTCTTTGTGCTGGGGCGAGGCAAAGATTTTTTTGAATCCAAAATCTGTCTTGGGATTGATGAAGTTCATAATTGGTAACGGGTAACGGGTAATTTGTAAACGGTGTTTAATTGGGAAAATTTCATCATAACAATCCTTCCATTTCTAAGTCTTCAATAATCTGCAAGCCTCGCGGGTCGCCTACTCGCAAGAGCGAAGATTTAGCATCTTCCCGCACGCCCATATCTGGATCTTCTTCTAAAGATTCAATCAAAGCGTCGATCGCCCCAGCGTACACTACATTATTCGGCAACTCGCGCGCCAGTTGCCCGATCGCCCAAGCGGAGTTACTGCGCACAGCAGATACAGCATCTCCCCGCAGCGATTCAATCAACGGCGGAATCGCTGCAATCACCACGTAGTAACCAACTTTTGCCATTTGACCCAGAGAACTCGCCGCCCACAAACGCACTGCGGAAATATCAGTTCTCAGAGCATCAATTAAGGGCGCTAAAGCGCGGTGATCCGTGCAATTTCCCAGGGCCCAAACTACCCCTTTGCGAACGTAACCGTTCCAATCGCGGTTGAGCTGAAGAATCAGCGGTTCCACAGCATCGGGACTCGGATTTCGTCCCAAAGCATAGGCGGCGCTCACCCGCACCAAGGGGCAACCGTCTCTCAACAAATTAATTAAATGCGAAATCGCGCGATCGTCCTGCAATTCGCAAAAAGCCCGCGCCGCCATCATCCGGTGCTGGGGTTCCGGCGATTCCAGCAAAGGCAGCATTTCTTCTGGATCTGGTAGCGGGGGCTCGGACTCATCAAAATGATCCAAAGGGCTTTCCAGTTCCGTATCAAGATCGAGGGCGTTGGGGTAGTCGTTATTGTTCATAAAAAAACTTTACCGCACAGAGGATGCTACGGGCGCAACTCAGTCAGCGGTCAATATAAATTAGCATTCCGGGCAATAAAAGGATTCCGATTCAAGACTCTTCGTCCTCCTATTGTTCGCCCTGCTGGACGAAGACTCCTCATAATGTGGATGAATCCGAACTAAAGTCCTGACTGCAAACAAATACCTCTGGTTTTTCAAAGAGATTTGATCATCCACACAGAATGACTCTCATAGCCTAATTTTTGATAGAGATTCATCGCAGGCTGATTGCTCAAAAAAACTTGCAAACCAATTTGCCGATCGCCCCTGGAACGCGCCCAATTTTCCGCATGAATAACTAAACCTGCACCGAGTCCCTGACGGCGGTGTTCCGGTGCTATGTAGAGCAGAAAAATGTGAGCGTGGCGTTCTCCGGTGGTTTGGTCGATCGCATTTCCCAACCACAAACATCCCACAACCGATTTGGGATTTAGAGATCCCGAAGGCAGCGCCGAAAAACTTTCTGCCTCCAAGGGGTTGTTTTTCTGGCACTCTACCCACCAAAGCGGCGTCTGTTTAGAAAAATACTGCTCGACAGTTTGAGCCAAATGTCCCAATTCCCGATCGGGGTAAAGCTCTCGGTAAGTATGGTGCAGGAACTTTAGCAGTTTTGCCCGATCAAGTCCAGAACCCGATCGCAGCCCGTAGCCCGGTATCAGCCCAAGCGACATCAGCGGATTCGGATACGGAGAGGGGAATAATTTAGCCCCAAGAAAATCGGATTCACTCCTGCCGCTTGCTTTTGGGGGATCGCTTCCTCAATCGGTGCTGGGGCCGCCATGTCAGCCGGCAAAAAGATGCGAGCGCTGACTGCTACCAGAGCCGCAAAAAATACTAATATCGCTATAAATGGAGCAATGTATTGACGAATGATAGCCATAACCGCAAAAAAATGATTCTTGAGTTGATCTTATCAAGTGTACCATACAAATCTTGTCCGTTATAATGGCGGCCATTGGACAACTAGCTCACAATCTCGCTTTCGCAAATACCAACAAACAAAAAATATAATATTATGAGTGCCTCGCCTGCTGTTTATGAAACTCTGGCTAAGTCAATTGTTTTTTTGAATCAAAAGCCGAACGCGCAAAATCAAGTTTCGCGTTTCCTGGATACTAACGGCTACTACATTGATCGCGTATTCGACGACAAAGAAACAGGCTTTTACGCGATCGGCTTCGGTTCCTCCGACACCAAAAAAGCGCCAGTCCTCGTATTTCGAGGTACAGATTTCATCGACGGCGACGCGATGTTTTCCGCCTCCCGCGACATTGGCTTGCCCGAATTTGAAAGCAACAAAGATAATCTCAAAAATTGGCTCACACAAATCGGTCAAGATCCTGCTAAAAACCCCAGCAAATTATTGCCCGATGTCGTCGGTCACAGTTGGGGCGGAGCGATAGCTCAAATCGTAGCCAGCGAATACACATCTATAACCGGCGATATCTTTACTTTCAACTCTCCCGGAGTCTCAGCGACTATCGCCAACAATTTTCGGAAAAATCTCAGCAGGGCCGGCAACAAAAATGTCAGTCACTACATTGTCAGCGGAGATATTGTCAGCTTGTTTGGCGAAGCATTTATACAGGGAAAAGTATTTCTCCAAAGTTTTATCGACCCGAGCATAAATCCCTTAACTGTTTTAGCAAAACATCGAACCGAAAATTTGTTAACTGCTCCACCCGCCGATTTTGTACAGAGGCAAATTTCCCTCGAAGACTTAAACAGTCCCGGCTTTACTTATAGCAACAACGACTCAGATTTTAACGAATTTATCGCTGCACTAAATCTTCCCCTACCCAACGTGTCAGTGGCAATTAGAAGCCGAGCGGGTGCAGAGAGCTTGAGAACAGCCCCCGAATTTTCTTTTGTGGACTTAATCAGACAAATGCAATTCGGTTTAGCTCCCCTCCAACCGAATTATTTATTAGGCGACGCTCGCAATAATACTGCGACCGGCGGCCCTGGAGAGGATACCATTATCGGCAACGGCGGTAACGATACTCTCCGAGGAAATCGAGGTAATGACAGCATCAGCGGCGGCGCTGGCGACGATTTCTTGTACGGCGGCAGAGATAACGATTATTTGGAGGGCGGCGAGGGAAACGATGTGATTGCCGGCGAGTTTGGCAACGATTATTTAATTGGCGGCGCAGGGCGCGATCGCTTTGTATTGGAATCCGGCGGCGGAGCAGATGTGATTGCCGATTTTACAAAAGGTGAAGATTTAATTGCATTGTCGCGGGGTCTAACTTTTGCTCAAATTAGAGTCAGCCAAGGTGCTGGCGGAGCTTTAATTACTATCCCGGTTACTGGCGAAATTCTTGCTACTCTCACAGGCGTGACGGCGAGCGATATTACGCGGCAGGATTTTGTGCAGCTTTAGTAAGACAAAAGTTGGTACTTAGGGTTGCAGAAAAGCTGGGCGGGTTTTGTACTAAGAGTGTTTTTTGTCAGAAACATTGTTGGCTAAACCCGCCCGTACAAAGCAGAATTGTTGATGACTTTACACAAGGAAATCAGAAAAATAAATATTGTTAATAAACGCAGCTTGCTGTAAAATGAGGTAACTAGCTTAAAAAGCAATTCCCAGTTAAACAACAGGAAAAATAAAAAATATGCCGTCCTCCCCCGCCGCTTACGAAACTATCGCCAAGCAACTTGTTTACCTCGATAACAACCCCCAGTCTCAAACAGTAGTTCAAACTGGTTTGACGGCTGCTGGCTACCAAATAGATCGCACTTTTGACGATCCGGGGACTGGCTTTCACGCGATCGGCTTAATTTCCACCACCCCAGACAAACCCCCCGTTTTAGTATTTCGCGGCACCGACTCGATCGTAGACGATGCTGCCAACGGAGACAAGCGAGGCGTCGGTTTCAACCAATTTGAAGCCAACAAACAAGCCTTAGGAAATTGGCTGACACAAATCAGTCAAGATACAGCAAAAAACCCCCGCCGCTTAGCGCCAGACCTGCTCGGACACAGCTTGGGCGGCGCCCTAACGCAGCTAGCCGCAACTGAGTTCACCTCTACTGTCGGAGATATTGTCACCTTCAATTCTCCCGGAATCGCTCAGAGTACAGTCAATACATTTAAGCAAAAAGGCGGCGCCGGAAAAAATGTAACTCACTACATAGTTAGCGGCGATTTTGTCAGTTTGGGAGGAGAAGCTTTTATCCCTGGAAAAGTAGTTCTTGAAACATATACAAACCCGATTATCAACCCGCTACTTGTCTTGGACAAGCACACCCAAACTGGTTTGTTAAGTTCTCCTCCTCCAGGTTTAACTAACACAGAAATCTCTGTCGACCAGTTGAACAAGCCTGATTTCACTTTCACAGATTCCGACTATTTAGAGTTGTTATCAGGCTTAGAATATGCACTGCCCGCTTCGGGAGCAGCACTGCGATCGCGCAGCAGTTCAGAGCAATTGAGAACCGCTCCGGGAGGCTCCTTTATCGGAAACCTTGTGGTAATCAAAACTGCTCTCGATCCGTCGAAATCTAATAAATTACTAGGGGACGATGCCAACAATATAGCATCAGGTTTGGGAGGGGACGATATTATCATTGGTAACGGGGGAAACGACACTCTCAGCGGCAACGGTGGCATGGATAATATCAGCGGTGGCGCTGGGAATGACCTGCTATTCGGCGGCAAAGGAGACGACATTTTGAACGGTGGAGAAGGAGACGATACGCTGATTGGAGGACTGGGTGCAGACCTAATAATTAGCGGCGCGGGACGCGATGTATTAGTGTTAGGAATCGGCGCTGGTCCCGACACAATTTTAGACTTTCAACAGGGTCAAGATTTAATCGGTTTAAGCAAAGGTTTGACGTTCAACCAAGTGAAAGTTACTCAAGGCGATGTTTCAACAACGATCGAAATTGCCAGTAACGGCGAAGTTCTTGCCAGTATTCCCGGCCTCCTAATGAGTGCTCTAACAGCTAGCGATTTTATTTCGATTTAGTTAGCAGTTACCAAGAAAAATATTCGGTAGGAACACAACATTTGTGTGTCCTTTACCAAGAAAAATATTCGGTAGGGACACAACATTTGTGTGTGCTTATTTCTGCGACCTGCACTCGGGTGTATATTAATCGAAATCGTCCAGTCCAGGCCGGGGCATGGATGCTAATTTTTGCTCGTCTTCTAGGGGCAGAAAGAAAATCGTCAGCATACCGGGAATCACAGCCAGTGAACTGAACAAGAAATAATTTTGATAGCCTAGTCCTGCCTGTAAGTAGCCGCTAAAAACGCCCGGAATCAGCACTCCTGCGGCCATAAAAGCCGTTGTAATCGCGTAGTGTGATGCTTCGTATTCGGGGCGGACAGTCCGCATCAAGAACACTGTATAGGCAGCTACACCAAGTCCGTAAGTAAATTGCTCGATCGAATTTACAGCATAAGCCCATTCAATCCCCGGTTGATTCATTGCCAACAGCCAATACAGCACGTTAGTAGAATTTTGGAGAATTGCCGTCGGCCACATCCATTTTTTCAATCCTTGTTTGGCAATCAAATAGCCGCCCAGCAACCCTCCGATTAACAGAAAAATCACCCCAACAGTACCCGATAGCAAACCCATCTCCGACGTAGAAACTGCTAACCCTCCTTTCTCAACTTTATCCATTAAAAAGGGAGGAGCCATTTTGAATGTTAAGGCATCACCCAAGCGGAAAATCAAGACATAAGTAACAATCCAACCAATTTTATCTTGCTCGAAATAGGTTTTAAACGACTCAAAAAAGCTCGTTGTCCGCTGCGGTGCACCCGCTTCGACAGCATGATTTTTAGGATAGGGAAGATACCAGCGCTGGAACAGATAAATCAGCACAAATATAATGGCACAAATGCCAAAGGCTGTCGCCCAGCCATATTTAAGCGCAGACACGCTAAAAGACGAGCCCAAAAGTGACAACTGAATGTCCTGATATACCTTCGTATCGCCCGCCGTTCCTGTTACTAAATGCTGTTCTGCTATTTTCCCTGCTAAGAACACCAATACACCGCTGCCGGCAATGACTGCGCCCCTGTAGGCGGTGTTGCGAACGCCTACAAATAGCGCTTGTTTGTCTTTATTCAGAACGTTTAAGTAAAATCCATCAATGGCGATGTCGTGAGTAGCGGACACAAAGGCGATCGCCGTAAATATCACAAGTGATATAATAACAGGTTGTGGCGTCAATACACCAAAAGTCAGCAACGCAAACAGAAAAATAGAAATAATTTCCGTTGTTAAAATCCACTTGCGTTTAGTGGAATACATATCAACGACTGGCCCCCACAAACCTTTTAATACCCAGGGAAAAGATAACAAACTTGTCAATCCGATCAGTTCGTTGCTGGTTCCCATCCCTTTCAAAAAAATCACCGACATTAAATTAACAACGGTGTACGGGAGACCTTGAGCAAAGTACAATACTGATACCCACAATCCATCGATAGGTTTTTTTTCCATTGCAGACATATTTTGCCTAACTACTGATTCGGTTTACTGAGTGCGATCGACAATTCCGGTCAATTAAACCGCTGGCATCACAGTATATGTTATTCTGATGCCAGTGGCAGCCATACAAAAACTGTATTTTAGCATCATTCTGACTCACAAATATTTTCATATTTGGAATAAGCCTGCAACAGATTTTGTCCGTTAAAATGAATCAGGTGAGTAGCCTCTTCTGCTACCCAGACATCAGTTTCCCAGGAAATATCAGATAGATATTCCGCCATTGCCTTTCGGCTGAGAAAAGCTGTTACCATCACCAAAGGTAGTGTCGAATTTCTAAAAATATTCTCAAGCTCAGTTTTGCGTTTTGGATTAATCTGCCCGTGAGAAGTAACAGCTTCAATCAATACTAACCAGTTTTTTTCAGTGAAGTGAATAATTACATCTGGCATCTTACCGTGAGCATCAACTGTAACGCCTAGTGCCGTGAGCGATGCTTCGTTGAAATAAGCAAAGTTTTCCTCGGTATCTCCGACATAAAGCAGCCTACCAGCAGGAGTAAACCGAGCGGCAAACTCACTAATAATTTTGGCAATTAAAACGTTGTGTCCCCCTGGTGAAATAATTTCAACCTCGCCTTTAATTGTAATTGGAATCCGTGCCATTTTTTGCTCTTGTGCATATCGTTTCTTGAGCGTTTCGACGGAGGCGAGGTAAGCAAGAACATTAAAGGAGGAAAAACGCGCCGAATTTGCGGAAAAGATGAAGGCGACTCCGCGTAATTATATCGCACAACCGACTTTATATTCGTCGATCTTTCCCGTAATTCTTGAGGATAATTTTGAGGGGTGTCATGTTGATTTAAGACCTTATATTTTATATGATCAAGATATTTCTGTCTATCCGGGGGGCTTAACTCGCGTGGCTTTGAAACGCGGTTGTCTTGTGGTAAACTCTTCTCAGGGTGGCGGAAATAAGGATACTTGGGTTTTGTGTCAGTAGCTTTTGACCTGGTTCCCAGTTTCGGCTGGGAACGCAGATGATCACTCTCAGTACCTACGTGATTGTACTTAAGTATTTAGGTGTAAATGATGACAACTATCAACTGGAATCAAGTTTTAGATGATATTCCCAACAATGCCAGTGAAGCCATCGTCAACTCTCAATTTACGTCGGTTCTGATAGAAACACTTGGATTCACTAAAAATGAAATGCTGTTTCCGCAGTTTCCAACCGGTCGAAGTGCTGATACAGTAGATTTCGCCGCTCGTAAAAATATTGGGACTGATAAGTTTTTGTTTTCTGGTGTCGATCCCTACTTACTTGTTGAAGGCAAGGGACGGGCAATAGCGACAGGAGCTAAAATTAACTTGGCGGAAGGTACTCCCAAATATAACGCTACTAGAGAACAGATTAAAAAATATTTGCTATCTCCTAAGTGCCAAACGGCTCAATGGGGCATTATTACCAATGGCATTCATATCCAGTTATTTCGGAGGCATGGGAAAGTTGTAATTCCAGCAACTGCTTGCACTCTGATTAACAAAAGTAATATTAGTGCCATTGTCCAACATATCAAATCTTTGATTGACAACCCGCCCAAGGCATTGACGGTTTGTATCTATAACAATAAAGGAGGAGTGGGTAAAACGACAACAACTCTCAATTTAGCAGCAATTTTGCGAAAACAGCAAAAAAAGGTTTTAGTAGTTGATTTTGATTCACAAAGAGATTTAACGCAAACTCTTGGATTAGGCGTAGGCTCTATTACTTTATCTGACTGTCTAATTAATCCAAAAGCAGATGTTATCAAAACAGTTGTTCCTTTTATTCACACCAACAAACAGGGACAACAATTACATCTTTTTGAGGTAATTCCATCAGATGAAAGAATGGAAGAATTTACAGAGCAGAGTTTAAACCAGACAACAAAGACTCTGACAGTTCCAAGGGGGCCAAAAAGATTGCGAGATATCCTTAAAACTTTTGTTTATCAATATGATTACATATTGATTGATTGCCCTACCCAATGGTTATTTTTCAGTCAGAGCAGTCTTTATGCCTCTGACGTTGTTCTCATCCCTACCAAGCATAATGGATTAGCCTCACTACACAATGCCGCGAGGGTAATTACAAATTTTATTCCCGAAATTAAACAAGTAAGAGGAGATGGTGGGCCAATTGCCTTACCCATCTTTTTCAATGGAGAGAAGATCACAGATCCTGGGCTTCAGACAGCCAATCTGGAAATTGAAAAAATAATTAATCAAACTAAAAAAGGCAGCTTTGATCTGCTACCATATTATTGGCCTAAATCTACAAGCGGGAAGGCTGACAAAACTATCTTCAGCATTCCCAGCTATGCAACTGTTGCCAATGCTGCTTTCTCTCATATTCCCGCTGTCTTTCTTAACAAGACCGCTGCTGAACACTATTTTGGTATAATTAAGGAGTATTTCTTACAATGAGTAAATATGATGACATCGGTAAGCTGATGCACCTGCCATTAGCTGATATTGAACCAGGGCAACCCTGCTCTGAATCTGAGTTTATTATCACCGCCGCAGCCGAGGCTATTTTGAACGCTGGCGGACGCAATTGGATTCCTGTGATCGTTAAAGAAACAGGTGATTATCAATATCAAGTAATCAGCAATTCTTTTATTTATGCAGTCGCTCAACAAGCTGAATTAGAGCGAGTCTGGTGCATAATCATCGAACCCGAATCTAAAAACATTGAGCAAGCTAAAATTCTGGCAAGGGAAGCAATACCAAAAGTTAACCTTAGCACAGCATCAAGAGATACTATTCTCGCTGCACTTAGATATTTGGTTGCAGAACCCGGAAGTGCATTGAAGGGGTTGGATGTTATTGTAGCAGCTAATCGCATTTCAGCAGCCAATCGGGAAACCTGGTCAAACTTTAACCCTGTTATCAGCTTAAAATGTGCCATTACTAAGGGTAAAAAGTTAGATACTTTAGCAAAAGTATTCTATCTATCACCGCCGGCTCCACTCGCGCCACCACCGCCACCTCCTGAAGCCGTTAGTGTGAAACGTGCATCAAGAGATGAAATTTTTGACCGTCTCAACTACTTATCAACCAATAAAATAGGAGGATTTGAAAATGTCAATCCCGAAACAACAGCCGATGCTATCTTCACCGCGAGTAAAGGCAAGTGGAAAAGCCTAAATCCAATTTCCAAACTTGAATGCGGCATTGATACTGCCAAAATGAAAATCATTAAAACCCTATTTAGCCTGTAAAACTATGTTCAGTAGTGGTGCTGATTCAATTTACTGGCTCAACCGCTAGATTGAAAGAGCGGAAAATAAGCTGTTTTGCATTTAAATCTAATTTTTGGGGCGGGCTAGAAGCCCACCCCACAAGAGGTTCAAGAAACAAGATTGTTAAAATTAGATGCGCACCAGCTTATCGCCCGTACTATATTTATTTACTCATCTAGCCGCTAAATATAGTAATGTGCGAAAATGTCAAGCGGACGCTCAAGCCAAAAGTCCGTAAAGGACAGTTAAACGCTCTCTCACACATTCCTCATGCGAAAGATTAAAACATTCTTTTTGTCAAGCTTGTTCCTGATCGGCTTAACAATCAGTTTTCTGCTGACTCCCGGCTGGTTCTCAAACTTCCCAAACCGGGCTAACGCCACAC
>JANYGO010000196.1 GCA_025362325.1 Cyanobacteriota bacterium | reverse complement strand
AATAGATTATTTGAATCCATTGAAAAACTAGAATCACTGTTAAATAAACTTTTAAATGAAGGAGGATTAATTATGAAATGGAACCGAAAAATAAAAAATAAAGGGAACTTAGTTAATGCAGTTTAGATGTTGAACAGCTTACAATCAGTCTGATTAAATCTGTAGCAATATTGCTCGCTCCCAAATTGATAATTCCCCCAGCCCAATGCGTGTCGATAAACATTCGGCAGGTAATTAGAATTAAAGGTTTAAGTGAAGACATCCAAGATAGGGAAATGCGGGGCAAGCCTACTGTTGCCTCGATTTTTGGTGAGTTATTAATTAATACCAAAATCCAAGGAAAAAAAATAATTATTGCTGCCGCTGAAGCTAGTAAATAAGCAATTAATGTTTGGCTAAAACGCCATTTTTTAGTTAGAATTACATAGATGCCGTGGGCAAAAATTACTAAAAAAAATAATAAACTAGAATACAGTCCTAAACTCAGGACGATCGCATAAATGAACCAAACAGCCTTGCTCAACTTAGATGCAGATTTAAATGCGGCGGGAGATTTTTGTAGGGCGATCGCCCGCAGCAGAATTGCATTCGACAGCAAGACGAAGACTGCAAACATCATGTACGGCCTTGCTTCTTGCGCGTACAAGACGTGAAAGGGCGACACAGCCGCGATCGTAACAGCCATCCATCCCGCACTTTTAGAGCGAAATAATTCCCAGCACAGCCAGTAAATGCTGGGAAAAACTAACAAACTAATCCAAGCTGAAAGACTTCTGACAGTTGCCGCTTGCGGGCCGAACAACTGCGCCCAAAATCTGGCTAATATAAAATAAAGCGGCGGTAGTTGAGGCTCTTCGGTAGCTAAACCTTTAACAGTATCCAACCAACTTTTTTCAGGATTTATGTGCTGGTATTTCCGCTGCAAATCTGCGACGCTAATTGTTTTGCCTTGAAAATCTTGCTGCACCATTTCCGTCCAGGTATAGCCCGAAATTCGCAGCGAGGTGATAGATTCGTCGAAGGAGTAGACTTTGCGATCGAGATTAGTAAAACGAAAAAATATCCCCGTTATTAATATGACTACAATTAAAATTTTTAACCAAGTTCGATGCACCAGCCCATTTTGAATTGATTTGCTGTTCATAAAATCAGAAATGGGGAAATCAAAAAAGAAGGATAAAACTACGCAGAACAAGTATCGGTAAGGTGCGCAGTGCGCACCTTACCGATACTTGTAGCGCATAAAATTGGTGTCAACTTAATCTCAAGCTTAGTATGGCCTAATGTCGATCGCCTGTTGCTAGATCCCCCTAACCCCCCTTCCTAAGAAAGGGACAAGAGTCCGATCGACAGTCCCCCGACTATCCAGGGGATGCGAGGGGGATCTGGCAAGAGGCTATCGACTAGAGATACAAAGCATTTGAGACTTAAGTTGACACTTTCGGAAGGCTTCTTCCCTATGACTTCTTCCAACTGTCAACTGTCAACTGTCACAGGTCAACGGTCAACTGTTCGTTCTTCCTTCTTCCTTCAGATTAATTCCCCATTTCCATCAAATAGCGATGTGTTGCTGAACGGCTAAAACTAAATTTTCAGTCCAGAAATTAGCCAAGTCGGCGCTGGCAGCTTCTACCATAACTCGGATTAGCGGTTCAGTGCCAGAAGCGCGAACCAAAATCCGTCCCTGTTCTCCCATTGCAGTTTTAGCACGATCGATCGCCTTTTGCATGGGTTCGCACTCCTGCCATCTTAGCCGTTTTTCGCGATCGTCCACCCGCACGTTTCGCAGCAATTGCGGGTAAGTTTGGAAACTGTCGCTTACCAATTGTGCTAAAGATTCCCCGGACTCGCGCACCAGCGAAGCCATATGCAAAGCTGTCAGCAAACCGTCGCCACTGATACCGAAATGCGGACAAAGAATGTGTCCCGACTGTTCGCCGCCCAACATCGCACCGGTACGCTGCATTTCAGCGTGAACGTGCTGATCTCCCACGTTTGTTCGAGTTAGTTTGCCCCCCAATTCTTCCCAAGCTCGCTCGAAGCCGAGGTTAGCCATTACAGTAGAAATAATTAAATTTGACGGTAACTGTTCCGAGGCGCGCAACTGTCGGCCCCACAGATAAAGAATGTAATCGCCGTCAATCGATCGACCTTGGTTGTCAACACCCAAAACTCGATCGGCATCGCCATCAAAAGCAAATCCCAAATCGGCATTGTGCTCCAAAACCGCCGCTTGCAAACTGTCGAGATGAGTAGAACCGCAGTTAACATTAATGCGAGATCCATCAGGAGAGTTGTGCAAACAGATCACATCCGCCCCCATTTGCTCGAACACTGCCGGCGCCAAACCCGCCGCCGCC
>JANYGO010000180.1 GCA_025362325.1 Cyanobacteriota bacterium | reverse complement strand
GCGAAGTAGTCGATATAGGCAATCGGGCGACTGTAACCTGCGACGCGATCAAACGCTCTCAACCCGGACAGAAAAAAAATGGAACTGCGGGAGACAGTCAAGTTTGAGCCTGTTTCTGGCAATTAGGAGAGAGGGAGAGGGGGAGAAGGGGAGAGGGGGAGAAAGGGAGAGGGGGAGAGGGGGAGATGGGGAGATGGGAAAAATCCTTTTTCTTCAGGCTTGACTTCTACCCTCAACATCCACCGTTACATCCGTTACATCCGTTAAAAAATCCGTTGCCGAACTTCCTTAAACTAAAGTATGGCTAAAATTTCCAGCGGGTTAAAAACTAGATGAATTTCAGAAGAATCTTGACAGTAGCGATTAATGTATTTTGGGAAGTGATTCGCGATCGCATTCTGTACTTAATTATTATTTTTGCACTGTTGATGGGAGCCTCGGTGCGCTTGATACCGGAATTGGCCGCGACAACCGAAAATAAAATTATCTTAGATATCGGTTTGGCTGCTATGAGCATCCTCGGTCTGATTGTCACAGTCTTTGTGGCTACCGGACTGGTAAACAAAGAAATTGAAAAGCGCACTGTTTACCTGTTAATTGCCAAACCGATAAGTCGCGCTGAGTTAATTGTGGGAAAGCACTTGGGGCTGTCGGCGGTGCTGGCGGTGCTGGTAGCGGCAATGACTGTTATGTATCTGGCTATTCTCAGCTTGAGTCGCATTCCTTACCCTTTGGGAAGCATTTTAATCGCTTCGCTATTCATCTGGTTTGAGCTGTGTCTGATGGCCGGTGTCGGCATTTTATTTGGGGTGTTTAGCAGTTCGCTGCTGGCAAGTTTACTGACATTTGGTGTGTATTTGATGGGACATTCGACGCGGGATTTAGTGGCTTTGGGCCAGTTAACTAAAAATCCTGGCATTGAACAATTGATGATGGGACTTTATCTGGTTTTGCCGGATTTAGCCAGATTCAATTTGAGAAACGATGCTGTTTACGGACAAGTTCCTTACTTGGCGGGTTTGATTACAGATGCGGGCTACGGTTTGCTGTATGTGGTGCTGCTGCTGTCAATTGCGATCGCCATATTTTCCCGCCGAGAATTTTAAATAATTCGCAGTCAGGACTTTAGTCCTCGGATTGGAAGGACTAAAGTCCGAACGAGCGAACCAATTTTATTATCGAATTAGCACGCTAAGATAGAGATAAGGTGATCGATCGGCAAGCAAAATAAAGAACTTTTGGCTCGATTGGCAGCCCTCGGGATCGATCCAGAATAGCATGAGAAGGAAGATTAGCAACGAGCAATGTACGGGATGTAACGGATTTCAGGAAGAAGGAAGAAGGAAGAAGGAAGAAGGAAGAAGGAAGAAGGGAAACCAACAGATCGCGCGGGATATCATTTTTTCATCCTTCTTTCTTCATTCTGCTCGTTCACTCATCTGTTTGTCACAAAAAGTTGAAATTATGTTAGTGAAAAAACTCGAACAATTAAAAGATATTTTCGCCCAGATGGAACGGGCGCTGATTGCCTACTCTGGCGGAATTGACAGCACTTTGGTGGCAAAAATTGCTTTTGATGTGTTGGGCGATCGCGCTTTGGCAGTTACCGCTGTTTCCCCGTCTCTACTCCCAGAAGATTTGGAAGATGCGCGGATTCAAGCCGCAGAAATTGGCATCGCCCACCAGGAAGTAGAAACTCAGGAAATGGCAAATCCCAATTACACTTCTAACCCAGTTAATCGCTGCTATTTCTGCAAAAGCGAACTGCACGATACTTTGAAACCGCTGGCACTCGCCAAGGGTTATCCTTATGTGGTGGATGGGGTTAATGGTGATGATTTAAAGGATTACCGTCCGGGAATTCAGGCTGCTAAGGAACGGGGCGCGCGATCGCCTTTAGCAGAAGTTGGTATGACTAAATTTGAAGTTCGACAGTTGGCAAAAGAATTGGATTTGCCTTGGTGGGATAAACCGGCACAGCCTTGTTTGAGTTCGCGCTTTCCTTACGGTGAAGAAATCACTGTTGCAAAGTTGCAAAGAGTGGGGCGCGCAGAACGGTATTTACGGCAGTTGGGACTGAAAAATCTGCGCGTGCGATCGGATGGAGATACGGCGCGAATTGAATTGCCGGCCCAGGAGATTCAGGAGTTTGTATTAAATGCGGATTTGCCTGCATTGGTGGCGGTGTTTCAGCAGTTTGGTTTTGTGTACGCGACTTTGGATTTGGAGGGGTTTCGCAGCGGCAAATTAAATCAGGTTTTGCAACCTGAATTGTTGGGGGCGAAAGGTTAATTAATCCTAACTTATAACGGTAATGTGTTGGGCATTTAAGCTTGTAGGGTGTGCACTGCACACCAGTAGATTTAGACACTGCACATTGCGCACTCTACAAACTCAATGGGTGCGCATTGCTCACCCTACAAACTACAAATATTGACTGCAACAGCCGCATCGCCATTTCGCTCTCATTTACATAAATCCTGACTGGTGGTTCAAGCAATAGCATAAACTAAAGTAGCAGCACAAGTAGCAGCAAGTTTTATGAAAGTTAAATTTAGATTGATCTCTGTCGCCTTGGCTTTGTTGTTGTCCGCGTACATCCCGTTTCGGGTGTTAGCTAACCCGCCAGCTTCGGGGGATACAGTGAGCTCCGCCCTGTGGTGGCAAGTTTCGGTGTACAATCAGGTACAGCAAATTAAAGAACGGCAGTATCAAGGTTGCGTGTGGGGCGATTCTATTTCTTCGGCTTTGGGCGATTCTTTGGGATCAGAAAACTTTAATTTTGCGATCGGCGGCATGAGTTCTGTTTCGCTGCTAGAACAGCTTAAACTGGTCGTACCGCAGGGCTTTACCTGCGAAAAATCGATTGTGGCGATCGGCACAAATGATGCTATGTACGGCATCAGCGACGAGGCGTTTGTCAGCAATTTGAAACAGGCGATCGCAATTATGCGATCGCTCGGAAGCAAACAGATTATTCTGATTCCTGCTTTTTACTCAACTCTTGCCGCCAGCCACAATCCTAAATTTGCAGGAACAATTGCCAGAGTTGACGAAATCAATGTTCTCATCAATCAAGTAGCAGCCGACGAAAATATTCCTGTGGAATCTAGCGGCATACAAGCCTTGTTTAAGGACAAAGCTCTAAATACGGATTTAACAATTGACGGCGTTCATCTCAATGCCCAAGGTTTAGATATATACAGAAAAGTTTTGTTAAATATTTTGAATCCTCCCTTAACAACCCGCAAATTTTTTGATAGAAAATCTGTTTGAGTTATTACTTTTAAAGTCCGCAGGCGCGGACTTTATTATTCGCGTACTTTGAAATTAAAAAGCGCAATCAAATTCGTTTGTAGCGAGGACTTCAATCCTCAAAAGTTTACAAACTTAGGTGATTTTACCGAAGATGATATCAAGGAGTAGTTGTCGTAGTTTGTGGCTGCATTTGCTGTAGCTGAAGTTGCTGCTGCTGAAGTTGAAGCTGGTCTTGCTGCTGCTTCGTTTGGAGTTCAAGTTGCCGGAGCTGAATTTGATAATTCTGCTCTTGCTGCTGTCTTTGGAGTTCAAATTGCTGCTGCTGAAGATTCTGCTGCTGATTTTGAATATCGATCTGCCGCTGTCTGTCTTGATTCTGTAATTTAATTTGTCTGATTTGATTTCGCCGATCGAAATCTCCTCCCAAAAATAAGTTCTGAAAAGCGTTGATAGTTGTTTGAAACCCAGTAAAAATTCCGCTAACGCTGCCGATCCCACCTGCAACTCCTGTTATCGGCTGCAAGAAAGTGGCGATATTGTCGGCTACCCTAGTATAGCCCGATCGCGCTACGAGAATCACATCATTGTTGCGGAGAACTGGGTTATTGTCAGGATTCAACCCTTGAGCAAAATCCACATCGATAGTGCGGCGAGTAACAGTACCGTTGGGGTTCAAACGCAATAGTTCTACCTTGTCTTTTTTAGCCCGCAATTGATTAAAACTGCCTGCTGTCAGCAAAGCTTGGTGCAGGGATGTACTGGGTTTAACCAGCAAAGCTCCCGGCCTGATTACTTCCCCCACAATATTGATGCTAATCGCGTTTGGAGAGAAACTCGTACTTCCGATTTGGGAAACTTCAGTTAAGTCTACAACAGATGCTGTCGGGATAATCACGCTATCTCCTTCTTGCAGCAAAATATCTTGAGTTGAGTCGCCTTTTTGCAGCAAATCCCACAGATTTACCAAGATAGTTTGTTCGTTCCCGCCTCTGACTCGGCGCCGGATTTGCACGCGGCGAATGTCAGCTTCTGTTGTGATACCGCCCGCAATTTTGAGTGCTCTAGTGATCGTTGGTAGCCCGACAACGGCTCCTTGCTGCTGTTGGTCGATCGACACAAAACCCAACTCTGTTTGTTGGTTGGTCGATCGCACATCCGAAGCAAATACAGTATAAGGCCCCGGCCGATTCACTTCCCCGACAATTACCACACCAATGGGTTTAGTAATATCAGCGGAAAAATTAGCACTGGCTCTTTGACGGACTTCTTGAGTGTTCAGCGCGCTGGCTGTCGGTACAAAAATTGTATCTCCATCTCGGATCGTGACATCTTGACGCAAATTTCCCGTGTCTAAAAAATCCTGCAAATCAACAGTAGTAACTTGTTCCGGGCCGCCTCTGCGGGGACGGCGAATTTGGACGTTTCGCATATCTCCTGCGGATGTCACCCCTTTGGCTAGTTGCAGCATTTCCATCAAAGTCGGGAATTTTACTCCTCCTCCGGTTCCTTCTCGGACGGGATTAATCTTGTAGGAACCAGGGCGAGTAACTTCACCTGCAACACCTATATTTAGGGGACGAGCGACGATCAAAGTCACGGTAACAACGGGAACATTGATGAAGGGTTCGTATCGCTTGGTAATCACGTTAGCGGCTTGTTGCAGCGTCAACCCTTGAATGGAGACGCTGCGAATGATTGGCAAATTGAGCGTCCCGTCAACTAACACTTGATATTCTTTGCTGAATTCCGGGACGCCGAAGATATCTAAAGCAAGGCGATCGCCCGGGCCTAAAGTATAAGCTGCTTCTTGTACCAGCGAACCGGAATTGCCGATCGGCGGCAAACTCGAACCCGCAGGAGGCGGTGGCGGTACTCTCGGCCGGTTTGGGATCGCGCCCGGAGCGCGTGCAGGAGTTCTGACGGCCGGCAACTGAGCGATACTGGGCAGCGAACTGCTTAGCACCAGGAGTGCTGACAAACTCAGACTTGTAGCGGTTTGAACGGTATATTTCATCTTTCTTTCCTGGTTGCAGCCTACCAATAAACGAGAGCAATGCAAGCTAATTGATTTTAGTTTATTTTCCTTTCTGTTCAGTGTAGCCTCGCTGCGCTGCAAAATCCACAGGTGGAATCATAAAATTTGTGCGACCATACAATACCTTATTTGTAAAGAAAGTGTAAAGCCTGCCAACTGTTGTCAGCATTAGGATCTAGCTTGAGCGAAATCATTTGTACATAATTCTGGATACAAATCAACCCGCTACAAAAAAGGGATAGAAAAAACCGCCCTGATTTGATGTAAAATGTTAAATAATTCTCTCTGCGGGACAAAGACAAGTGTCACTAAAATTAGATAAAGTAATTCTCTGGGGACGCTGCTTGGATGAATACATAGGAATGTTTAGCTTGACCTCAAGTGACCTCAAGCTGGCAATTCTTGATTGTGCGGGCGGCCCGGCGAGTTTCAATGCCGAAATGACTCGCCAAGGTAAAAAAGTAATTTCTTGCGATCCAGTTTATCAGTTTACGGCGGTGGAAATTGGCGATCGCATCCAAGAAACATATCAAACTGTGATTGACGCTGTTAAGGCAAATTTAGACGGCTATCTGTGGAACAGTTTTGAATCGCCGTATCAGCTAGGCGAAGTGCGGATGAAGGCGATGCAGGAATTTTTAGCAGATTTTCCCTCTGGCTTGGAGCAAGGCCGCTACATGACTGCTGAGTTGCCAGTTTTACCTTTCGAGAACGGTCAATTTGATTTAGCTTTGTGCAGCCATTTCTTATTTGCTTATTCTCATCTGCTTTCGGAAGAATTTCATCTGCAAGCAATTACAGAAATGTGTCGGGTTGCAAAGGAAGTGCGGGTATTTCCGCTGTTGCAGGGTTTTAGCGGGGAGGAATCCGAGCACTTAAATCCAACTATTGCCGAATTGAAAAATAGAAGTTTTCGTGTGGAAGTTCAAGAGGCTCCCTATGAGTTTCAAAAAGGCGGAAATAAGATGTTGCGAGTTCGGGGGTGATATCATGTCCGCTAGGTTGACCGGAATAAGTAAGGTTTGTAGTGCGGACTTCAGTCCGCATTTTAAGAGCGGACTAAAGTCCGCACTACGAACCGTTTACGAACCGTTTGTGTTATTAATCGACCGAAACGCTGCATCAGCTTCAGATTGAGCTGTACTGGAAAAGTCAATGCGATAGATCATGCTTCCAAAGAAAGTCCGTATTTCTCGTTTTGTCGATCGACAAATTCTTCCAAACTCGAAAATTGAGCTCGATCGAAGTCATCAAGTCCGCGTTGAATCCCTTCCAATGCAGAAAAGAAATCGCTTTCATCAAAGCTAAGTCCGAACGCGAGAACAGCTAAGGCAATACTGGTTATATCTTGTCCTGTACTTTCAGCCCATTGGCGCAGCAGTGCTTCGATTTTTGGGGGTAAGGTGAGTGTAATGGTCATAAAAGTTATGATGAATGGTTAACTTTATTTTGTAACTTTATTTTGGCATAGGTAGCCAAAACGATCGGAGAAACCATTCGTCACTTGCCGCCCGTTGCCACAATCGTTTGTTCTTCGGACTGGGGGTTGAAACTGGTTTGCTGTGTCAATTTCTCTCCACTGATATCCCTCGCTTCCCTTGGCAATTTCTGCGATTGTTCAAAGTCGCTGAGATTACCGTTGGACAGATTCAGCCAT
>JANYGO010000134.1 GCA_025362325.1 Cyanobacteriota bacterium | reverse complement strand
TCCAAAACCGACTTGACATCTCGCAAATCGATAAATTGGTCGATTTTGCCGTCGCTGTCGCAGGTAAGATCGGCTAAAATCCCGCGCTCAGTCGGTTCTTCGTCGAGTCGGTTAATTGGCATAATTGGGAACAATTGGTTAATTGCCCAACTGTCGGGTACTGACTGGAAAACAGATAAGTTGATGTAATAAATGGATGCCATCACCTTTTCTAGGTCTTCCAAATCGTCCGATACGTAGTCTTTTTGCCGCGCGATCGCCTGTATTTTGTCGCAGCAAGCCCAGTACAACTGTTCGGTTTTTGCCCGTTCCGCAATTCCCAAATAGCCTAAGTTAAATAAACTGATTGCTTCTTCCTTGAATTGGATAGCATCGTGATAGACTTCTTGGTAATTTTCGGGAGTGATAGATTGGTAGATTTCGTAAAGATTGCGCGGGATTTGGTGTGCTGTTTCGCCTACAGGTTCTGGTACTTCTCTGGGGACATCGCTAGTACCGAGTACGTCAAAAACTAAGACTGATTGGTGAGATGCGATCGCCCGCCCGCTTTCACTAATGATAATTGGTACAGCCAGTTTCCGCTCGTCGCAGGCATCTTTAACTCCCGCTACTACGTCGTTTGCGTAGTTTTGCATATTGTAGTTTTTGGAAGCGTGGAAGTTGGTTTTAGAGCCGTCGTAGTCAACGCCCAGCCCGCCGCCTACGTCCAAGTAGTTCATATTAGCTCCCAATTGAGCTAATTCTACATAGATGTGGCTGGCTTCGCGAATGGCTTCTTTGATGACGCTGATTGAGGAAATTTGAGAGCCGATGTGGAAGTGCAGTAACTGCAAACAGTCGAGCATTCCAGCTTTTTCAAGTTCTCTGACTGCGCGCATAATTTCTGGAATTGTCAGACCAAATTTTGCCCGATCGCCCGTGGAACCTCCCCAGCGGCCAACGCCTTTGGTAGTGAGTTTGGCTCGCACTCCCAAAATCGGCTTAATTCCTAATGCTTTGCTAGCGGCAATGGCGAGTTCTACTTCCTCAATTTGCTCTAGCACAATTACGGAAGTTTGCCCTAGCCGCTGCGCCAAAATTGCAGTTTCGATGTATTCCCGGTCTTTGTAACCGTTGCATATTAACAAAGCGCCAGGGGTTTTTAAGGTCGCCAAAGCGATCATTAATTCTGGTTTCGAGCCGGCTTCCAGTCCGAAGTGATGGGGTTTACCAAAACGCACCAAGTCTTGAATTAATTGTCGGTGCTGGTTGCATTTGACTGGAAAGACACCGCGATAGACATTTTTGTAATTGTAGCGGGCGATCGCTCTGGCAAAACATGAATTTAGGCGATCGATCCGATCTTCCAAAATATCAGAGAATCGAATCAGCAGGGGCAAAGCCAAATTTCGCTGTTTCAGGGATTCTACCAGTTCGCACAAGTCGAGGGAACCGCCGCGATCGCCCTTGGGAGATACTGTAACGTGACCGGCGGCATTGATCGAAAAATAGGGTTCGCCCCAACCTTGAATTCGGTACAGTTTCTCGCTATCTTCGATTGTCCAAGATTTTTGTGGCAGTTGAGAAGCGGCTACCAAAGCACTGTGCGATACAGCCAAACTCGTGACTGTTTGTGGCTGAGTCGATAGTGGCTCGATATCGGAGGAAGCAGCGGTGGCTCGGGAACTCATCTTATCGGAAACCTTTTTTAGGACTGGTCAGATAGATAGTTTATCGCACATATCGGGTTTCCTGGTGCCGTTGAAAATTCACTTTGGGTAAAGGGCTCGGCGATTTGAGATTTGAGATTTGAATGCACAAATGGATGGAGGTGGGGGATTGAACTACAATCTCAACCGTGATTGCTCTCCACGACTCGTGTCTTCAAGCTGTATATCCCTATGCAGGTAAACTCGGAAACCCGGTTTCTAAGTTTACCTGCGCCAAGAGTGTTGTCGGGCGATCCTTGATCGCCCGACACACTCTAACCAAAAATCACCTCCGGCGGCGCCATGTCAGCCCCCATAATCATCCCCCCGTGACTGCTAGACTTCTTCAAACCAGGTTGAGGTGCTTTTTCTTGGCTTTTCTGAGCCGGTGCAACCGAAGCTGGCGGTTTCACCTGCGGCTGAGGTACTGCATTTGCTCCGGGCACCACAGGTTGCTGCGACAGCCAACCCACACCCCCTATAGCCCCAGCCATCAAAGCGGTGTAGCCGAGGTACAAATGCACCGGACGCATTTGAAAGCCTTCGGCTGAGTCGGAGTTGGAAACAGACATATACGTGCCGGGAATTGGACTGGGGGCGGGTTTGGGCAGAGCATTCGCCATGGCGCTGCCGTCTAGTCCCAAGGCGTCGCCCAGCCTGCGGATAAAACCTCTAACGTAAATATCTTGGGGCAGTTTCTCGATTTCTCCATTTTCGATCGCTTCGATGTGGTGCAGCGGTACGAGAGTTTGGCTGTGAAGTTGCTGGAGGGATAGCGATCGAATTTGCCGTCCCTTGCGCAATTCTCTACCCAACTCCTGCAAGCATTCTTCTCGCTGCTGAACTGCTATTGCTGCTTCTTCTTCCTGGGTGAGTTTTTTCGGTTTCTTGGAAAAACCGAAGCCTGGGAGGGATTTGGGGGGGGCGATGACAGTTGCGGGTGCGGGCGACTCGACTTGAATTTCGTCTTTGGGGGCTTGTGGGCTTTCTTCTAAAGTGTTGGTTTCTCGATCGAACTTTTCTGTCTCGGACTCGGTTTTGGGTGGAGCTTCCAAACTAGCGTTGCGCCAATAGAAAACAGGAGCTGCTACTGGCGGGTCTAATTCTCTAACATAGGGTGCAGCGGGAATTGCAGCAGCCAAATTCTCGGGAGCGACTTGAATTTCTGTTTTGTTTGGTTTGCCAAACCTGTCAAATGCGAGCTTGACGGCTTCTCTGCTAACTGCTCTAATTAAAATTTCGGCAGCGGAGGCGGCCGAGCCCAACATGGTTTGCAAGCTAGCTAGAGCTTGGCTGTAGGTGTCGCTACAGAGGAGTTCAGCTTCTATTTGACCTAGGACAGAACGAAAACTTTCTGGAGAAATTTCAATAGTTGCGTGATCTGTCACCCCAAAATAAGCCTCGGGTTTCAGTGCCATGATGTTTATGTCTTGCTAGAAGGTATCTGAGTATGTTCTTCGGCAGCTTGGCATTGATTCCGGAGGGGGAGAGGGAGACTGGGGGAGAGTGGGGAATTACCGATTACCAATTCCCAATTACTGATTCCCGATTTTTTACTGCTTGTGAATGCGATCGAGCAACCAAAGAGCCCCGACAATTCCGACAAAGTGAGCAACAGTGGCGTGAGTATTGGCCAGTACGACAAATATGTCTAAGGGCTGAATAAATCTGCCGACATCGACTGCGGCACCAAACAAGGCTTGCGGCTGAGCTAGAGATTTTGCTAAAAGCGTTCCGCTAATAGCTTCTGCGCCGACGAGCGTCAACAGCATTCCTACCAAGTTGCTGACCAGTGTTAACTGCACCTGTTTGATGGTTTCTGCTTTTTTGGGGCGGACAGCGTTGGTGGCGGGCGATCGCAATTGTCTCGACAAACGGGTGAAGCGGAAAGCCCGATATACGCTGTAACCGAGCACGGCCAGCCCGCAAATGGCAAAAAATACGCCGCCACCGGTACCGGCACTGGTTGAGCCAGCAGCGGCGGTGGCGCTGGGGATGGCGAAGGGGATGGCAAACAGCAAAATGATCGCCGCTACCACCGCCAGCACTGACTGCACCCAGAAGCTAACCCAGCCTACTGTACGAAGGGCAAAGGCAACTCGCTGTACAGCTACGGGAAGCTGATCGGTATCTAACTGATTAGTCATATTTTGAGCGGATATAATTGAGTGGCTTTATTTGGCAGCAGTTTTTTCTCTTCGCGGACGGTTGACGGCGGTTAACCCTCTTGATAATCGCAGCAAAAATGTTTAAGATTTGTAACTAACATTCAATTTCAGATCTCAATAGCGTCGATCGCAAGGTACTCAAGCAATGACACAACTACAACCCACTGTCACTCCCAAACTGGAACAACCAAAGTTTGGCTTTAACAGCTACGCGGAACGCCTGAACGGTCGAGCCGCGATGATCGGTTTTTCGCTAACTTTAATTATCGAGTATGTCACAGGCCAGGGGTTGCTGGCCTGGTTAGGTCTCAACTAATTTTAGCAATGGCGCGGTCGGCTTCACACTTGGTGTTGAATTTCGGCGCCGCGGGTGTCACACTGCTGGCCGCGACAAATTTGGGAATTGATTAGAATATTAATTAGAAACAAGTCCAGCGACTTCTCTGTCGAGAGAAAGCGGTTCACAGAATGCAAGAGCTGGCTTTTGGAGAGATCTGCAATCAAATTTTGAGGCGATCGGCTTGGCATTTTTGCCTCGCTCCCGTACAATTCCCCACAGGCGAGAAGATTAATTTAGGTGAAGCTAGTCTCAAAGCTAGAAATCCCGATCGTTCCGCCAACTCTAAGTTTTAGAGCTTGCAAATAAATATAGAACAGAGTAAAACCAAATGAATGCTTCGTGGACGCGACTTTTGAGGTCTGCTTACCGTAGAGAGCCGATTACCAGCTTTGTGGTGACAGTGGGCGTTGTCGATGCAGCGATCGGCAGCATCGGTGCAAGTGGCTCTCTATTGGCTTTTGGGCTGGGTACTGCTGGGGTGGCGGTGGCCCTCCGCTGGTGGCAAATTTACCGCTCTGGAACCGAACAACCCGCACCTGCTGCCGAATACTATCTTCCTCCTCAGTCTTCTCGCCCTCAGTTGCCCGCGCTCAACAACGTGTCTAAGAAAAATCCTCCTTATTAAGATTACCGGGCAATGACGACTGGGCGAAGTGGCGATCGCACTTGCCTGCATCTGAGGCAATATTAAAGATAGGGCCAGAAAAGTCTTTCGCTCCTCGATCTTTGAGGCTGGGTTTATGAATATTGCTGTGGCCGAGAAACTGCACAAAATTGGCTCTGTAGCTGCCTGTAGCGGTTTGTCGGTGAAAACTGTTCGCTACTATGACGAGATGGGCTTGCTGTCTCCAGCGGTGGAGCGCTCGCCCGCTGGTTATCGGCTGTTTGGGGAGGCGGTATTCAACCGATTGGCGTTTATTAAACGATCTCAGGCTCTCGGTTTGAGCCTTCAGGAAATTAAGGATATTTTACAGGTTCGCGATCGCGGAGAGTTGCCTTGCTCGGAAGCGAAGCAGCATCTAACTTTGAAGGTAGAGGAAATTTCCGGGCAAATTGCAGCATTAGAGACGTTGAAGGGGGAGTTGCAAGGTATCCTCAACCGCTGGCAAGAGCAGCCCTCGCCGGAGCGCATTTCTCGCACGATTTGTCCGAACATTCAGCGCGATTGAGCAACAGCAGAAATTGCAAAAAAAAAAGGGAAGGAATTATCGGTTTCCTTCCCTTGGTTGTTTGGTTGGTGATTTTGAGCTTTTAACTTTTTCCGTAGAGTTTGCTGTTGCTTTTTGAGCTGTCGAGCTCTGGCCGAGCCGCCTTTGCCTTTGGAGTTTCTGCCCTCGCTGCGGGGAGACTCCCAACTTTTTAGTCTCATACTTTTATTTTTTGATAGCATATCCATTATAGACGGACACAATTTTAATGTCAAGTATTTTTGATGCCGATGTTTTTTAGTCGGTTTGTAGTGAGGACTTGAGTCCGCATCATCTGAGGACTCAAGTCCTCACTACAAACCACTGTGATGTTTTTTTTTAATGATATTAACTCTTAAATCGAATCACCTTAAACCCAATAATAGCGCGATGCCAGCGATCGCACCAACCACGCCCAAAACAGCCCTGAGACTAACCTTTTCGCCCGCGAGCACCGCTAAAGGCAGTACAAACAGGGGACTGGTAGAACTGAGTGCTTGAGCTATGGCGGCGGGCGCATATTTCAGGGAAGTCTGTTGCAGGAAAATGCCGAGATAGGTTCCTAAAAAAGCTGCTAAAATTATTGCACCTAATATTTTTGGCGCTCTTAATTGTTTGCAAGTGTCAAGGTTTCTGGGGTTGAGAAAGCACAGCATGACTGCCATACCGCCGCTCAAACGCAAGGCCGCTGTCCACAAGGGATCAATATCTATTTGATTGAAGGCGGCGCGGGATAAAACTGCTCCGGCGGCGTGGGCTGTTTGTCCTAATAAACTAATCCCTAATCCCTGCCAAAGATGCTTTGATGGTAAGGTTGTTTCGGCTGTTTGTTCTGCAATTACCCAAGCTACGCCGCAGATTGTTAACAGAATGCCCGTACAAGCAATCAGTGATAGCTTTTCTTGCAAAAATATGAAGCCAAATAAAGCTGTTAAAGGGGGAGATAGGGTTTCTAAAAGCAGTGCTCGTCTTGCGCCTAAATATTTTAATACAATAAACCAAGCGGTGTCTCCGATACCAATTCCTAGGGCACCGCTGATGAGCAGCATGGCTAAAATATTGGGGTTGATGGCTGGTAAGGATTTGCCTAAAATTAGTATAGTGGCAAGAAGCATCAACAGGGCGATCGCACCTTTGAGCAAGTTTAGTATGACTGCGGGGATTTGCTGTCCGACTCGCTGCCAAATTGTGGAAGACAAGGCCCAGACAAATGCAGCCCCTAAAGCGGCTATTTCACCCATAAATTAGTTGTTAGTTGTTAGTTGTTAGTTGTTAGTTGTTATTTGTTATTTGTTATTTGTTATTTGTTATTTGTTATTTGTTAGTTGTTATTTGTTATTTGTTATTTGTTATTTGTGAGGAGTCCTATGCCCCATGCCCCATGCCCTGTTTGGCCCATGCCCTATGCCCTATGCCTATATAAATGAGGGCTCCAGATTTATCATCTGGAGCCCTAGATTTATTTAGCTTTTGTAGTAGTGGGCGAAGAGAGAATCGAACTCTCATACCTTTCGGTGTCAGATTTTGAGTCTGATGCGTCTACCAATTTCGCCACCCGCCCTTTTTGTTCGTTTCACCATCATAACACACCGATCGATTTCCTGCAAGCAAAGATTCATAATTTTTTGAACTTGCCCAGCGATCGATCTCTCTGGCGCGCAATACTGGTACAGGATGGGATAACTGAGCCGTTTGAGCTTGCTTAAGCATTTCCCCTAGTTCTGTGCTGCTGAGGTCGTCGTAGGCCCGCGCCTGAGCCAAAAACGCATCGACATTCAGTTTCGGTGCTAACGTCGGCGAACCTCCGGCCAGTTTCATCAACACTGATGCTACCACTCTGGGGTCTTGGGTGGCAAGTAAGGCGGCGCGATCGCACGTAAATTCGGCACACCGCAGCCATTCCAACATTTGCGCCTGCAAACCCTGGGCGAGTATGGTTCCCACAGGCGAAATTTGACCGGCGGCCAACACAATTAAATTAGCCAGAGTCAGGTAAACTCCGTGTTCGCACTTCAAATGCCCCAACTCGTGACCAATTACGGCTTTAACTTCCTCATCTGTGAGCAAGTCAATCAGCGAAGTGTGCATCACCACAAAGGGCTGTTTTCCGCGCATCGCAAACGTGTAAGCATTCGGCATCGGATGCTGGCGGACATAAAGCTGCGGCACCTCCAAATCCAGAGTTTTGCACGCATCCACTAGCAATTGATGCAGGTGCGGCAATTGATTTTCGCCGACTTGGACGCTGGAAGCTAGATTTTCGAGCATGAAAAATTGTTCGCCAAGTTGTCCCAGCAATTGCCGCACCATCAAATCCAGGCCCGGCAGTTGTTTGAGGGTGTTGGTGGCTTCCAAGTCTAGCGGGTGGCGAAACTGGTCTGCTTTCAAACCGATGAGCGGAATGTTCAACATTTTAGTTATTAGTTATTAGTCAGTTGGCAGTTGGCAGTTGGCAGTTGGCAATTGGCAGTTGGTAGTTGGTAGTTGGCAGTCGCCTAGTTGTCATTCATTCTTAATGATTAGCGAAGAATTGCTAACTAAGAACCACAAGACTAAGGAAAAAAGGGTTTGACACACTATCACTGCCCGCTGACTGCTGCCCGCTGACTGCTGCCCGCTGACTACTGCCAACTGCCAACTGACAAATGACTAATTAACAGTTTAAACTTGATCGCACGGGATTGACAGGAGCTGATGCAATCACCGGCTCTGTACCTTCCTTGACCCGCCGCAAGTTAGCGCCCAATTTTTGGAGTTTCACCTCTAACTGCTCGTAGCCCCGGTCTAAGTGGTGCAAGCTGCTGATTGTGGTGACACCATCGGCTGCAAGTCCCGCCAGCACTAACGCCGCCGATGCGCGCAAATCTGTTGCGACTACGGGTGCACCCGATAGTCGCGCCACTCCGCGCACAATCGCCACATTGCCTTTAAGGCGAATGTCGGCCCCCATGCGGTTGAGTTCTGCTACGTGGCGCAAGCGGTTCTCAAATACGGTTTCTTTGATGATGCTGTCTCCGTCGCTCAGGGTCAGCAAAGCCATAAACTGAGCTTGCATATCTGTGGGGAAACCCGGGTAAGGCAGAGTTTCGATGTCTGTGGCGGAGTGAATTTTGCCCGGAACTATCCGCAAAATGTCGGGGGATTCGGCAATAATTTTCGCTCCGATTGTCTGCAATTTGGCAATGACGGCGGTCAGGTGGTCGGGAATGACCGGCGACAAACTGATTTCGGAGTGAGTGATGGCTCCTGCTACTAAAAATGTTCCGGCTTCAATGCGATCGGGAATAATCGAATAGTCTACCGCGTGCAGTCTCGGAACTCCCGAAATGACGATCGTATTTGTGCCGGCGCCTTGAATGTTTGCTCCCATAGCGCGACAGAAATTCGCCAAATCTGCGACTTCCGGCTCTTGAGCGGCGTTTTCAATCACGGTTTCTCCTTCAGCCAGAGTCGCCGCCATCATCAAAGTTTCTGTGGCGCCGACGCTGGGGTAGTCCAAATAAATTTTGGCTCCTTTGAGGCGGCGGTTCGGCCCTTTGACGTAAGCGTGAACAGTACCGTGGTCGATGTGGACTTCGGCGCCGAGGGCTTGTAGCCCGCGAACGTGGAGTTCGACGGGTCGGGCACCGATGGCGCAACCACCTGGTAGGGGCACTTTGGCAAATCCCAGACGCGCTAGGAGCGGCCCGATGATGAAGAAACTCGCCCGCAGTTGGCTGACTAATTCGTAGGGGGCTTGAGCGTCTATCAGGTGGCTGGCGTTGATGTCTAAAACGTCGCCGTTCTGCTGTAATTTGACTCCTACAGCCGCCAGAATTTGCCTCATGCGGGCGACATCGGCTAAACCGGGAACGTTGCGGAGGCGGCAATCGTCTGGACAAAGCAGAGACCCGGCCATGAGAACTAAGGCCGAGTTTTTGGCGCCACTGATTTTGACGTGTCCTTGCAGGGGCTGGCGGCCCCAAATTTGTAATACTTGTTGGTCGCTTTCGGGTGAAGCTGACAGGTTAGACGAGTTCTGAGTTGGTGTAATGGGTCTGCCCTCCATAATATGCACTTCGTTACTTTATACATTATTAATTTTGGTTTCGATTTTACCGGAAAGTTTTTATATGTCTAGGGGGGATGTGAGGAATTACCGACATGATATTTGCTCGCATTCTTTCTGGGTGAGGATTTCAGGTACGCTAGCACAAATATTGCCGATCAAGTTTAATGGAGTTATCTGTATCAAAATTTACGGTTGATTTCTGGTTGTCGGTCGGTGCACAGATGTGCGATTGTTCTCAACCAGCTTTTTTAACTCCAGGTTTCCGGCGATCGCGACAAAGGTGTAGTATTTCTGTTCGATCGACAATCCCAAAAAAATCACATATTGTCGATCGCCCCACTGCCTGTGCTACCCTGTGACAACACCCTAGAGCCAAAGCTAGTCCTAGCATATGGTTCACATTAAGCGGATCGAACTAACTAACTTTAAATCTTTTGGCGGCACAACGTCCATTCCCGTGCTGCCCGGTTTTACTGTGGTTTCCGGGCCCAACGGTTCTGGGAAATCCAACATCCTCGACGGTTTACTGTTTTGTCTCGGGCTTTCGACTTCTAAGGGAATGCGCGCCGAACGTTTGCCGGATTTGGTGAACAGCGCCCAAAACAAGCGCGGTACGATTGAAGCTAGCGTGACTGCTACCTTTGCGCTGGAAGATGTGGGCGATGAATGGTTCGCCCAGGATGAAGATGAGGACGAAATCCCTGAAACTCCAGAGAATAACGAACAACTATCTGCTGCTCTTCCAGAATCGCCTGAGTTATCTGTGGAAGCAGAGGAAGTCGCAGAAATAGAAATCGCCGCCACTCAAGACAACAACGGACAATCATCTGCTGTTAATCGTAAATCGGAAGAGTTATCTGTGGAAGAAGTCGAAGAGATTGAAATTGCGGCAACTCAAGACAACAACGGACAACTACTCGCTAGCAATCCCAAGTCCAAAATCAAAGATCGAAAACCGGACGAGTGGAGTGTGACGCGCAAACTCCGAGTTACTCGCCAAGGAACTTACACTTCAACTTATTACATCGATGGCGCACCTTGCACGCTGACTCAACTGCACGAACAACTTAACCGTTTGCGAATTTATCCCGAAGGTTATAACGTCGTGCTGCAAGGTGACGTTACCAGCATTATTTCGATGAATGCTAAGGAACGCCGCGAAATTATTGACGAATTGGCAGGAGTGGCTCAATTCGATCGCAAAATCTCCTTGGCTAGGCAGAAGTTGGATGAAGTTAAGGAAGTGGAAGAACGCAGCCAGATTGTGGAAAAAGAGCTGATTTCTCAGCGCGATAGGCTGGCGAACGATCGCACAAAAGCGGAAAAGTATCAAAAATTGCGGGCGGAATTTCAAGAAAAGTCGCAGTGGGAAATTGTGCTGAAATTCCGTCAGTTGCAAAAGCAAGAATGGAAACTGCGCGAACAAATCGAAACGGGCGATCGCAATTCTACATCTCTCTCCGAACAACTGCAAGCAATTAGCACCCAAATTCAAGCAGCAACCGCTGAATTAGACGCGCTGAATGCCCGGGTTAAAGCTTTGGGCGAGTCGGAACTGTTGGCGCTGCAAGCGAGGATTGCGACTCAGGAAGCGGAACGGCGCCAACTGCAAAACCGCAAGCAGGATTTGGAAACAACTGCTGGACAAATGGCGGCTAACATAGCACAAACCGAGCAAGAAGTTCGGCAATTTAGGCAAAGTTTGGAGCAAATTGAGATTGAAATATCCTATGTTATGTCCCAAATAGTCACTTTTCAGGAACAGCGGGATGAAGCGCGGGAAAATTTAGATAAGAGTCGGGAAGTTGCAAATGCGATCGCCTCGACGGCCGAAGTTTGGGTACAGCAGCAAACGGAACTGCACCGCCAAATCGAAACAATTCAACAAACTTTGGAACCGCAGCGTACAGAACAAGCTACTATTGGCGAAAGAGCCGATCGCCTGCAAAGTCAAATTCAAGAACAAAACCAATCGCTGCAAGTATTGGAACAGGAAATTGAAGCGAAAAAAACTAAGCAATCTCGCCTTGGAGAAACCAAAGGAATTGCATCTTTGCAAGTAGAATCGCTGAATCAGATTTTAGTCGAAGCAGAACAAGAATTGCAACTGCAACAGGAAACTCAAACTCGTTTGCTGGAAGAACAGCGCGAAAGACAGCGCAAGTTAGACAAGCTCGAAGTGCAGTTTCAAGCACTGCAAGAAGCGAGTGGCACGTTTACTGCAAAAATTGTCGCGCAAAGCGGAATTGGCGGAGTTTGCGGCTTGGTGGCTCAACTGGGCAGGGTGGAGCCGCGCTTTCAGTTGGCGCTGGAAATTGCGGCGGGCGGCCGCATGGGTAATATGGTGGTGGAAAATGACAGTGTGGGGGCTGCTGCGATCGAATTGTTGAAGCAAAAACGGGCGGGAAGGATGACGTTTTTGCCTTTGAATAAGATTAGAGGCGGCAGGTTTTCGGTGAATGAGAATTTGCGGCGCGCGGCTGGTTTTGTCGATGCGGCTGTGAATTTGATTGATTGCGATGCGCGCTATCAGGAGATTTTTGCTTACGTTTTTGGCAGTACGGTTGTGTTTAGCAATCTTACCGACGCCCGCCGCTATTTGGGACAGTACCGGATTGTCACTTTAGACGGGGAAATTTTGGAAACCAGCGGCGCGATGACTGGCGGAAGTTCTGCTAATCGATCGACCTTGCATTTTGGTACGGTTGATGCTAGCGAGGCGGCGGATGAAGCGCGGACAATTGCTTCTCTGCAAGAACGTCTTGAGGAAATTGAGCGGATTTTGGAACGGTGCAAAATTGCGATCGATCGCGCGTCTGTTGCTGTCAAAACTCGCAGTCAAGAATTGATGGAGGCGAAGCAGAATTTGCGCGAAAATCAGTTGCGCTTGGAACAGTTGGAATCGGAAATTAAGAATTTGCAGGCGCAGCAGTCACAGGTGCGATCGCAAATTGCTAAAAATACTCAGGAATTGACTAATTCGCAAACCCGATTGCAGTTGCTGGAGAGAGAATTGCCCGCACAGGAAACTCAATTGCAGCAGTATCGCCAAACTTTGGCGCAGTTGGAAGAGTCGAACAGTCACAGCGAATGGCAGCAAATGCAGTCGGGTTTGCGCGCTCTGGAAGCGCAACTGCAAGAGCGAGAATTGGCTCACAGAAACGTCCAGCAGCGCCAAGGAGACTTGGAAAATCAATTCGGGCGTTTGGAGGAGAAAATTAAGGAAGGCAGCGAGAGATTGCAGGAATGGCAAGTTCAGCAAAATGCGGGTGCAGGTGCGATCGCGAACATTGTTTCGCAGCAGTTGGAACTCGACGCACAAATTGCGGCAGCTCAGGCGGCTTTGGCCGAAATTGAGGAAAGTTTGGGCGTGGAAAAGGGAGCGCGCGATCGCGCGGAATCTCAACTGCGAGAGCAGCATTTGGCCAAACAACAGTTACAGTGGCAGTTGCAAAAACTCCACGAAACTCAGCAAGAACGTCGCGAACAATTAGCCGCAGTCCGCACTCTCATGGAAACGCAGCGGGCGGAAATGCCCGATCCGGTGCCGTCGATTCCCGAAGATGTCGAGAAAGCTAATTTGACGGAATTGCAACAGGAAGTAAAGGCGATCGCCAAACGCATTCAAGCTTTAGAACCAGTCAATATGCTAGCCTTGTCAGAGTACAACCGCACTCAAGAACGCCTGCAAGAATTGAGTCAAAAGTTGACGACATTGGCAGGAGAACGCACTGAACTGTTGTTGAGAATCGAAAACTTTACGACACTCAGGCGGCGCGCTTTTAAAGAAGCTTTTGATGCGGTTAACGAGAACTTCCAGACTATTTTTGCGGAACTTTCCGAAGGCGACGGCTATCTCCAGCTAGATGACCAGGAAGACCCTTTCAGCAGCGGTTTGAATTTGGTGGCTCACCCGAAGGGCAAACCCGTTCAGCGGCTGGCTTCTATGTCGGGAGGTGAAAAGTCGCTGACGGCGCTGAGTTTTATTTTTGCGCTGCAACGCTACCGCCCGTCTACGTTCTACGCTTTTGATGAGGTGGATATGTTTCTGGATGGGGCAAATGTGGAGCGATTAGCTAGAATGATAAAACGACAGTCTGAACAAGCCCAGTTTATTGTTGTGAGTTTGCGGCGACCGATGATTCAATCGGCCCAGCGTACAATTGGTGTTACTCAAGCGCGGGGAGCTTATACTCAAGTCATCGGACTGAAGTTGTAGTCCGGGAGTCTCTGTTGATGACGGTGTTCAATGATATATGTACTTGATAAATCAGGATTAAAGTTAGAATGACATCCGAACAAATCTGCCAACGCTCCGACATTCTAGGCACTCAGGTCATCACCCGCGACAGAGGCAAACGCTTGGGTGTAGTCAGTCAATTGTGGGTGGATATCGATCGCCGGGAGGTGGTGGCGATCGGTCTGCGCGATAATATATTTGCGGTCGCTGGAATGCCGAGGTTTATGTTCCTCAGCAATGTCAGCGAAATCGGCGACGTGCTGTTGGTGGAAGATGAAAGCGCGATCGAAGATGATGTTGATGTGGATGTCTACAGCATTTTGATTAACAGCGAAGTTATTACCGAAACCGGCGAACCTCTGGGTAGGGTGCGCGGCTTTAGGTTCGACCCCGAAGACGGTAAGTTAGTTTCTATCATCATCGCTTCCCTGGGAATCCCCCAAATCCCCGACCAAGTTCTCAGCACTTACGAGTTGGGAATTGAGGAAATTGTCAGCAGCGGCCCGAATCGCTTGATTGTGTTTGAAGGTTCCGAGGAAAGGCTCAGACAGCTTAGTGTGGGTTTGCTGGAGCGCGTCGGTTTGGGCCAAGCACCTTGGGAACGCGAAGAGGACGAGCAAGGTTATTATCCGAAACCGGTGGCTACGGAATATCAATTGGGCCCGGGCGTGCGGATTCCGGCACCGGAAATGCGCAGTCGGGTAGCGCAGCCTGTGGTTGAGGAAGTTCCTTGGGATGAGGATTCGCAGTGGAATCGGCCGCCGGTACGACAGCCACAGCAGATGCGGGTGATGCAGCCTGAGCCGATCGACGATTATGATGAGTATGAAGAGGATAATTGGGGCGGCGAGGAGGACGATTACGAGGACGATGAGTACGAAGAGAAGCAGTACAGCCCTGAGATTTCTCGCCCGAAGGAGTCGGTGGTTGAGTACGAGTACGAGGATGATGTGGAGGCTGATGCTTGGGCTGACGATGAGGCGCCGAAGCCTTACAAGGCTCCTCGCGTGAATATCCCTGAGAAGACTAAGACTCCTGAGTACGAGGAAGAGCCTGGTTATTAGGATTAATCCACTGGTTGAAACCAGTGGTTTCACATAGGAAGTGCCTTTGTAAGATACTGTTGGAAAGCCCGCTGTTGCGGGTTTTGTTTTGAATGGGGCGATCGATCTAATAGATATAATAGAAGTATAGAAGTGCGATCGACAAGGTAAAAACTGTGACTCTAACTGCAACCGAATACAAATATGTGGAATTAGATGAGAAGAACGTCCCTCTCATCGCCGGAACCACAATGAAAGTCGTTGAATTAATAACTTCGGTAAAAGCTTACGGCTGGACTCCTGAAGAATTATTCCAATCCTATCCTCACCTGACTTTGAGCAAAATTTACTCTGCCTTATCATACTACTGGGATCACAAACAAGAGCTGGATGCAGATATGCAGCGCAGGTTTGAGTATGCCGAAAAGTTGCGCCTAGAAGCTGGCGAATCTGCTTTGGCTAAGAAACTGCGGGCCCAAGGATTAATTAAATGAGTATAGCGCTATATATGGACGAACATATCCACTTGGCGTTATCTAAAATATGAAAAAAGATATTGCTAAGAATTTTGTTTTCAAATTAATAACTTATATAATTGTCCCAATAGTTCTATCTATAACCACCGCTGAAATCGTGTTGCGAGTTGCCGGATACAAGCCCTGGCAAATCGAAAATGTGGATGTTGCTGTCGAACCGAAAGGTAACTTTTTCACCAAAGACTCCAAGCTCGGATACAAGCATTTGCCGGGAAAGTTCAAAGTAACGCTTAACGGCAATTACTCGTTTAATGCAACTCATCTCAATAATAGTTTAAGGATAACACATCCGCTCAATACTTACAATCAATCGTCAACCAAGCCAGAAATCTGGATATTGGGCTGTTCTTTTACCTACGGTTGGTCATTGAATGATAGCGAAACTTATGCTTGGTTGCTGCAAGAGAAATTACCTAAATATGAAATAGTAAATTTTGGCGTTAACGGCTACGGCACGCTGCACTCGTTTATTCAATTCAAAGAAGCACTCAAACAAGGAAATAAACCCAAAATTGCGGTGATTGCTTATGCGGGATTTCACGACAGACGCAATACTTTATTGAGGGCGAGGAGAAAGCAAATGGCTGCTTGGAATAAATTAGGCATTCTGTTGCAGCCCGATGCTAGGCTGAATGGAAAAAATAATTTTACCTACAGCATGGCTAAACTGGAATATCGCGAGTGGCCGCTGATGCGGGTTTCGGCATTGATGAATTTGCTAGAGGTTAATTACAATCAATTTGAGGAGGGATTGTACAAAAGTCACGATGTTTCTAAGGCAATTATTGAAGAGTTTCACCGCGTGGCTGAGGCTAATAATGTTAAGTTGGTTGTGGCGGGAATTAATGCGGGTTCTGCTAAGATGTTGGATGAGTTGAGTGAAGAGGGAATTGCTACGGCTGATATTTCGGTTGATTTGAAAATACCCGGAAATAATAATTTGCCTCATGATATTCATCCCAGTGCGGCGGCGAACCGGCAATATGCGGAAAAGCTGGATGGTTTTTTGCAAGGTTCTATTTTGAAGTGAGTTAATGAACCGCGTTGGCGTAGCCTGCGCGAAGCGCGCGAAGAAAGAGGAAGTTTTGGAGTTAATTGGGTTTGCTAAAGTGATGGAATTATTTGATTTTAAGTTGCGTCGCAAGTTTCTGAGTGATATTTTTTTTCTGTTGTTACTTGTTCTCGTGACTGTGGTTGTAACTTCTATTTATGTATCCAGCGAACGTACTTTTTATTGGTGGGATTATGCGGGATACAATACCGCTACAGTTAATACGGCTAATTTATTTCGAGACTTTCCGGTGCAAGCATGGCGGGAAGTTATAGCATCGCTATCTAAAGAAAAAAACCTGTTAATCACGCTGCCGTTAGTGCCGTTTATTCTTTTATTTGGCGAATCTCGGATGAGTTACATTCTAAGCATTTCGCTGATTTATGTGCTACCGTTTCGCTTGTTGTTGGGGGCAATTTCTGCACAGCTAATTCCAGTTGATCCGCGTCGGGTGTTTTGGTCAACTGTGCTGCTGAGTTTATTGATTCCGATGAGTTGGATACCGACTCTGCGGGGATATCTGGATACTGGTGGCTGCGTGTTTGTAGCCTTGGCAATTTGGGTTTACCTGCACGATGTTAAGCTGAAATATTGGTGGAAGATGCCGTTAATTGGGTTTTTGCTGGCGGCGGCGATTCTGTTGCGCAGACATTTTGCTTATAGTGCGATCGCATTTTTGGGTGCTGCGACTTTACAGGTTTTCATCGAGTTTATTGTACTAATATACCGTAGGGACACGGCATTGCCGTCTCCAAAAAATCAGGACACGGCAGTGCCGTTTCCCTACGTTGATGGGGCAGAAAATCAGAACACGGCAGTGCCGTTTCCCTACCGAGGCTTGTTTGAATCTGGTGTAAAATTGGGTTTGATAGCTGCAACTAGCTTGTCTATTTTAATGCTGGTAGCGGGAGATTTTACTCGCAGTGCTCTGACAGTTAATTACCGCAATTTGTATGCGGCTTGGAGTTTGCCGGTTAATGATATTTTAACTCGTTATGCGTCTTTTTATGGTTTGGGAACTTGGCTGCTGGTAGTGATTGGTTTTTCGGCGGGGATTTTCACCCGAATGCTGGTTCCTCGGGCGGCTGTTTTTGTTTGTTTGTTTGGGGTTTTGTCGCTGGTTGAGTGGCTGTTAATGTTGCGTTACGGCTACTTGCACTATACAATTCATGTTACGCCGATCGCACTTTTGGGATTGTCAGCATTTTTCTGGACAACTTGGCTGACTCTCAGGGGAAAAGTCCGCTATTTGATGCTGGGGGCGGCGGGTTTGTACCTGGTTGTGAATGCCGCCGTCGGGCTGATTCCTGTTAAGGTTGATTTGTCAAGATTGTTTGTGGCTAATTTTGGGCCGTTAGTGCGATCGGACTACGCCGAAGTTATAAAATTAGTGGAGTTTCTGCGAAAGTTAGCACCGAATGAGGAACCGATTTATATTGTCGGTGCTTCTAACAGTTTTAATGCTAATCTACTCCGACAAGCCAACCGCAAAGTTAATCCGCCCGAGGATTGGTGGAAGTTAAATACCATCGGGAGGCCGCAAATTGACTCCCGCGATTCTTACCCGCTACCGGAGTTGTTGCAGGCGCAATATGCGGCGGTTGCTACACCTTTTCAGCAGGTGTTACCGACAGACGAGCAAGTTTTGCGATCGCACGAGCAAGATGTTGTTAAAGTTGTGTATGATGCTTTTACTCAAAACTGGGAGATTTCCCGCGATTTCCAATTGCTACCGCCACAGTTTAATCTGGAAAACGACGTGACTGTCAGCGTTTATCAGAGAGTGCGGCCGACTTCTATACCGACAGCAGTTAGGACTCTGGAGAGGATGCAGCGGGAAATAGTCGATCGACCTGGTACGCAGTTAGATTGGATTAGTTTGCAGCAGTCAGTCTACACAAGTGCCAATTATTCAGTCAGTCTAAAATCGGATAATTTATATAAAATTGTAACTCATCCAATTAAAAAGAGCAATAAACTCGCTACATCTTTTCTGTATTTAGGTTCCCTTTCAGACAAAGTGCAAGTTACCGGCAAACTCAATTTACCCAATAAACAATGTCCGGGAGTCGCCCTGCGCTTGACTTTGTGGGACAAACAAGGTAAGTTGATAGATTCTGCGGAAATAACGGATGGTGGGAAAAGTGCGATCGATTTAAATCTATCTGTTGGGGGTAAAAATCCCATTTATTTGCTGCTTGAAATATTGGGTAGCGACAAACAGGATTTAACCAACCAATGTCAACTAGAGATTAACAATTTAGCTGTCAGTAGGTAAGTTTAACCATCAATGCAGAAACATCAAAAATTCCACAGGTATTTTAATCTATCTCTCTATACTTTTGTCATCATCGGTTCCCTGATGGCAACTGGCTACATTTTTCCCATTGGCGGCAATTTCCCCGAAGTGCCACCAATTCAATTTATGCTAAATCCTGAAGTCTACAAAAACGACTATTACGTTCAGGAAATGGTTAAATTCAATCCGAGATACTACTATTATTATATCATCTATTTTATGGCAAACCTAGGAACAAGCATTCCCCTAGCGCACTTTATTTATCAATTCCTAGCCTTCGGTTCATTCATCCTAGCTTGCTACGCAATTATCAATATTTATACTAATTCCAAACTACCCGCAGCAGCGCTGGCTTTTTTATGTATAGCCGCTTCATTTACAGATGTTGGCAACACGCTGATATTTTCCACAAAATCAGTACCCAGTACCTTCGCGATGGCCTTCGCAATCTGGGGAATTTACTTTAGTTTGCGCCAAAAATGGCTGACAGCATATTTCTGTTTTGGACTGGCTTGTCTGCTACAATTTTTAGTGGGTTTGCTGCCGGGATTAATGATGGTTCCCGTTTTAGCAGTTGCATCTGTCAGACAGCGGAAGTTCAAAACATTGATTTTGGCGATCGCACTTTTAGCAGCAATGGCAAGTATAGTATACGTACCCATGTTATTGACAGGTACTACCAGCACCCACACTATCGACAATGCCGAGTTTGTCTTCATTCACGCCAAAGTCCGCAATCCCCACCACATCCTCCCGTCAAATTGGCCTGTTGGGAATTGGTTTAACTTTATATGTTTGATAGTTGGCGGCTTATTGTGCATCACAAATACAAATTTACTGCGAAAAGCAGACAAAGTTAACTTTTACATAATTATTGGCACATCAATTTTTGCACTATTTCTTAATTACGTATTTGTCGAAGTTTACCCGCTGGCTTTTATCGCAAAGTTGCAACTAGCTAGAACCGTACCTTTTGCTCAATTAATTATATTTATTGCTGTTTGTTTGACGCTTGATGAGGTTGACAAACAAAAACAAATACCTGTTAGCTTGTTGGTGCTATCTGTACTAACTTTGCCTTTTAGAGGTATCATTTTCTTGGGATTCGCAGTTTGGCAAAGTAAAAATTATGCGTTTCCAAAACGCTACAATATACTGTTGTGGATTTTAGCCGCAGGAACGTCTATTTTTAGCTTAGCATATCCGCTGACTGATTCCTGGGAAATAATGGGCGATCGCATCCTGGGCATCCCCGTCCTTTTCTCAATCCTCGCATTTCCATTCATCCTAGAAAAAACATCTGTTACAGCATCTATAAAACAGACTACAACTCATATCTTAGCTTTGCTAACTACCGCCACCCTAACTTTTGGAGTAGCAGGAATTCTACCCAAACCTATATTAAATGTATTTCAAACAAGAGTCAATATCAATGCCGTTCCCAGGGACGACTTAAGCAGATTAGCAGTGCGATTTTCGCAAATTAGCAGCCGCGACGCACTCGTATTAGTTCCACCATCAGTTACCAGCTTCCAGTTTTTCTCCGAAAGAGCGATTGTAGTCAACTTCAAGAACTTTCCCTTTACAGAAACAGGCATCAAAGAATGGAAAAATCGCATGGAAGCTATTTTAGGAGTTCCCTTAAACCCGCAAATGATTTGGGGAGGAAGCGATTTATTCAGCCGCCGCAGCAGTGCCGATTTAGTCAAGGTAGCCAGAAACTATCATGCCAATTATCTCCTGACTCGCAGCGATTGGCATCCCAATATTGACGGAGAAATAGTAGATAGAGAAGGCAAATGGATACTGTTGAAAATCACAAATAAAACAGGTTCGTAGTGAGGACTTTAGTCCTTCTTCAGGTTCGTAGTGATGACTTTAGTCCTTCTTCAAAATCAGAGGACTAAAGTCCTCACTACAAACCATCTGCGGTTAAATATCAAAACCCGAATCATCAATAATTTCGCAAATCTGCTTGTCCACATAATCAGCATCCACATTCCGCGCCATCAACTCAGCTAAAATCCCCAAAGAAATCAACTGTACCGACAGAATTGTACACAAAATCCCAAAAAATAATAAAGGTCGATTACCAATTGGCCCAAAATTCATCCCCGCTAAATTCAGGAACCAAATCACAATCAAATAACTCAGCGAAACAGTTCCCACCAAGCCAAAGCACAACCCCAATCCGCCAAACAAATGACCTGGTTTGTGCAAATACTGCGTCGTCGCCAACACCGTCAACAAATCAATAAATCCCCGCGCGTAGCGTTCCCAGCCATAATTGGATTTGCCATGTTTGCGCGGATGGTGTTCAACAACTACTTCCCCAATTTTAAACCCTAAATTGTTTGCTAAGGCTGGAATGTAGCGGTGCAATTCCCCGTACAATTTAATCGACTGCAAAACTTCCCGGCGATAAGCTTTGAAACCGCAATTCATGTCGTGCATTTTCACCCCAGTCAGCAAACACGCAACGGCATTAAACAGCCTGGAAGGTAAGGTTTTAGAAAGCGGGTCGTTGCGCTGTTTTCGCCAACCGGAAACTAAATCAAATCCCAATTCTAAATGATCTAAAAATTTGGGAATTTCAGCGGGGTCATCTTGCAAATCGGCATCCAAGGTAAAGATAATTCTCCCTGCTGCATTGCGAAATCCTGCTGAAAGTGCGGAGGATTTGCCAAAGTTGCGGCGCATTTTTATCGCCTTAATTAGTTTGGGATATTGGCGAGCTAAATCTGCGATTTCTCGCCAAGAAGCATCGCGGCTGCCGTCATCTATGAAAATAACTTCGTAATTGTCAATTCCTGTTTGAGACATGACAATGCTAATTTTTTCAAACAGCAATTTGAGCGTTGCTTCTTCGTTGTGAACGGGAATTACGAAACTGAGGTCTTTTGGCATAGCTAATTTTTGTAAGTATTATTGATTAGACAAGATTGCAAAAGTTCTTTTAATCATTTTTGGGGGACGATTATTTTTGCAAGATGTCTATTACTTGGGAATTTCGCAAGGCTACCCAACCTTCGCGGTTTTCAAATGAGGCATAAGCTGTCAATAACTTGTCTGTTGGTGAAGTTTGAATGTATCCTCTCCAAGCTGCGAATTTGTAGGAGTCACCAAACAAGTTAACTAAGTCGGGGCGCGGAAATCCTGACAGGGCGAAACCTCGCACTACATTTTCTTGGTTGAGAATAGCAATACATTTTACATTATTTTCTGGGTCTCCTACCCAGCCAATTACTCTCGCTGCTTGAGGTGCGAGTTTGGTAACAGTATCAAAATATCCGGGTACTCCGTCTTTGGGTGCTGAAAGTAAATTGGGATCGATTTGTGTGTCTAAGGCTGCACAGAAATTATGTTTTTTGATATTTCGATTAAATGGTACTAAGTTGTTAGCTTTTAAAGCATCGATTAATCCGACAAATGCCGCCGGTTTGTTGCCTACTTTGTCTTTAATTAATGTTATGTCGGTGATGCCTAATTGCAGTGATAGTGCTACTAGCGGTTGATAGGTGGCTCTGTGGGCGATCGCCATTGCAGTTTCGCCACCCACCCCGTACATTAAAATCACGGCGACTGTCACGACTGCAAACAGCGGTGTCAGCCAGCGCCCTTGGATTCTCGGTGTGGGCTGCAACTCCCGTACAGCAAGCACTGTGAGAACAATTGTACTCATCCAAAACAAGGCTGGGAGTGTGGCGTAGCGGGAAGCGGTGGCCTGTTCGATACCAAATCCCGATCGACTCACAGCGGCCATTAACGCCGTTTGCAGGGTGTACAATTGGATGGACAGCCAAGGCAGCCAATTTGGGCGATCTACTTTTTTTACAAATAGCCAATAACAGACAAAACCCGTTACAGCAATCAAGCCAATTATACCAATAATTGACGCAATGATAATGTTTTCGCTAAAAATTCCACCGAGATAAATGGGAATATATTCGAGAGCTTTAAGCGGGTTAATTTTAGTTAAAGAAGGATGATTAGATGGAGTTTTATAAGTTAAAAAATAAATACCAATCACCGCACTCGAAGCAGCGAAATACAAATAAGTTATCCGCCGAGGGAACCGCAGCACAACCGCAGCAGCACACAATATTGGCCACAAAGCCAAAGGAGTGCTGTAACTAATACAGCCTAAAATCCCAAACACAATACTACCAATCACCCACTTATCTTGTTCCCATTTCTCAATCCCAGACTCTATCTCGTTCCCAGGCACAGCCTGGGAATGAATATTCAGAGGCTCCGCCTCTCTATTATCTGATACAATAGTCACATAAGATTGCAAACAAAATATCGAACAAATCACAAATAAATTAGCAATTATCCAGTGAACACCACTAAATCCCCGCATCCAGTTATGCGCCGCCGCCGGAGTAAAATTAAAAATCGAAATGCACAGGATGACCGAGATAAATTGCAGCGGAAAACGCCTCAAACTCAACGGTAGTAAAGCAATTAATACCTGGCACTGAATCCAAGCCAAAAACCAAGCAACTAGGCACAAACCAATATTTGAACCTTGGGTGACAACAATATTCAAGGCATAGATAATCGCCGGAATCAAGACAAAATGCTCGTTAGCCCGAAATATCCAATTAAAAGGATTGGTTGAGAAACCATCTACAGAATAAAAATTCCAGGTCATCCACCAATAATCAAAATTGGATAAGTCTCCCGCTTGCGATATCAGGTACAAGATATAGGAGGCTGGTATGAGAATGCCGAGCACTGATGCGGCAATTAAAACATATTGTTGCTTGATTTTCATGAATTAGTAAACACAAATAATTTTTATTCGTAGGGGCGGGTTTAGCCGAGAAACCTTGCATATAACAGACAAATTCTGAACAAAACCCGCCCTCGCCTTTTCAATTTTTCACTTCAATTCTCTCACCAGCATTTGTCTGAGCCCTTGCCGCCAGTGGGGAGGATACGTGCCCAGAAGTGCTGATATCTTTGTGGTTGAGAGAACCGAAAAAGCGGGACGTTTTGCGGGTGTTGGATATTCGGCAGTGGTGATGGGAATTACGCGCTGAACTTTCAGGGGAAAGCCGAGTTTCTCTGCTTCCTCAAAAATGGCGATCGCAAAATCGTACCAACTACAAACACCGCTGTTAGTATAATGGTAAGTCCCAAAACCTTCTAGCCCAATACCCGGGATGATTTGCGTAGTTGCAGCCGCCAAATCTGCCGTCCAAGTTGGACTTCCGATCTGATCTGCTACTACTCTAATTTCTTCTCTTTCCTTTCCCAACCTCAGCATGGTTTTGACAAAATTACCTTTGCCACCATTGCCATAAACCCACGCGGTTCTAATAATAATATGTCTGCTTCCCGCTTGCCGAATTGCTTCCTCACCTGCTAATTTTGACTTGCCGTAAGTTCCGAGCGGATTCGTAGAAGCTGTTTCGAGATAAGCAGAACCGCTGCTGCCGTCAAATACGTAATCAGTGGAAAAGTGAATTAAACTTGCGCCCAGTTTCTCGCATTCTTCTGCGAATATTCCCGGTGCAATGCCGTTGACTGCGTGTGCTAATTGGGGTTCGCTTTCTGCTTTGTCTACCGCTGTGTAAGCACCGGAATTGATAACTAAATCCGGTTGAATGTCAGCCATTGCTTGACGGATGGTTTCGGGTTGGGATAAATCGACGCAAGTGCGATCGACTGCAATAACCTCTCCCACAGATAATAAGATGGGCTGCAATTCTTGAGCTAACTGTCCGCTGCCGCCTGCGAGTAAAATTTTCATTATTAAAACACTTCAGCTCTTTTCAACGTGTGTCCAGCTTTGTCTTTAGGTGATAAAATTGGTTGGGCACCATCTAGCGGCCAGGCGATCGCCAAATCGGGGTCATTCCACAGGATACACCGCTCGTGTGTCGGTGCATAGTAGTCTGTAGTTTTGTACAAAACTTCAGCAATCTCTGATACTACCAAAAAACCGTGAGCAAATCCCGCAGGCACCCAAAATTGCCGCTTATTTTCTGCACTCAGCAAACAGCCCACCCACAGCCCAAAAGTCGGCGAACTTTTTCTAATATCCACCGCTACGTCAAATATTTCGCCTGCAACTACCCGCAGCAATTTGCCTTGAGGCTGCTGCATTTGGTAGTGCAAACCGCGCAACACATTTTTAGACGACTTGGAATGATTGTCTTGAACAAATTCTGCCGTTACGCCTGTTTTTTCTACGAAAGCTTGGTGATTGAAACTCTCGAAAAAGAAACCGCGATCGTCTCCGAAAATTTTCGGCTCAATTATCAAAACTTCCGGTATTTCGGTAGATATAACGTTCATAGCTTACTGTGACAGTGATAGACTCATACTTAGTCAAGGCTATTTTACTATGAAAACTGACACATATCTCAAAAAGTTGTACGCCAACCGCTTTGATTCCCGCCAAATGCAAGCAAAGGTGGCACTCTGGAAAGTTTTAATCGACGAATTTTTACAAGATTATGTTCCTCCCAAGTCGGCGGTTTTAGATATTGGCGGCGGATATTGCGAGTTTATCAATCAAATTCGGGCCCAAGAAAAATGTTTGATTGACCTGAATCCTGATTCTAAGTTATTTGCTGATGCTGATGTCAAAGTGCTGAATATTGATGTGCTTAATTTAAGCGATCGTACTTCTTTCATCGAACAGTTCGATCGCATTTTTATCTCTAACTTTTTTGAACATCTCCGCAACAAAGAGGAACTTGTAGAAATTATCTCGTTTTGCTTTGATGCCCTGAAGCCCAGCGGCTCACTTTTGGTGATTCAGCCTAATTTTAAATACTCGTACAAGGAATACTACGATTTTATCGACCATCAGCTACCGATTACGCACTTATCGTTGCAAGAACTGTTACAAACTGTGGGGTTTAAAGTTGAGGAAATGATACCGAGATTTTTACCGTTTTCAACGAAAGGGCGGCCGGCTTCACCGTTGCTGTTAAAGGTTTACTTAAAATTGCCTGTTTTGTGGCGATTTTTGGGCGGGCAAATGTTTGTTAAGGCGTCGAAGCATAGTTAGAAACAATGTCGATGAGAGTCGGCGGTTGAAACCGCTACTACACAAACTAAGTCGGCCTCCGCCGACTGAATAAAATAGCTTATTTTAATAATTCATCGACGGGAATGCTAAAACCAGGCAAAACAATTTGAGTGCTAACAATTTCCCCAGTAACAAAGATGATTCTAGTTTGTTTTGTTACTACAATCACCCATTGGTTTTCGGGATATACCAGCCAAACTTCCTCACTTCCCGATTCTAAATATTCTGTAGCTTTAGCAATTACATCTTCCGCTAAATCTGTTGGCGAAACAATTTCAGCACATAAAGGAAAACTTTGCGGCAGAACTTTGAGATTGCCAAATTGTGCTGCCAATTCTGGGGGAAGGTAGGCAACATCAGGATAGCGTCCTTGCTGTTTTGTGCGGCAGGGAACGTCTGTATAAACCTCTCCTCCCTGTCCGCTGGACTCTTTGTAGTTTCTCCAGGAAAAGTAAAGATTTCCTTGTACCTTGCTATGCTTGAGAGTCATGCCATTTTTTTCCAATAATTCGCCATCAACCCACTCTTGGAGATCCGGTGGATTTTCCATCCATGCTTCTATAGAGTAGGTTTGAGATGCCGGGGCGACAACTGTAGAAGTTACCATTTTTCGGTTCTCCGTGTGGAACTTTTTTTATATGATATCAGATACGATCGCCCTTTATGCCTGTAAATTCCAAGTGTTATCATAAAAACAACGAAGGCTCAAGCATTTCGGGCTTTGGGCAATTAAAATAAAACTGCTATAAAAAGATAGGTTTGAGGACAAAAATGATGACACAAATTAAATCTGCCACCGCCCTTGCAATCAATATTCCACCAACACTAACGCTGACTGTCACCCGCGAACAGTTCATCGAATTGGCGATCGCAAATCGGGAGTTACAATTAGAACGCACAGCAACAGGAGAATTAATCGTGAACCCACCCACCGGAGGCGGCACAGGATATCGAAATCTGGATATAGAAGGGCAACTTTGGTTGTGGAATAGGCGAACTGGACTCGGCAAAGCATTTAATTCTTCTACTGGTTTTCACTTGCCAAATGGGGCAGATCGCTCTCTTGATGCGTCTTGGATGCGTCAAGAAAGGTGGGATACACTTACCCCAGAAGAAAAAGAAGGCTTTCTTCCCTTAAGTCCTGATTTCGTGGTGGAACTCCGTTCTAAAAGTGACAATATGAAGCCGCTGCGAGATAAAATGAAAGAATACATGGAAAATCAAGTGCGTTTAGGTTGGTTGATAGATCGGAAAAACCGAAAGGTGGAGATTTACAGGTTAAATCGGGAAGTGGAAGTGCTCGACAATCCTGCAACTTTGTCGGGTGAAGATGTTTTACCGGGGTTTGTCTTGGATTTGGCGGAAGTTTGGGCCTGAAGTGCGATCGCCCTTAATATCCAGGTACAGGTTGACTAAAATTAGGCACAAACCGGGTTTTTTCGACAATTTCCGCCGCAGTTTAAAATTTGCGAAAAACCCGGTTTCTTGAGTTCGATCGCCCGATTAAACCCGATCGCCCTGATTATCGCCTCTCTACAAATCGTCGTCGCACACAGCCCCTAAAGATGCGATCGTCGCTTTTTCAGCATCCGTCAAACCCGTAACGCCCGTGATATTCATGCCCTCATAAGGTCTTTCAGCTATCAGCGTTTTGAGGCACTCACCAGTCTTGACATCCCAAAGCTTAATTGTGCCATCAGCGCTACCGCTAGCCAGAGTTTTACCATCTGGACTAAATGTAACTGAACCTATCAAATTGCTGTGACCTTGCCAAGTCTGGAGGCATTCACCACTGCGAGAATCCCACAACTTTACAGTTCGGTCACTACTGCCACTAGCCAGAGTTTACCATCTGGACTAAATGCAACTGAACGTACCAAATCGCTGTGACCTTGCCAAGTCTGGAGGCATTCACCACTGTGACAATTCCACAACTTAATAGTTTTGTCACCACTGCCAATACTCCGGACAGTTTTTGAGACCGAGGCCCAAACCCTCATTCTACCGTTAGCATTTGACCTCACTGAGAAGGCCCAAACCCGCATTCTGCTGTTAGTGATTGAAAACTGTCCGGACTATTGCCTGATATTAGTTTTCGGTTCCCTGTAGCTAGCTGTGATCGACCCCAGTACACGATCGGCATTTGGCAACCTAAAGCCAGAGCTCACCCGCAACCGGAAGCGCAGGGAGCTTGCGACCAAAGACTGTAGGTTGTCGGTGTGCAGCGACTTGTTAGCCCGTTGTTGACGGCTCTTAGCGTGATGGACAGCGAATGGAGCGAGCGAAGCCATCACGCCTATCAACATCTATTGTATTGTTGTTAACTACACGATAACTTGGGTCGCCGACTATGGGACTATTGGGCCGATAAGTACCTGGCACAAAGCACCCACCAGGGCCACAAAACGAAATTGAGTAGAGACCTTTCCCTGCGGGAGCAATTGCTAACCCAAAGTCATCGGAGCAATCGCCACTTTTCCAGAAACCAGCAAGTGGATGTGATTGCGAAGGAACAGCCAGTTTCTCCGCGATGTGATCTAGGTCATGGCGAGAAGTGAGGCGGGTTTGTGTGATAAGTGATGTCGGGGCTAGCGGTTTGATGTCGCTGATTTGATTCTTGTCGAGGTCGAGTGCAATCAGGTTGGTCAAGGATGCTAGCGGTTTGATGTCGCTGATTTGATTGTTGTAGAGGGAGAGCACAGTCAGTTTAGTCAAGGATGCTAGCGGTTTGATGTCGCTGATTTGATTGTTGTAGAGGGAGAGCACAGTCAGGTTAGTCAAGGATGCTAGCGGTTTGATGTCGCTGATTTGATTGTTGTAGAGGTATAGATCGGTCAGATGAGTCAAAGATGCTAGCGGTTTGATGTCCTTGATTTGATTGCCATCGAGGGCGAGCCGATCCAGTTTAGTTAAGGATGCTAGCGGTTTGATGTCCTTGATTGGATTTTTGTCGAGGGAGAGCGAAGCCAGTTTAGTCAAGGATGCTAGCGGTTTGATGTCGCTGATTTGATTGCTGTCGAGGGAGAGGAAAGTCAGGTTAGTCAAGGATGCTAGTGGTTTGATGTTCCCAATCTGATTGCTGTCGAGGGAGAGCGTAGTCAGGTTAGTCAAGGATGTTAGCGGTTCGATGTCCTTGATTTGATTGTTGTCGAGGGTAAGTCGCGTGAGACTCGAAAGTTGTCGATCGGCTGCCTTGCACTCAGTAGTTCCCGCTTTCTTCAACAACACCTCAACAGTATGTTTAGTTTCAGGACTCAAAGAAGCCTTTTCGCGACACCAATCAGTAAATGTCCGTCCACTATCGCCCCGTTGTTTCTGCACGACCCATGAGTAAGGTTCATTTCCACTATTTTCTGACTGACTCGATACCACCAACAGGAAAACCAGGATTAATAAAATCATAGGGAATAACCTCTGTAGATTTTTATATATTTCCCCATTTAGGACTTGAAAGTGCAGAGGGTACGTCAGGAAATCCATATTTTCTGATTTACAGCCTCAAACATCTCTAAAAAGCTCTAGGCGGGGAAAATATCCTATCCTGCTCTAGCCTTCGGGTGTGGCGTGTTAGGTATTTAGGGCTTGCTGGATAAGTGCAGAAATGTTACACGGCCTGGTTATGTGATCGTGCGCCCAAAAAAAGTGGGCAAGATAAACAGGTAAGGCGTTGCTGATTCTGGCGTACGAATAAACTTTTCACTTGATGTTGCAAAACTCACTCTACTTGGCTTATAGCCATTCCGAAAACTTGAATTCATACTTGTATTCAGCAACGCCTCATTTTCAGCTGTACTCGCGCGAAGGAGGAGTTTATGGACATTCAAAACTTATCGTTCAGACGGAACCTCAAATTTCTAGGTGGTTCGGCTGTTGGGTGGGCGGGACTGCTGGCAGTTTGGATTGTGGGTGGCAACTATATGGCTTCTGTGCAGGAAAAAGAAATCGAGCAAGATTTAGCAGCTTATGCCCAACGGTTTCCCAAAGCAGAGCCAAATGATGCGGCGTTGAAGCTGGCGGCGTCCCTCGCTAAAGTGGGGTTCGATGGAGGGGCAAGTTTCTCTTCTGCCGATCGCTCCATCGGGTCTAGGGCTGATTTTAGGTCTTCAAAGGACGATCAAAAGGCATTTGAAGAAATCAGACAAGAATTAAAGCAGTACCTAGATGCTGAGATTGCCAAACCAAACGATACCGTAAATCCACCTTCAGAGAATTTACAGCGCTATCTCGCCTCCCGCCAAACGGCTTTAGCAGAACTTCGCCAGCAGGTTTTAAATAATGAAGTGCCGCGCTGGGGAACAGATATTACCAGGATTCTGGAAGGAGATATGACGGTTGTCTCACCTGATTATTTATGGCAGGCTAATTTGCAAAAAGTTTTAGCCCTAGACATTCTAGAAAAATACCGTAAAGGTCAGACGGAAGCAGCAGCAGAAATGCTGGAAGTATCCTGGAAAATCAACCAGTCTTTAACAGAAAGCCCCCTCTTCATGCCTCAACTTGTGGCTTTGATCGGGACTAAATATCCAGCAGGGGTGATGCGGAAAGCCGATCGCCTTCCCACCCAGTGGCAGCAGCGCTTGCTGGAACACGATTACCGCGAATCGATATTGATATCCTTGCAGGGAGAATATTTGCATAAGTTCAAATTTTCGCAAGACTTCCTTTGGAAACACTCGTGGTCTTCGCTACTAGACTCATACTCTTCGATACTAAAAGATCTAGGCGGTTCTAGTGATGGGGGAATGCTTTCACTAATTCAAGGGAAGGATTTCTCAGATTTAACTTTAGAAGAAAAAATCTTAGACTGGACTTTATCTCATGTCTTGGTATGGTTCAAGCCGGTGATCAAACCTTATGTTCGCTTTTGTGCGATCGATACTTATCAAGTCTATAAACGATCACTTGCAGCATCTCGCCAGCAGAATGTTTGCGCTTCTGATTCAGCCCCGGCAAAGGACTTCGCGTGGTGGAATTATATAGGTAGGACATCTTTTACAAATGTACCCAGCCAAGCCAGTAAAGCAGCTAAATCTATGCTGGATTTGGAACTGACTCAGAAAATTTTGCAAGTCAAAGCACTAGCAGCCAAAACCGGAAAATGGCCGGCATCGGTTCCCGAGATGAAGTCGTCTATTTGTCCGGGGGCAAAATGGCTGTATCGCGTTGCTCCAGATGGTACGATGTCGATCTCGTTTAGCGAGAAACCCAAATGGTTGGAGGAGAGATTAAAGTACAAAGGGCTACCATTTACCTATAGCGACAAGACACCGCCAGAGCTCAAAAACCGAGCCTCTACCCGACCAAAGCGATGATGGCACATCCCCAACGACAGTTTGCGACTTTCCTCACCGTTGCCGTTCTCAGCAGCACGTTCGCGCTGGCAACCGTTGGGGAAGCCTCGGGAAAAAGATTGAAGCCCTGCAGGATAGAGATGAAGGGCGTTGCTTAATCAGGGTATGAAAAAAATAAGTTGAAAATCCCCAAGCTTTATTGATGCTAATTACTGACTATCGATCGCTACGCGCCCGCAAGCTACGATACTTCAGTCATAGTTTCTGAGAAGTTGAGGGATTATTGATTTAACTTGAGTTGCACTTATTAAGAAAAACTTTTCATTCGTATCAATCCCTATCAGCAGCAAACCTCGCAATTCTTGTCCATTTACAGATTGTTATCCATTTTCTTTGTTGTTGTTCCTTTGATACAATAGTCCGGACAGTTTTTATATGGCCCAATGGCTTATGCTCGCTTGACTTCGCAGCCCCTGTGGATAATTAAATCAATGTCAGCTCCACCCCTGACTTACATTTAATTCGACTTTTTTATGCTCCTTGCCCCGCGTAAGCTTGTAGTATCGTTCCAAAAACTGTCCGGAGTATTGATATGAAAGAATTAAAAAAATTAGAAGTAGATGGACTTAAGAATATGGGGGCAGTTTCGACTCAAGTGAAGCTGACCAATGCAGTTGATGATGAGTTAGTGCGTCGAGGTTTGCTTGCACCTCGCCTATTGCGCGAGATTGAAGCAGAAGGTTTGGTAGATACAGGTGCAGTTAATCTGGTAATTCCAGCAGAGATTGCACAGCAATTAGGTTTGCGAATTCTCGGTCAGCAACTTGTTAAAAATGCGGACAGTCGTCAGGAAACTGTGGGAGTAACTGGCCCTGTGATGGTTGAGTGTGAAGGGCGCAAGACTATTGATGAGGCATTGGTAACTGGTGATGAGGTATTGATTGGTCAGGTTATTTTGGAGAAATTAGATTTGCTTGTGGATTGTAGAAATCAGCGGTTAATGCCGAATCCGGCGAATCCTGATTATCCTGTTACTTATATTAGGTGAAAGGCGATCGCTCTTCTATTTTCGAGCGAGAAAAAGGGGCGATCGCGCTTAACGCAAGCGGTAAGGTGCGTCGCTTCGAGTCACTCAAATAGTGGCGAAAATTGCGGTAGCGACGCACCCTACTATTTCTGCTCAAAGTCCCCCTTCTTAACGGGGATGCGAGGGGGATCTGGCAAGAGCTATAAACGAGAGATACAAAGGTTTTCAGGCGATTGTTGACACGGCTTTGGGCACTGCGCCGTGTCCGGCATTAGGACACGGCATTGCCGTTTCCCTAGCGCAGAATAAATGGTTTTATTACCAAATTCCACAAAACATCTGCGGTGCAAAAAATCCCTACAAAATCGAACTTAAAACCACCTCATTAGCCGCAATCCAATCATAAATATCCTGCAAAGCGGCTTCGGGGCCAATAACAGGCCGCCATCCTGTTTTTTCCATCACCCTAGAAGAATCGGTAATAAAAATCGGAATGTCCCCCGCGCGTTCCTCCAAAACAGGATGAATCGGAATCGATTTCCCGGTAATTTTTCGGCACAAATCAGTTGTCTCAACCAAAGAAAGACTGTTGCTCAAACCGCCGCCTACATTAAACACTTCGCCGTCAAATTTAGCAAAATTTTCTAACTGATAATTAACTAATCTCAACAAATCTTCAACGTGCAGCAAATCCCTAACTTGCTTCCCGCTGCCGCCAAAACCGATATAACTCAGCGGCTTTTCAAAATAGTGAGCGGCCACCCACAAACCGCAAACTCCCTGATCGACTTTACCCATTTGCCAAGCACCAGTAATTAACCCGCAGCGGTTAATAATTGCCTGCAGGTTGTATGCTTCCCTGTATTCCTCAATCAGTAATTCGGAAGCTAATTTAGTTGCTCCGTAAAGGGAACGGTGTCCTTTTAATGGGAAGTCTTCTGAGATGCCTAACTCGGATATACCGGGTAATGTTTGCTCGGGGGCGATCGCAAATCTATCATCCAACTCCAACAGCTTAACAGATTTCACGCTGGCGATCGGATAAACCCGGCTCGTAGACAAAAACAGCAAACTCGCACCCGTTTGTCTCGCCAACTCCAAAACATTCACAGTGCCGAGTAAATTCGTCTGCAAAACGTACTGTGGCGAACTAAAACCCGCCAGCACAGAAGGCTCCGCAGCGCAATCGATAATGCAATCAGGGTTGAGTGCAACTGGATCTAAGTCTGCCGCAGTACGAATATCCCCGTAAACAAACTGAATCCCGCAACTTTTGAGCCGAGATAAATTCAATTCTGAGCCCCGGCGGCGCAGGTTATCCAAACAAATGATTTGCCATTCCGGGTGCAGTTTCTTCATGCCAATTGCCAAACAACTGCCGATAAAACCCGCACCGCCTACAATTAAAATTCTTTCAGGCATTAACTAAATTTATTGCTAAAATATGGTTCGTAGATAAGAGTCGGCGGTTGAAACCGCGACTACACAAACTAAGTCCGCCTTCGCGGACTAAAAGCCGGATTTAGTATTAGCGATCATTCGTTCGTAGTAAGGACTTCAGTCCTTGACTTTGCCAATAAATCTAATTTCAACTCATTCATCTTTCTAGTTCGGTGATAATCGCCGCGAGAGAGATGTTTTTCCAGCCAGACATACAAGACAATAAACAAATACCGGCTCCCCATCTCTTTGATTTTCAACTTAGAAATACCAGCAGTTCGATTGTACCACCTCAGAGGAATCACCGTATGAGAAAAACCCCTAATAATTGCTTTTAAAGGCAGTTCCACAGTCAAGTTAAAATGATGGCTCAAAATCGGCTGCACGCCTTCAATCACTTCTCGACGGTAGAGTTTGAAAGCATTGGTAATATCGTTGTAGCGTAAGCCGAAAATACTTTTGACAAACCAGTTGGCTAAGCGGTTAATTGCTAATTTGTGAATTGGATAATCAACGACAAAGCCGCCTTTGATAAATCTGGAACCGAAAACGCAGTCATATCCTTCTTGCAATTTGCGGTATCCTGCTACCAAATCTATCGGATCGTCGGAAGCATCCGCCATCACAATTGCTACAGCATCGCCGTCAAATTCCGCTAAACCCCGGCGCACTGCAAATCCGAAACCGTTGGGAGGTTGATTGTTGATGTATCTAACTGTGCCAAAAGTCTCTGACAATTCCTGGCAAATGTCAAGGGTTTTATCGGTGCTATTGTCATTCACAATCAAAATTTCGTGCGGAATGCCTTCTAAATCGAGCGTCTGGGCGATCGCCCGCACAGTACCTTCCAAACAGCCCTCTTCGTTGTGGGCTGGTACAATCACCGAAAGTTTCACTCCTTATCCTCCACTGTTACCTTAGCGCCACCGCGCAACTTGACAAACTGGTTGTCAACAGGATTATACACCCAAGCTTTGATCTCGGTTTGGGCGATCGGCAAATAATTAGTCGGCAAATCGACAGCCCACCTCACGCGACTATACTGATTAGATTTTAAGGCCTTGGCTACATCAGGGCTATCCAAACTGACATAAGCAGTGGCAAAAAATGATTTTTTATCCGCTAATGATAGTAGCACGAGTGTGGGTTGTTGCTGGCGATCTGGCAGAATGGCCCAACCTGTCACCCGGATGCGATCCTTGCTTTTGACAACTAAGGGTTTATCTATTGTCTGGGGGTTGTCAAGATAGCCGTAGTTTTTGCTATTATTGCTAATAAAATTTATGTCTTTGGGGAAATGTCTAAACCCAATTCGCTCGAGGACTTCTGCACGCTTTCTAACTAAAAAAGGTTTTTCACCGCCCAGCAGGACTAGGCAGCTATCTTCTGATTCGTTAAATGGAGATTTTTCGATATAATTAATTAGCTCTAAGCAAGTTTTAACTGCTTGCTTGTAGGGCATATCGGCTTGATTTTTGGTAATTGCCAATACAGAATTGCTCGCGATCGCACCTGCTAAAACAACTGTAAAAACAGGATAAATTAGGGTGCTAATAAATGTATCATATATATATGATACATAAAGATTGAATGCAAGCAATTATCAATAACAGAGAAGTTGTCGTATATCTCGATTCCAAAGCCTGTTCTACCCCGTATCGCACCCGACCAATCGTAATTGCAAGAGAACATAACATAGAAAACAAACCAATGGATAGCCAGGGTGTTAATTCTGTAATAAGTACCAACTTCAACTGAGAGGTATTGATAACTTTGATAACACAGACAATTATACCAATAAAACAGGAAAAAATGATTAACCCTATAATCGCGGACAGCATAGGATATCGGACAATTGGCGCACCGATTAAGCAAAAAAAGTAATAGAATGGCAAAACAGGTTGTTCTCCGAAAGAATCTATTTTGTAAGTCGCATTTTTAGGATGATAATTAATTGTATAGATACCAACTAAAGCTACCCAAATGCTCATCCATCCTAGCAATCGCTGGATTTTATTCTTTAATGTTCCTTCTAGGGCAAATAATGAAGGGATGACGGCGAGCCAAGATAGGAGGCCATGAGCGGATGAAAAGCTAGCAATAAAACAGGATATACCTGCTAAAAACATTTTCTTGCCAGCAGGTATTTGACCTTTTTTATTCAGCAAATACACTGCTGAAACAACACATAAGTTAATCAAAAACCATGATAATTGAAACCCCCAAAGCCAGTTTTCATATTGAACGAGGGAAAAAAACAAAAAGCAGGTGTAAATATTTGTTAACTGAAACAGACGATCGCTCACACCCTTGGCTGTCGTCTCAGATATTTTATAGATAATTCCAAAAGTTATGAGAGATAAAAAAATGCTAAAATATATTTCATAATTGATATTCCAATGGGATATAAATGCGAGGACAGTCATAATAATTTTGGGAAATGGTATCCGGTGGTTGCTATGTAAAGCCCAAAGAGGCCTAAACGTTAAAGTTCCAGCCGTCACTTTATCAAAAATAGGGACTAATGCCCATTGATCCCTAAAGGGAACATTGACACTAAAAGCAGCTACAAACCAAATTACTAGGCTCACCGGAATCAGATAGAGAATTAATAAAGTAGTTTTTTTCATTATGTTTGCTTGGGCCCAAAAAAGAAAAGAGTAAGGATTCAGGTGATCGATCGAGGCAAAAAGCGAGAGGCTGTGTTCTATGTTTATGAGCAACAACGATCGAGGGTTCTCAATCATAACATGATTTGACTAACAAGTTGAGTGAAGCCTAAAAATCTATTACATGGATTTTTGACAGTTACTTGACTTTCAATTGAGCCTCTCCCTTTAACCTGACAAACTGGTTGTCAACAGGATTATACACCCAAGCTTTAATTTCGGTTTGGGCGATCGCCAAATCGCCACCCGACACATCAACCGCCCACCTCGCATTATTGTACAACTGGGATTTCAAAGTCTTAGCAATATCCGGGCTGTCCAAATTTACATAAGCGTTAGCAAAAAAAGATTGTTTATCGCCGACAGATAGCAGTACAATGTTCGGCTGTTTCCTATTGTCTGGAAAAACCGCCCAACCAGCAGCTTTCAATAATTTATCAGTAGTTTGAGGTTTGTCTAAATAGCCGTAAACTTTCTCTGGATTAGCAATAAACTTTACATTTTTCGCGAACTTTCTCCAACCTATTCGATCAAGAATTGCAGCGCCTTCTCTCACCAGCCAAGTTTTTTTGCTCAGCACCCTCAAACAGCTTTCCGGCGAATTCTTGAAAAAATCCGACGTTTCCAGATAGTTAATTAACTGCCAACAATCTTGAGCGCCTTGCTTGTAAAGGAGTGCCGAGCGAGATTGGGCTATCGCCTGCTGAGAGTTAACAATAATTATCCCAATTAACAGCCCTGCAAATCCCCGATAAATAAATTTATAGTTGCGTTTCGACAGCTCTTTTGTTTCTCGAACAAACAACTGTCCTAGCTGAACCAAAGCAATTAACAGCAAAATCGAATTAGTCGTATATCTCGAAGATTCGATCGCCTGAATCGCCCCAAATTCCGCCCTACCCGCCGTAATAAACAAAGCCGAAAACACCGAAAACAAACCTATTGACAACCAAGGTAAAGCCTCGTCGTCTTTCATTGCTATAGACGAGGAAATCACCGGGATTTGAGATTGCTTTTCAGAGTTAGCACTCACAGATGAACCTATCGAACTTGATAAAATCTTTCCCCCAAAATGCCAAACAAAAAATACAAAACTAGCAAATATCAGCAATCCCACAAATGCGGAAATTCCCGGCGATCGCACAATGGGCGAACCCAACAAACTCAAAAAATAATCAATTACCACAAGTGGCTTATTCAACAATGAAATAATACTTGTTTTACGGCTAGGATGATAATCAATTGAGTAAATAGCACAAGTTGCCACAAACAGCAGCATCCAGACGATCGCCCTTTTGCGTTTTTGCGCCCAACTTCCCTCCACAGCCAGCACAGCCGGAACCGCAGCCAACCAAGACAGCAAGCCTTGAGCCAGCGAAAAACTAGCAATAAAGCAGACTATAGCAGCAATAAAGATTCTAATATTAGGCAATAATTTGTGAGGTGAAACCAGCGCATAAACCGCCGCTACAAAACACAAATTTACGAAAAACCAAGCTAATTGAAATCCCCAAAGCCAGTTCTCGTGCTGAACTAGGGAGAAAAGTAAAATACAAGTTAAAATATTAGCTAAATGCCACAAATCATCCCCAACATTCTTAACCTGCATCGAGGATAACTTGTACATAGCGATAAAAGTTATCAGCGCCAAACCTATGCTGAGACACAACTGATAATTAATATTCCATTGGGAGGCAAAAACCAGCACTGCAATAATGATTTTCGGAAACACTATGCGGTGATTGCTGTGCAAAGCCCAAAAATCTTTGAAATTTACATTTCCCTGTGCTATTTTTTCAAATAGGCTGGCTAATCTCCACTCGTCGTCAATGGGAACGTTAACGCTAAAATTGGCTACAAATCCGATTAACAGGAGAAGAGGAATTAGATAGAAGGTGAATAAAATATATTTTTTCATGGAAGTGCGATCGCACCAATTACCAGCACCATTTTATCTCAAACCGGCTTAAATACTCGGTACTCTAAAACTCAAGAAACCTGGTTTTTATGTAAATTGACGGTTGGGGCCGCGTATCTGGGTAAAAAACCCGGTTTCTGGTGCTTTTCTGAGACTCAAGAAACCTGGTTTTTATTGAAATTGAGAGTTTTGACCGCGTATCTGGGTAAAAAACCCGGTTTCTGGCTACCCCTAAATCATTACTTAACAGTCTTGAACGTATCCAGTTTGCCAGTAAACCGGTTGATAAACATCTGCAAAACAGTCCGCTTGCCGATATTGATATTAGAGCTTATGGCCATGCCCGACTGCAAGTTAACTTCCTGTTGATTTGGCTTGCCCTTGTTCAACAAAAACTTTTGATTTTTGAGCTTGATTTTGGTTTTGAAAGCGTAGTATTTCCGCAGTTCAGTAGGAGGCTCAGCATCCTTGCTAATCTCTTTCACTTCACCCTCAGCAGTACCAAACTCCAGAGCCGGGAAAGCTTCAACATTTACCTCAACAGGCACGCATTGGTATTTTGTCAAACCCAATTTCTCTCTATTAACTTCCTTCTCAGGACAAACGCAGCTTTTACCTTTTTCGCAGTCAATCTTTTCTCCATCTAATTGTTTGCCGTGATACTTCTCCAATTTATCGCGCTTTTGTCTCATGGCATCCAATACCAGAGCGACATTGCTGTTTTCGAGGTAAACAACTGCTTCCAAACCGTTTTCGTCGTCCAAAACCTTGAGCAGCTTCTCAGTTTGCTGCGCTTCATAATAAGCTTCTTCGCAGCGTGTTGGGCGGGGTTCGCCAGGCTTCACCACCGAATTAATAATGGATTGGCATATCGGATCTTTCGCTATATCCAACTTAGCATTCTCCTTCTTAGAAGGTTTCAAATCGAAGATCACGCCGGATACCGGAGCCTTCAGAATTTGAGTATCGCGGACTTGCTGTGCCTTTTCTAGCTGAGCGTTTACGTCGGACAGCTTTTTCAGGTTTTCCACTTTGAAGCGGCTGAGCTGAGAATCGCTGCTGGCAATTTGTTTCTGGTTTTCAGCAATTTTGGTATAAAGTTCTTTCGCCCAGCCATCCTTAGTATTTTTAGACTGTTCCTCAGCGCGGTTGATAGATTCCTGAATGCGGCTTTGTTCTCCTTGTTGGCGCTCTATTTCAGCACTAATTTTTTGGATGTCACCTTTACGGGCATTTTTTTCACCGAGGCGCGTATTGATTTCACCGAGGCGCGTGTTAATTTCGCCTTTGCGGGAGTTGATTTCACCTTCGCGCTGCTTGATTTGATCTTGCTGTTTGAGAACTTCGCTTTGCCCTCTGAAAACATCTTGTTCCTGTTTTTCTTTTTGCAGTTCAGCGATGGCTCCTTGCTCTACCAGCGGGGTAAGTCTGCCCAGAATGCCTTGATTGGACTTCAGTACCTGTTGGGACTTCGCTAGCTGTTCGTCAGCCAATTGTTTCTGGGCCTCGGAAGATTTGATTTGCTCTTTTGAAGAATCTAACTGCTGCTTGGCATAATTTAATTGGGTCTCAGCAAAACCCAATTGTTGGACTGCTACGGTCATTTGATCGCGGGCGGCTTTCTCAGCATCCTGAGCTTGGTTCTGTTGTTTTTTCAACTCCTGAACTTGCCCTTGGGCTGCGGCTACGCGAGACAGAAATTCCGATCGATAATTAACGTAAAGTCCTTGCTGGGCTGCATCAAAATTTCCGCTGGCTCCCCGGTTGAGGTAGAGCTCGTCAATCAAAGCTTGCAGCACTTGATTTTGTGCAGTCAGGCTCTGTCTGTCTTTGATTGTAGATTCTAAGTTAGAAGGAACAGCGCCTTGAACTTGTTTGCCGCTCACCACATCTTCGTAAAATTTATTTTCTTTTTCCAGCGCTTCTTTAGTTTTCTTGATCGATGCTAAATCGGCACTGGGTGCGATCGGGTTAAAAGTGAGCAGGGGCTGGTTTTTTTCCACGCGATCGCCATTTTCCACGTGAAGTCTCACCACAGCGCCCGTAGCAGGTGCTTGGATGTCTCTAGCACCATCTTTGAGTTCCAATTGGCCGACAGCGGGGACAGCTTGCTCTACGCTAGCAAAATAAGCCCAAACCACCGCCGAAGTGGTCATCAGCATAATCATCCACAAAAACAAGTGCGACCAAATCGCTGGTTTTTCGAGAATGATTGGTTGCTCAGAAAGTGTGATCGATTTCATAGCCATATGTTACTTCTCAATTACTAATTGTTAGCGATCAGTTGTGAGTTTTGAGATATCAAGTATTCGATGACTCTTGTTGTTGGAAGAGGCAATAGTAACGTCCTTTAAGAGCCATTAATTCTTTATGACTTCCCTGCTCGACGACAGAGCCTTGATCCATCATAATAATTATGTCGGCGTTTTGGATTGTAGTCAGACGGTGAGTAATGAAAAACACCGTGCGGCCGGCGAAAGATTCTGCTAAGTTATTGCAAACCTGGCGTTCGGAATGATAGTCGAGGGCGCTTGTAGCTTCGTCCAAGATTAGCAGTTTCGGGTTTTGCAAAATCGTGCGGGCGATCGCCAAACGCTGCCTTTGACCCCCAGAAAGCGACGCACCCCGTTCTCCCACCACCGTATTATAACCAGCGGGCAAACCCATAATAAAATCGTGAGCCACCGCTAATTTCGCAGCTCGCACAATCTCATCCGTACTCGCATCGGGATTGCTCAGAGCAATATTTTCTTGGACAGTACAGTTAAACAGTAAAGTATCTTGGAGCACTACCCCAAGTTGGCTGCGGAGCGAATATAACTCCACCTTGGCAATGTCGTAACCGTCAATAAAAATCCGGCCCGAAAGCGGGGCATAAAGACGCTGCAACAGCTTCATCGCCGTACTTTTACCGGAACCACTTCCCCCCACAATTCCCACAAAACAACCAGCAGGAAATTCCAAGTTCACATTCGCCAATTGTAGAGCTCCGCTCTCCAGGAATCGGAAGGAAACCTCCTCATAAGTAACCTGCCCTTGAATGGCCGGCAACGGGATATTGCTGCGGTCTTCATCGCTGGTTTCCGTCGGCGTATCGACGATATCCTTGAGCATATCGATCGACATCGAAACTTCTTGGAAACTCTGCCACACGCTCACAAAACGCAGCAGCGAACCAGTCACGTTCCCGGAAATAATTCGGAAAGCAATCAACTGACCCAAAGTCATGTCATTGCTCAGTACCAAATAAGCTCCCACCCACAACTGAGCTAAGTTACCCACCTGGTTTAAAAAGCTACTAACCGTACCGGCTGTAGTCCCAGTGATAATTGTTTTAAAACTGGCTGTAATGTACTTGGCGTAGCGGCTAGACCACTCCCAGCGGGATTTCAATTCAATATTTTGAGCTTTAACAGTTTGAATCCCGCTGACGACTTCCACTAAATAAGATTGAGAGTCAGCAAAACGCATATTTCTCTGTTTGATCAGGCGCAGCACCAGCGGATTGATTAGAATAATCATCAGCGCCAGTATCGGTACCACCGCCAAAGATACGAACGTTAGCTTCACGCTGTAGGAGAGCATGACGGCGACGTAAACCACCGAGAATACTGCATCAAGAACAACTGTCAAAGCTGTACTCGTCATGAATTCCCGAATCTGGCCCATCATGCTGAATTTGTAAACCATGTCTCCGACGCGCCGATTGTCAAAGTAATTCTGGGGCAGCCGGAGCAAGTGGTCGATTACCTCCGCACTCAATTTGACATCGATGCGGTTTGAGGTGTCTATAAACAAAAAGGTGCGTAAACCGTTCAGTAGTCCTTCAAACAGGGCAACACCTAACAAAAACGCCCCCAAAATATCCAGGGTGTCAATGCTGCGCTGACCTAATACTTTATCAATAATTACTTGGCTGATTAATGGGTTTGCAAGACCGAATAGCTGCACGAAAAATGAGGCGAGCAACACCTCAAAAAACACTGTTTTGTGTTCCATGAGCGCCGGCACAAACCACCAGAAGCTGAACTGCTCTTTTTGTTCGACTTGCGGAGCTTGTAGCAGCAGGACTTCTCCTGATTCTCCCCAGATTTCTTTAAACTGAGGTACTCGCTTCCGCATCAGCCCTTTTTCGGCTGTCGCTATCACCAATTCTTGCTCGGTAATGCTGTAAATAATGGCAAAGCTGTCTTCCCATTTAATCATTACCGGGGCTTTGATGCGGTTGATCGCTTCTGCTGGCACTTGCGCTAATTGGGGCGTCAGACCGATGCTTTGGGCGATCGCACCGCAGGCTTGGATACTGATAGAACCAGCAGTTTTTAACTGATTTTCTAGAACTTTGCGGATGATATCTCGCCGAAATTTGATGTTGAAATACTTGCTCAACATCTGGAAGCAAGCTAGGGGCGCGTCAATCTGCCCTTTGCCCCGGAAAATTGGGTATCTCGCCGCATCCTTTGGTTGGTTGTCTCCGGGTTCTGGGGGACGCTCTGGGGCGATCGTAATGTCGAGCAATGTTCCATCGGGCGGCTTCTGCAAAGAGACAGCAGGATCTGTCGTGCCATTTAATGGATCTGGCTCGGCTTGGGGTTCTGGGGGTTCCCGGAAGCCAATTAAGCGAGCGCCGGCGCGGCCTTCTACCTTTAAGGATTTGGCTGCATTTTCTGCCAAGAAGCGACTGCCGGTGGGAAACTCGCCCAAGACGCCGCTGCTGACGAGCCAAATTCGATCGGCATCTAGCTCTTGTGCGAGATCCTGAGTTTTTTTGTTACCGTTTGGCACATTGACAACTGTCGCGTCTTGCCAAGCGTGCATAGTCAGTTCCTTGAGATTAGAAGTACCATCGGCTTTGCGCTGCAATTCCAGACTCAACAGTTCAAATACTTCGCTCAAGGAACAGTGATCGCGAAAAGCTTCTCCAAATGTCGGCTGTTTTTCCAGTACACTCAAGAAATCTTCGGCAGGTATGACGATCGCGACGACATCCGTAGAGGCGATCGCCGTTTCGCAGGGAACACCCCGCAGCAAGCCAGCCCAGCCCACAATTTCCTGCGACTGCACCAATCGTAAACTCACGTGGCGTTGCGATCGCTGGTCAAAGCCCAGCAGCCGGGCCTGTCCTTGATAGATAATTGCCACCTGAGTCGGCATTTTTTCCCGTTCAAACAGGGGTTGCCCCGTCCGGTAGCCTAGGAGCTGGCATTTTGCCACCAAGGACGTGAGAGCCGTCTCGGAGAGTCGGTCAAAGGGAGGTGTTTGAGCTAAGAAATCCTGAATTTGGGAGAGGGAAACAGCGGAAGAAGTCATGATATTGAAGACACAGAAGAGAGGGGCTGTAGCGGGCCTATGTGCGATATTTGTTCGGCGAGCCAGCTTTCAAATAGTTCGTTAATCAAGTGCAGCCGCATCGATTCATCGAGCTGGGCCGGCATGAACTTTTCTAGTCGAATGATTACCATCCATTCTGCCAGAGGACGCGGCGTCCACAGTTGATTTGGCTGGCTGACGGACAAAAGTTTGCTGATTGCCGGGTGTGGCTGCGAGAGGGGTACTGGGCCCAACAGGCCGCCGGACTTGGATTCTGGCCCTTCGGAATAGTCGCGGGCTACTTCGGCAAAGCTTTGTTCCCCTTCGAGGATGCGAAAGTAAAGTTCGTTTGCCAGTGCTGGATTTTTGGTGCGTACCAGGGAATAGACTACGTGGTCTAGGCTGGCTTTGCGGGTTAAAAAATAATTATCTACTTTAGGTCTCCAAGTCTCTTGCTTAAATTTTTCGATCAGCAAGGGCCTGACGGCCATCTCTTGAAGTTCTTCTGCTGTCATATTTTGACTGCGCAGCCAAGCTTCTTTGGCATCCGGGGCGGTCAGTTGGTGCTGTGCCAGAAAGTTCTCGACGGCGGAGTGGCGTTCTTCGTCGCTGCAACTAAAGGATGCGATCGCTTGGTCGATGATTACACCCCGCAAGAATTGGGGCATCAACTGGTACCGCTTCAGGAGCGATGGCATATCCTGAGCTTGAAGTAATTTATCGCCTATTTGAAAAAGTCCTGTCATTTTTTTATCTCCAACTGACTTGCGCTTCCCCTTTAAATTTAGCTGTGGCAGGAAAAGAGCGACAACCACTAACCCCTCAATCTCCCGATGATAGCAGAGCCTCAAGAAAGCTAGCGCTATTGCTGTCTATTTCTTGACGCTTTGCATCCTGACGGGGTTCCTTTCAAATAGTTTGCCTATCTGATGGGAGTAAGCGCGGCTGTCGAGAATTTTGGGGTTAGCCGCCATTGCGTGCTGAACTCGATCCCGATAGTGCCGGCGCAGTTCGGGGTTAGTTCCCAGTGCTGTACTCATCTCTATATAAGAGTTCTCGCTGTTTGCTACCAATTCAGGAATTAACAGTTCTTCGAGCACTGCTGCGGATTGTCGCGAGCGAGTTTTTTGCCCTTTTCTTGCCACTACAGGCAACCCCACCAACAGCGGTTCTGCCAAGGAGCAGACACTGCTGTATGGATAGGAGTCTAAGTATATATCAGCTAATTCCAGACATTTTATGCAATCTGCGCGATTTGGTAGCGCTCTTATCACAACTACCCGCTTGTTGTCAATTCCAAATTCCCCGAAGGTCGATCGAATTTGGTTGTAAAAAGGCACTGTCGGATAGTTTTTTGCGCGGGAACGAAAGGGATACAAAACTAGAATAGAATTCGGTACGGCCGCAATAATTTTTATCCAAGTTTCTCTCAATTCTGGGATAATTTTAAAAGCCGGAGCGCTGGACATGAACACTATAGATTCATCGGTAGCTCCCCAACTGCTGCGAATCGGTTCAACTCTCGCAGGTGCTGATGCTACAGGATAGCTGACACAAACTCCCGAGCCTTCTAAAGTAATTAATTTTTCGCGATATTCTGTTGCATCTGCCGGCAATGTCAAATCTCCGACAATCAGATAATCGATATTTCGGGCTGCGGTGGTGGCGGGGGTTGATGCGGCGGTAGCCATTTGCACGCGCGCTAGTCGGTGCAAGCACAGCAGGGCGGTTGGTTGGGAAGTATCGGCGATATTGGTGCAAAGTAGCAGAATATCTAAATTGTACGATCGAATTTCTTGCACTTGCTGGGGCAAATCTGCCGGCAGTTGCACCAATTTGTCAACACAATTTTCGCAATATTTCCCCAATCGCTCGTCTTGCACCTGGAAACAATACACGATAACTTCAAATTTGTTTCTGTCTAAATATTCAAAATTTGGAATTGCCGCCAAAGTCTCGAATTCATCGCTGATTTTATCGACCAAAAAGCCCACTCTAATTTTAGTTGCTTCCGATTCTCTCCGACTAAAATCCCAGTCTATTTGACACCCAATATTTTTCAAATGAAATTCCAGAATCTCAGCGCGCTGACTCAATACATTCAGCAGATTCGCCTCGCTCAAATACAAAGCTTTGAAGCTAACATTTTCCGCCATAAATTCTGCCAGATAACGCCAAACTTCCGAATCTGGGAAACTGGCAATATTCGCAGCAACATACTGGATTAACTGCTGGAAATATGCAGAATACCTTTCAACTTCAGACTTTTGTTGAAAATAACTCGGTGACTGAAATAGGAATTTCAGAAAGTCATCAAAAAACCACTGAGGAATCGCTGCATTTTGATATCCTAGCGGTAACTGATAAGCGTCGCAGTACAGCATTGCTGCGAGGAGATATTGCATCTTATCTACAATTTCGCCGCCTTCAGCAAGTTTCGAGGATAACTGCTGGACAAAACTTTGTTCTGACTCGGTTAAAGTTTCATATTTGAGGTGGCTATCCATTAGCAATTTATGAGCTTTTCCCGCCTCTTGCGAGTAAGCAGTTTCTAATTTTTCCGCTGGCAAATTCAGCCAATGTTCAGCTATTTGTAGGCGGT
>JANYGO010000157.1 GCA_025362325.1 Cyanobacteriota bacterium | reverse complement strand
GTATTTTCAAATTCCCAAGCGCTGATACACTAAATCTAAGTGCCTCAATTGATACTGCGGATCGAAACAATCATCAATTTCTTTGGTCGTCATCTTAGCTGTTACCCGATCGTCCTTAGCAATCAAATTGTAGAAATTGCCGCCCGTTTTGTTCCAAGCTTCGTGAGCGCAAGATTGCACAATTGTGTATGCGTCTTCGCGACTCGTGCCTTTTTCTACTAAGGCTAACATCACGCGCTGGCTGAAGATGACTCCGCCGTAAAGATTCATGTTTCGTTTCATGTTTTCGGGATAGACTAGCAGGTGTTTTACTAAGTCTGTGGTTTCCACTAACATGAAGTGGGTGACAGTGGAACTGTCGGGCAAAATCATCCGTTCTACGGAACTGTGAGAAATGTCTCTTTCGTGCCAAAGCGCTACGTTTTCTAAGGCTGCGACGGCGTTGGCGCGGACAATTCTCGCCATTCCTGTCAGTCTTTCCGATCGAATCGGGTTGCGTTTGTGCGGCATGGCGGATGAGCCTTTTTGCCCTTTGGAAAAGAACTCTTCGACTTCGAGAACGTCGGTGCGCTGGAGGTTGCGAATTTCTACTGCGAAACGTTCGATCGATGCTGCTAACAGTGCTAAGGTTTGGACGTATTCGGCGTGTCGATCGCGCGAAATGACTTGAGTGGATGCGGTATCGGGTTCGAGTCCGAGGTTTTGACAGGCGATCGCTTCTATTCGCGGGTCGATATTAGCATAGGTTCCGACTGCACCGGAGATTTTGCCAACTGCGATCGACGATCGCAAATTTACTAATCGGGCGCGGTTGCGAAAAACTTCTGCCAGCCATCCTGCTAGTTTAAAGCCAAAGGTAATGGGTTCGGCGTGTATTCCGTGCGATCGGCCAACCATCACGGTATTGCGGTGTTGTTGCGCCTGATAGCGAATAGCTTGACTCAATTCTTCGACACGTTCTAACAAGATATTGACGCTGGCGACTAATTGCAGCGCCAAAGCGGTATCGAGCACATCGGAACTGGTTAAGCCAAGGTGGATGTAGCGTCCGGCATCGCCTACATATTCGTTGACATTTGTCAAGAATGCGATCATGTCGTGGCGGACTTCGGCTTCAATTTCGAGGACTCGTTTCGGGTCAAAATTAGCCTTAGCTTTGATTTCTTCGACTGCGGCGGCGGGGATGTAGCCGAGTTCGGCTTGAGCTTCGCAGACAGCGATTTCTACTTGCAGCCAGCTTTTCAGTTTGGCGGTTTCAGTCCAGATGTTGCCCATTTCGGGCAAAGTGTAGCGCTCTATCACGGTGGGAGTTGGGGAATGCGATCCAACCATTGTACATCTGTGTGGGGGTGCAAGAGCCAAGGAGCCGAGAAACCGGGTTTTTTACGAAAATACTTTGTTTCAGCCCGCAGATTTGGTAAAAACCAGGTTTCTCAAATCAACTCGGTTTTTGTAGTTTGGGCGTTTGGGCGATCGGCTACAATATCCTAAACCCCGTTAGCTGGCATCACTCATGCCTAAAAAGATTCGAGAATTGAAAAGCCTATTGCTAAAAGCAGGGTTTACTTACAGACAGGGAAAGGGCAGTCACACAGTATGGGAACACGCTTTATTACCTGAAAAAATTACACTATCAGGTAATGATGGGGATGATGCGCCAAATTATCACGAAAAAAGAGTAATTTCTGATTTACTGAAGCTGAAGGAAATAGAAGAATGAATAGCCATTACAGTCTCATCATCGAATGGTCAGAAGAAGATCGACTTTTTGTTGTCAGTTTGCCTGAGTTTACCGATGTCATGCAGCCTTGCACTCACGGACACACTTACGAGGAAGCGGCCAAACACGGACAAGAATTGTTAGAAACATTGATTGAACTCTATCAAGAAGATGGCAAACCTCTACCAGAACCTCAGACCTTGGGAAAACGATTACAGATAGCGTAAAATTTTTGTACAATGTCTGGTACCATTCGCTTATGCCTAAGAAGATTAGAGAATTGAAAAGCCTATTACTAAAAGCAGGATTCGTTTGTCAGCCAGCAAAAGGCAGTCATAGTAAGTGGAAGCATCCCAAATTAGCCAAGGTAATTATCATAGCTGGCAAAGACGGAAATGATGCTAAACTATATTTAGAGAAGTCAGTCAACGAAACACTTGAGGCGCTAAGGCAAATCGAAGCAGAGGAGACAGAACCATGAAATATACAGTTGTGATTCAATGGTCAGAAGAGGATCGGTGCTTTGTCGTGTTTTTGCCGGAATTTGAGGATGTAATGCAGCCGGTAACTCACGGAGATTCTTATGAAGAAGCTATCTATAATGCGCGAGAGGTACTGGAGTTACTAATCGAGAGTTGTCAGGCTGAAGGTAAAGCATTGCCAGCAACTAAGAAGCTAGAACGATTATTTCAGGCTGCATAAATTTGTTCAAATAAATATCAGTCGAACCAATCTCGTAAATAAAGTATGAGTTGGATCTGTGATAATATTCGTCGCTTGTTGCGATAAGTTTTGGGGAGATAGCTAGCCAAATCAAGACGTGCGTATCCAGCAAAATATTCATGCTTCACCCAACCAAAACGCATCAGGAAGTGGCTCGTTAAAATCCTCACTCATCCAGCCCATCCCTTGATGCAGACCCAAAACCCGTTGTTGCCCAGGAGGGGGTGCAGCTTCAACTGAAGTGTTTTCGGGGATCGATCGCATCTGTCGTTCCAGCAAAAACTCTGCAAAAGTTAACAGAAGCTGCTGATTTTCCGGGAGTAACTGCTGTAACTTGCCTAGCAACTCTTCCAAAAGTTCGATCGTTTGAGAAGTCATCTTATTCCCCTCAATGTTGGCGATAGTCTCATTATATCGGAACGTATACTATTTCATTTTAACTGAGTGATCGTCCGATCGTCCGTCCTATTATACATCTGCGAGGCATCGGTCTGGAGTCGGGATGGGGAATTTCGGGCGATTCCCTTCGGGATAGCTAGGCTTCACGAACTTTCGAGAGATGTGACACATCGTCCGTAGACGGATAGTCCGCAGAGACTGAGAATTGGCAGATGAGTCGATCGAAACAGAAGATTCTGCGTGCTTTAGGTCATCTCGTAAGGCAACGCAGGACAGCATTGGGAATTTCGCAAGAAGAACTCGGATTGCGGGCTAATTTAGACCGCACTTACATATCTGGAGTCGAACGTGGAGTCCGAAATCCCTCTATCACGGCAATTGCAAGTCTAGCTAGCGGCTTAGGTTTGACAGTTTCTAATCTTCTCGACAATCTAGAAATAGAAGCGGAAAATATAGAGTGAGCAATCAAGATTTAGCAAGCACAATTAAAGCTCAATTAAAACAAGACTCAACCCAATTGAGAGTTTTAAATCTTTTATCAGACCAACAATGGCATTGTCGAGAGTGCGAAGGAAAACAGATAGCATCAGCTCAATATGCTGGCGGCGGGGGGATTCAAGGATTGCAGCGCGGAACAAGGAAGCGCCCCGGTTTAGTTATTCAAACAGAAAAGAGGTACTGTCCAACTTGTCAAGCAACACGACTGGGTGATTTGTGGACAGGAGAGATCAAATCAGCAAATTCTGCTGCTAACATACCCGGTTCTCTGGTAAAAAAAATCCTCGAAGTTTACTCTTATACAGATGTAATCGAACAGAGAAAACGAGCAGTCCATGAGTTGGTAATTGACCATAGGTTTCCGATGGAACGCTGGGGAGATAATGAACCACCGCACTTGGTATCTATGAGCGAATCTGAAATAAAGAAAAAGTTTCAGTTGCTCAAAAAAGATGATTCAGGCAATCACAATCTTCTAAAATCTAGAAGCTGCGAACGCTGCATCAAAACAGGGAAAAGAGGCACACCTTTTGGAATCAAGTTTTGGTATGAAAGAGGCGAAGACTGGCCTTCCATACATCAGCGCGGTGCTGAATCTGAGGAAGGCTGCACAGGATGTGGCTGGTATGATTTTGAAACTTGGCGAAATGCTCTCAATCAAAAACTAGCTGAATTTGTTCTGGAGGTTTAATCGTAACTAACCTAGGTTTGTTAAGTGCAATATCAGTCAAGTATGGAATAAGTGCAAAACCGATACACTCTGCTAAACGGGGCGGCACCGCATTGCCAATTTGCCACATTGCCTTTTTCATAGAACCCTCAAAAATAAATGAATCGGGGAAACTTTGCAATCTAGCCATTTCACGAGCAGAAATAACACGATTAAGATGAGGATGAATATGAGTGCCGCCGTGATTTTCTTTAACAGTCATACTGGGTTTTCCCGGATACTGTCGCTTGAAAGCATCGGCGTAGCTTTCATACAAAGAACCGCCTGGTGGAACTTTCGCAAGTCTTTCCATGTAATGAACAGAATGACGAGTCCATTCGTGGTTAATTTCTGGTATGGGAGTATACTCTGGTAAATCATCAATTGCTGACTCAATCGCTTTGTATTGTTCTGGTAACAATTGTGACTTGGGATAGGGATTTTGCATCCCAAATCTA
>JANYGO010000154.1 GCA_025362325.1 Cyanobacteriota bacterium | reverse complement strand
ACGCCCGCTTTATTGTGGCGCAATTAAGACCCCACTACAAACGAATCTGATTGCGGTTAATCGACCGGACACGATATGACACATAGGTTGGGTGTTTGACAGATGCGATTGCTCAGCTATAACTCTAATCCTGTAGCCAATTGCAAGTTAAAGCTAAATTTGGTTTTCACTCGCGTCGGCTACTGATTTGGGAGCGTGTCCATTAGATGAAAAAATGTTGAATATTATCGCCAAACAACTTAGGGAGTATGACTGAGATGAATTTGATTTCTACAGCCATCGCTCGCATCAGTTCCCTGCTTAAGGGCTTTCAAATCAAGAGTTTTTTGAGTGTTGTGCTAGTCGGTTTTTTGCTGCTGACAACGAATGTTGATGCCGGACGCAGCAACAAAGCTTATGGCACACAAGTCGGTTCAAATGCCGATCTCAACAATCCCGAAAGACCCCAAACAACTCGGGAATGGAGGCAAGAAGCTCGCGCCACCTCAGACTCTCCGGGCGAACGAGTTCAGAAGATTGGTCAAGAAGCAGGAGCAGCCGTGAAAGAATTCGGGGAGATGTACAAAGACACCGCTGACAGAAGTATCCGCGAATTAAAGAATAATACCGCAGACTCCAGCAAGTAGGCAAGGATAAATCAACTGCGACTGACGTTCAAAAACCCAGTTTCTCATGAGAAACTGGGTTTTTGAACGGGCAGCTTTTTATGTTAAATTATATTGTTTCCAGCAGCAATAGTTATTTTGATTTATGAAAGTAGCCCGGAAAAAAATCGAGCTATTAATGAAATTATCGAAACTTACAAGCAGAGATTTCATCAGGAGTCAGTGTTGCGGGCAACCAGCGAAGTTAAGGTTTCTTTCTGATGCGGTCATCGAATCCGCGTATTTATGATATTATTTGCGATAATCAAGGTCATACCTTCAAAGATCTGTAGGGTGCGGGTGCAAGAAAAATCAGAATTTGTGGGTATCGATCGCACACTGCAAAAAGTCGCTAGAAAAACCAGCCCGGGAGCAAACAAAAACATGATGAACGACGGCAACCAAAAACCTGAACCGCCGGAAAGCGAGGATTCAGAAAATTTGGACGGCATGGCGAAAGCTTTTATTGTGAGTGTGGCTTGGTCTTACGCAGAAGCCTTGGAGCGAACGAAACGCGCTGAAAAAAAACAGGAAACCGCGCCAGAATCCCAACCAGAATCTCCGGCAGAAACAGTCGATCGCACTTCTGAAAGCAATTGATCTGTGAAGGTGTTTTGCGTTGAGAAGAATCAACGCATTCACCGTCAACAGATCCGATACAGCCGGATTTTAGGGGAGCGCAGCGCTGGCGAAGTTCTCGCGCCAACAATCAAAATCAGAGCAGAGCCAGGAGAGTTGAGGCGATTCCCTACGGGATAGCTACGCCGCGCGTACTTTGGCGGCAGATTCCCTAAATTGCAGCGGGTGGTATGGGATGTTACCTAAATGTATTTCCCTCCCCACAAAAAAGATTAAAACTAAACAATGTACGGTTTTACCGCTACAGTGTACAAAAGAAATAACCAATTTTGAGATCGGTCTCATGTCTAATTCAAAAATGATTGGCAAAGCGATCGCAGGTGGCCTTTGCTTCTTCGGCATCCTCGCCAGCTTCAACGCCGCGCAAGGCCCCGCATCCGCAGCAGCACCAACAATTGCTGAAGCTACAGCCCCGGCCTCAAGCAACATCGACAAGCAACTCCTAGGTCAATGGCAAGGCACAGTCCCCTCCGGTCAGTCTTTCACCTTCGTCTTTGCCCCAGAAGGCAAATTGTTTCTCATGGCTAAAGGCCCCGATGGAGCCGCCCGCGCCAAAGAAATGAGGTACAAAGTTAATCTCGGTCAAAAACCGATGCACCTGGATGTCGGGCTCAGCAGCACAGAAACCGTTGAGACTATTTTTGAGTTGACTCCCGAAGGTCAAATGCGCCTTCAGTTGCAAGGCACCAATCCCGGACAGCCGAGGCCTAATTCCTTAAACGAGCAGGCAACGGTGTTTAAAAAGGTCTCCGAGGCCACTGCACTGCCCGCTGACACTCAGGTCATCGGTTATTGAGGAAAATTCCTCCCAGGCAGAAGGTACTTAAGTTTTAAGTTCGATCGCAGTTTTCAATTATCTGAAATATAGTAGGGACACAGCAGTGCCGTGTCCCTCCTACCCCAGCATCTGTATTTGACTCATCAGCGTGAAAATCGCCATCAGTTAAAGAATTTCTAATTTAAAACTTAAGACCTTCCCCCTGCCTTCTGCCTTGAGCGAGCCCTGCTACCAAAGAAATGGGGTTAGAGCCTCCCCCTTCTAGGGGGACTTTCTCGGGATTCTGGCAGAATGTTGAGTATTCCTATGATGAGTGTGCTATTATAGGAACAGGAGGCATAAAAAAATGCTTGTTCTCGAATTCAAGGCTTACGCAAAACCAAATCAGTTTCAGTCGATCGATGAAGCGATTAGAATTTGTCAATTTATTCGCAATAAATCAATCCGGCTGTGGATGGATGGTGGTGCAAAATCTTGGTTCGATCTTTCTAAGTATTGTGCAATTTGGGCCAAAGAATTTGACTTTGCAAACAAGCTAGGCGCAATGGCTCGACAGGCAAGTGCGGAGAGAGCATGGGCTAGCATTTCCCGATTTTACGAAAATATCAAAAAGGGTATCAAAGGAAAGAAAGTTGGCTTCCCTAAATTCCAAAAAGACTGTCGATCCGTTGAATACAAAACTAATTCTTGGAAGCTATAGCATTTCTTAGAAAGATGAGGTATAATATAACTGACTTAAACGGAGTGAAAAATATAGAACCTCAAAATGTTATACAGCTCTAATTAAATGGGGCGCTCTTCGAGCAGTAGTCCCTCGACCCGCAGCAGTCACTCTTAATGACAACT
>JANYGO010000127.1 GCA_025362325.1 Cyanobacteriota bacterium | reverse complement strand
TCAGGAATACTTGCTAGAAGTTATGCGCCAAAACATGGTTAAAGAAAACCTGTTAAAGCATTGGATGAAGAATATTTGAACCCTTCGAGCATTTCTTCACAAAAATCCGTGGCTTGTATCTGCAAAAAGTACGATCGAGCTATTAAACATAAAACTCAGAATCCCGCCTTCTCCAAGAAAGCGGGATTCTCAACTCACAAAAGTTTTACGCAGTTTTTTTGTCGCTAGCATAGTCACCAAATTAAATGTTTTTAGCTGAGGGAGTGACCACAAGAGTCAAAACATCTGTAGAATCAAGGACATAGCCCTGTTCCCCTCTGAAAAAATAGCAGCTTGTTGCGTCTTGTTGCCATTAATTCCGCAATAATTTCTCCATAAATTTCCATTCCTATTATCCAATATTGACCATACAATCCACTCCAAAAACTACTGTGTCGGCGGAGCGTTCGCTTGGATGCTGTAAGGCAACCAATATATTTTTGTATTCCCATTCCCATGCTTTTGATTTTTTGACATGGGAAGATAAGCTGTTGTGCATTTAAATTGAAGGTCAAAAAACAATTCGCCGTCTTGTGGGGTGGGCGTCCCGCCCGCCCTCAATATGCAATTTAAATGCGTGACAGCTTAGCGCAAGTGTAAGCGATAGCAATAAAAAGAACAAAATTTTTGCTCCGATCGGCCGACGCATGGCTCTTCTCGCTTATTATAACCACCTGTCTTGCAGTCTTTGAACATAGCTTAAATCCCACTCCGACATTTGAATGCAGCGATCGCTGCTTGTGAGCTGCCGCGCATTAGTCAGCAGATACCAACCCTATTTGCGGTCGCCTAAACGTAGAATTTTATAACTTTTGAATAGTGATCAAGTTGGTGCAATTAGATATTTTTGCTCTTAAATATTACTGCTGCATTTTTTATGAAAAATTTCCCCCGATAATGGGATAGCTGGCTTAAACCATATCAGACTAATTAGGAAAATATTTTTTTTCGCCGCCATTAGGTGCGTGCGATTGATAGCTAAATTAAGTGGCTGAGTATTCAGAAATTTTCCATTTAAAATTTCTTGAACTAGATGAAACCACAGGGTTTTAGTGTTGAGGCAAAAAAATTTTAAAAATATTTTCCTGGAGGCGTCTTCTGCTCTCAAACTGAATAGGATAAGGCATTAAGGTGTCCAGCAATTCAATGCTAACTTGTTTCTGAGATTGCCAGAAATATACCAAAATTTTGAGAGTCAGATATTCGGTATTTTTTAGTTGCCCTTGGAGGTGAGCTTGGTAAAATTGAGGAAACATATTTAACAGATGGAGTTGGTTGAGAAAAATGACCCCATCTTTTTTTCGCTTAAGTTGTCACGAGTCCGCTACTGGCAAGGCTTTTGACTCTTGTTGTAACCCCGTCAGGATTTATTGTAAAGTTTTGTAAAAAAAAAACCATTTTTTTCCCAAACTAGAATATAGTATTTTTGTTACTTTCACATTAACAGGACAAAGCTAATTATGTCTAACAATGTTCGTCACACCATTGCTAAGTGGATTTTTAAAGAATCACGAGGTTTCGACGAATTGCCGCCTGAAGATAGTACAATTATCTACGCAAAAGCTCTTTTAATTTGTGCAAGTGGCGATGGAGAAGTAGCTCCAGCAGAAAAAGATTGGATTATGGGGCTTACTGCGGCAAGAGGAGTCTCTGATTCAAAGCTTGAAGAACTCAAAAACTATCCGGCAACAGATAGCCTGGAACAGGTAATAACCAGTAATGATATTATTTCTGAATATGCAAAACACGCCATAATTTATGATGCAATAGTGGCTTGTTCTGCTGATGGAGAATACCAGGAAGGTGAGAAAGCCGCAGTTCGTAAAGCAGCCACACTAATTGGAGTTTCTGAAGATGTAGTCCAGCAGCTTGAGGAACTATACGCAGAAGAAAAGAAACTTTTTGAGCGAAAAATACAGCTTTTTTACCCCAAAGGGCACCCCTCTTTTAAGCAGTAAAGCTACCACTCTCATATGGGGCAGGTTAGAGATGGAAAAAATATATTAATGCTTTTCTATCTCCCCTCGCTCTATCCTCCTCAAACCTTCCCGCGTTTATTTGATAGCCAGCCGTAATTCTCAAAATATTTTAGTAGTGTGTCAAGGCTACTCTCTTACACCAAAGATAAATCATGAATATAACGGATATGGATAGGTTGCCTGTTGTTGAACCCGAAGCACAAAGAAATTCTACCGAAGCAGTCTGTTGGCGGATTCCGTATAAGTTTTACACCGATCCAGCTATCTATGCGCGTGAGCAAGAGCGAATTTTTGGGGGTCGGACTTGGAACTACGTGGGTCTGTCGGCTGAGATTCCGAATCCTGGTGACTTTAAGCGTGCTACGATCGGCGATAAACCTGTCGTCGTCACCCGCGACAAAGACGGCTTCATAAATGTCTTTATCAATAAATGTACACATCGCGGCATGGCATTTTGTGTACGGGATTTTGGAAACGCGACTTTGTTTCAATGCCCTTACCATAAATGGACATTCGACCTTAAGGGTAACCTTCGGGGTGTGACGTTTCAGCAAGGTTTGAAAGGTCAGGGTGGAATGCCCAAAGATTTTGATCTCAAAGCGCATTCTCTGCGTAAACTGAAGGTTGCAGAGCGCAATGGGGTCATCTTCGCTTCGTTCGATCCGGACATTGAGCCGTTTGAAGATTATCTCGATTCCTCAATGCTCACGTACTTTGACCGTGTTTTCGATGGTCGAGAATTGCGCGTCCTTGGCTACTCACGGCAGATCATCAACAGCAACTGGAAATTGATGTTCGAGAACCTCAAAGATCCGTATCACGCGACCACGCTGCACGTCTTCTTTGTGACGTTCAACCTCGTGCGAGCTGACCAACGCTCAGCGGTCGTGATAGATAAGACTGGTCGCCATGCTTGTCTGATCCATACCAAGGGAGAAGCGATCGCATCAAGTGCGGCAGTCCAGACAAAATCATTCATGGCCGACTTAAAGTTGCAAGGTTCGCAGATGCTTGATTGCGTACACGAGTTTCCGGGACACGCCACTGCTGTAATTCAGACGATCTATCCAAACGTTATTGTGCAGCAGCAATTAAATACACTTGCAACTCGACAAATTGTTACGCGCAGTCCCGAAGCTTTTGAATTCATCTGGACGTTCTTCGGATACGCTGATGATACTCCCGAAATGACAAAAAGACGTCTTTTGCAAGCAAACCTTGTGGGTCCTGCTGGCTACGTTTCAATTGACGACAGCGAAGTTATGCAATGCTTGCAAAATGGCATACAGGCGTATGACAAGGATGAAGCTGTTGTCGAGATGGGCGGTCACGGATGCCAGAGCGAAAACCACATACTGACCGAAGCAGCGATGCGCGCTTTCTATAAATACTATCGGGACATCATGGGGGTGTAGTCATGACAGTCATTGAAAGCAAAATTTCCCGTGACGAGCTTGAAACCCTATACTATAATTACGCGAACGCCCTCGACGACGAACTTGCGTGCTGGCCCGAGTTCTTCACCAATGATTGCGTGTACAAAATCGTCACGCGTGAGAATTACGACCGAGATCTTCCTCTTGCACTGATGCTCTGTGAGGGACGCGGAATGGTTCTCGATCGAGTTGATGCAATTAAGAGGGTCAACTTCTACACGCCACGTTTTTTCCGTCATGTGATATCGAACATCTACATTGTTAAAAATTCCTGCGGAACGCTTTATGCGCAAGCTAATTTTGTCGTCTTCGAGAGTTTCGTCGAGGACACAATCCATGTGTTCAATGCAGGACGCTACTTCGATGTTATCGTTCGCGAGGACACCACTCTCAAGTTTCGTCAGAAGATCTGCGTACTCGACGGTAATCTAATTCCCGGATCGCTCATTTTCCCGATCTAGAGGCTGAAATTTACTATTTAGCAGCCTCTCCCTTTGACTGTAAGCCCTAGTTTAAACTTTAGTTATTAGCTGTTTTTTTAAAATTAAAAACATTATGGCAAGGACAAGAGGAAGAAAAAAAGCACACTGGTTTACATTAGCTTTAAATGTAAAAAATTCAGTGATTCCCTCAATTTTGAATCAAGTGATTTTCTCGGGTTTGTTTGCGGTATTTATTTCGGTCGCATACCTGTGGTTTAAATTACCTGTAAATCAGCCTAGTTTTGTGGCTATTATTCCGAGTGTTGTTTTAGGTTTATTACTGGTATTCCGCACCAACACGGCTTACGAGCGTTTTTGGGAGGGTCGGAAGCTCTGGTCAATCCTAGCTTCTCAGAGTCTAAACGTGTCTAGGCAACTTTGGGCAGGTGCGGCAGAACTTGAAGCCGAGGAACGAGCTAAAAGAGCTTCCATTCTACGACTAATAATTGCTTTTACATTTGCTAGTAAATTGGCTTTGAGATTGGAACCTGTAAATGGTGAGCTAGAGGAGTTGATGCCCTCATCTCAGTATTTTCACTTAAAGACATCAAGCAATCCTCCGCTACAAATTATATTATGGATTGGGGATTATCTTCGGCATCAGCTCGATCAAAAAAAAATACAAGCCCCGGAGATAATACCATTGCAACTGTCAATCAATTTACTGGTAGACAGCTTGGAAGGTTGTCAGCGTATTGCACACACACCTATTCCTTTAGCTTATGCGGTTCATCTTAAGCAACTATTACTGCTGTTTTGTTTGTTATTGCCGTTTCAACTGGTGGGGCAAATGGGTTGGTTGACTATTCCGATAGTTACTCTAGTTAGTTTTACCCTATTTGGCATAGAAGAAATAGGAATCGAAATAGAAAATCCTTTTGGTTACGATGCAAATGACTTACCCTTGGATGCAATTTGTACAACCCTGAAGCGTGATATTGAGTTTATGTTAACTTCTTCTTAAGTTTTCAACTTGATTGTTTAACAATTGTTCATAACAAAAAGGAAGGCTTGTTGAGAATAAGTAAAATAAACAAGCCCAGTCATATTAAGTAGGTAGGTGGAAATAAACACATCTATGTAAATAAATGTAAAGAAAAACCTCTCACCTGAGAGATACTTAAACAGGGTTTCTTTCCGTTTTGGGTAAAAGAGCTTCCTCGATCATCTCAGTTAAGTAAATTTGCTGACGGGGTTGTCACCCCGCCAGTGTTTTTAGTCTCTTAAAGAGGGACGATAGTTTGTGTAGCGACAGGTTGAAACCTGTCGGGGACTCAACCAAAACGGCCGCTCACATAATCTAAAGTAGACTCTTCCTTCGGACTTTGGAAAATGACCTCAGTCTTGTCACACTCCACAAGATAGCCAAACCGCTTCCCATCGTCAGAAAGTTTAGCATTGAAAAAAGCAGTCAGGTCAGAAACCCGAGAAGCCTGCTGCATATTGTGAGTAACGATCACAATCGTATACTTCTCCTTGAGTTCCCGCATCAACTCCTCAATCTTAATCGTAGAAATCGGGTCAAGAGAAGCGCAAGGTTCATCCATTAACACTACATCAGGATTAATCGCGATCGCCCTAGCAATACACAAACGCTGCTGCTGGCCACCCGAAAGAGAAAAACCGCTTTGCTTTAACTTGTCCTTCACCTCATCCCACAAATAAGCTTGGCTGAGCGACTTCTCCACCAGCTCATCCATATCTCCCTTATAATTGTTTACCCTCGCACCGTAAGCAATATTGTCATAAATCGACTTCGGGAAAGGATTCGGCTTTTGAAACACCATCCCAATCTTGCGGCGCACCGCCACAGCATCAATATCAGGATCGTAGAGATTTTGACCGTGGTAATCAATTCTACCCTCTAAACGAAAACCGCTAACTAAATCGTTGAGGCGGTTAAAACATCGCAGAATTGTACTTTTACCGCAGCCAGACGGCCCAATCAAAGCAGTAATGCGATTTTTAGGAATCTCCATTGAAACATTTTTAACAGCGTGAAAAGCGCCGTAAAAAATATTGATATTATCTGTTCGTAAAATTGTTTCTGTTTGCTTGTCTAAGTCCATCATCATACAGTTAACTATCCTCTCAAATTGTACAAAATAACGAGAAGATGAGAGTTGAAAAGTTGGAGATGGGGAAAATCTTCTTTCTTCTTTCTTCCTTCTTCCTTCTTCCTTCTTCCTTCTTCCTGAAGCGGTTCCTGAGCGTAGTCGAAGGACCTTCTGCCTTCAATAAACTTTTTGGCGAGTTGCCCAGCGAGAAAGAATACTCGTCAGCAAAACCATAATCACCAAAATCAACGATGCCGCCCAAGCCAATTCTTTCTGTGCCTTAAAAGGAACCGTTGCAAAGTTGTACACCAAAACCGAAAGACTCGGAGTTGGCTTATCAAATCCTGCCGGCCAAAAAGGCGAATTCAGCGCCGTGAAAATCAAAGGAGCAGTTTCTCCCGCAGCGCGAGCAATTGCCAGCGTCACGCCCGTTAAAATAGCGGGAATTGCCGCAGGCAAAACCACCTGCAACACCGTTTGATAATTAGAAGCACCCACACCAACCGATGCCCATCTAATATCTTGCGGGACGATTTGTAGAGCTTCGTCAGTGGTTCGGACGATCGTGGGCAACATCAGCACTGCCAGCGCCGCGCCCCCTGCAATTGCCGAAAAACCTCCCATATTTACCACGAACAAACCGTAGGCAAATACACCTGCAATAATCGAAGGAACTCCGCTGAGGACATTAGTAGCAAAGCGCACCCAGCGAGCTATTGAGCCTTTGCTAAATTCCGACAAATAAACGGCTGCCAATACACCAAAAGGAACAGCAATTAAAGAAGCAATTCCCACCGTCATCAATGTACCGACAATTGCATTTGCGATACCGCCTCCCGATAGTCCGGGCGGCGGTGGCAGCTTGGTAAACAAGTCTAAATTCAGGCGATTGAAACCTTGTACCGTGACGTAGGAAAGCACTGCAAACAAAGGCAGCAGAGTGATTGCCAGACCAGCTCCCGCCAGTACAGTCATCCCCAGACTAAACAGCGCTTGCGGGCTGTTTTTAACCTTCTTTAAACTGCCTGTTTTCGATACCAAAGGATTTTCATCGGAGACGCTATTTGACATAAACTAAAACTGTGTAGGAAATTGCGGCAAACTTCTAGTTGTACTTGGCTCTGACTTGAGAAACAATCCACTCAGCCAAGATATTAACAATCAGCGTCAGAATAAACAGAATTAGCCCCGTGTACATCAGAGCTGCTACTTGCAAGCCAGAGGCTTCTGCAAATTGATTTGCCATCAGAGAAGCAATAGTATTTGCCGGAGCTAGCAGAGAAGCACTTAACTGATTGGAATTGCCAATTAACAGAGTAGCTGCCATTGTTTCTCCCATCGCACGGCCCAGGCCGAGCATAATTCCGCCGACAATGCCTGAGAAAGCAGCAGGTACGAGTACCCGAAAAATAGTCGTCCAGCGAGTGGCTCCTAAACCTAGAGATGCTTGTCGCAAATCGGGCGGGAGACTTGCCAAAGAGTCGCGGGAAATAGCAGTAATAATGGGCAAAGTCATGATGCCCAAAATTACTCCGGCGGGTAACATTCCCGGGCCCACTGGCGCTGTGCTAAAAATCGGCAGCCATCCGAAGTTACCGTTGAGAAACTTTCCGATGTTGGTAATAATGGGGATCAATACAGCAATTCCCCACAAACCATACACTACGCTGGGAATGGCGGCTAAAAGTTCTACTAAAAAAACTAAAGCTGTACGCACTGGCAGCGGCAAAAAGTCTTCGCTCAAAAAGATGGCAGTCCCTACTCCTAATGGTACTGCAATTAGGAGCGCGATCGCCGAACTGACGATCGTCCCATAAATCATCGGCAGCGCACCGTACTCTTCCTTAACCGGATTCCAATCACTGCTAAACAGAAAGCCCAAACCGTACTGTTGAATAGCAGGTAAGGCTCTGTAAGCAACCGTGAGCGCTATTAACAGCAAAATTACACCGACTCCTATACCCAAAATCCGAGTCAGCCAGATAAAGCTTTGGTCTAAGGACTTTTCTATCGGAGAGCGGGAACGGCTCTCCGATTGAGCGTTGGGATTATCTGAAATCATAGACAAAAATCCTCAAAAATATTAAGGAAAAATCGCATCTTTGGAAAAAACCTAGCAGGAACTAGAGAAATGCAGAGGCGCTAGAAGCAACCGGAGAAATGCACAGGCGGGACGCCTGTTCCACAAGGAGGAAGAGAAGAGAAGAGAGGATGTTGATAAGTGATGCACTGATTATTATCTAAAAGAAGGGCGGGTTGATTAATTCCCTGACTTTTTCACAAATATTTCTGGCCAAACCCGCCCCTACAGAAATATCTCTTTTTTCTTACTTCTTCTCTCTTCCCTCGGACTTCAACATCTATCCGTTACATCCGTTAAATCCGTTACACTCATCCGTTGCCGAACTTCCTTCAATGACTATTTGCCAATCTCAATCTTGTAGTCGGGGCTGATGCCGTCGGCTGCCAAAGCAACTTTTTCTCTGACGTTTTGGGGCAGAGGAACGTAGCCCAATTCGGCACTAACTTTTTGACCTTCGGTTAAGCCGTATTCCACCATTGCCTCGATGGCTTTAGCTTTGTTGGGGTCGGCAACTTTTTTGGGAACTAGCATCCAAGTGTAGGTGACAATTGGATAGGAGTCAGCGCCTTCGGGGTCTTCGATAAATGCTCGCAGGTTTTCCGGTAGGGGAACTGTTGCGAGAGCTTTAGAAGCTGAATCGTCTGTAGGTGCGACAAATGTGCCTGCTTTGTTTTGCAAAGATGCAAATTTGACGTTGTTGTTTTTGGCGTAGCCGTATTCTATGTAGCCGACGCTGCCTGCGGTTTGCAGGATTTGGGCTGTGACGCCTTCGTTGCCTTTTGCACCTACGCCTACGGGCCACTGTACTGTTTTGCCGTCGCCTACTGCTGCTTTCCAGTCGGGGCTGATGGCACTCAGGTGTTTGGTGAAGACGGCGGTGGTACCGCTACCGTCGGAACGGTGGACTATGGTGATGGCTTGGTCTGGCAATTTAGCGCCTGGATTGGCTGCTGCAATTTTGGGGTCGTTCCACTTGGTAATTTTACCTTGGAAGATTTCTGAGTAAACGTCTCTGGGCAGTTTGAGTTCGGGTACGTCTGGCAGGTTGTAGCCGATGACGATGCTACCGGCTGTCATCGGCAGCAAGAGCACGCCTTTGTCTGCTGGAACTTTGGCGATTTCCTCGTCTTTCATGGCGGTGTCGCTGGCCCCAAAGTCTACTGTGCCTTTGGTAAATTGTTCGACTCCGGCGCCGCTGCCTACTGATTGATAGTTAATTTGTACTTTGGGGTTGATTTTGTTGAAGTCTTGAAACCAACGCTGATATAGAGGCGCGGGGAATGAGGCGCCTGCTGCCGTTATGGCTACGTCTGAGGCTAGGGCGAGTTTGGTGTTTGCTGCTGTGCCGGTGGCTGCAACGGGGGATGCGCCGGGGGATGCTGCGGTGTCGCCGGGGCTGGGGCTGCTGCCTGTGGTTGTGCTGCCGCCGCCGCAAGCTGCTAAGCTGAGGGCGATCGCCATTGCGGAAATTGCTGTGGTAACACGATTCGGATTAATCAAGTTGAGACGAAAAAGCATAGGTATAGAAAATTTGCGATCGTTATACGGGTTTCCCGTGTCAGCATATCGCGCGAAAGTAAAGGTTAGGTTAAGAATCTTTACATTTAATCACAATTTAATATTAATTAACATTAAACAAATTCATTGATGAGCTTGACAAGTGTGATTTTATTAGATATTAGGAATATAAATTGGTAGGGAAACAAGGATGCGATCGCCCGTTAGGGTTGGCAATCGCTTTTTGCGATCGAAGCCGACAGGTATGGGATGGCGAAAAATTCCCGATTAAATTATCGCAAGCTCCAGGCTGGAGAACCAGAAAACCAGACAATGGTAGTTGTTTTGACAAGGTGCTAGTATTGAGAACTTAAAAGCTGCGGGCATTCAAGCTTGCACCTGACGAATACTTTCTGACAAATCTCGTTTGACGATCATGCCTGCTGCTATTGAATTAATCTGGGCTTTTATGGGTTTGCTCCTGACAATAGGAGGCACTTTTTTGCCTGCATCTGTGACAATTCCAATTGGATTGTGGGACGATCGCGGACTTCAGGCTTACTCTTTAGGTGTTACTTATCAAATTGGAGCCGTGTTGCTAGTAGGCTGCATGGGCGGTAAAAATGCTGCGGCGCTCTCGCAAATAGCTTATTTGGTATTAGGATTAACTTTGTGGCCTGTTTTTTCTCAAGGCGGTGGCATCGGCTATCTCAAAGAAACGAGTTTTGGGTATTTGCTGGGTTTTGTACCTGGTGCTTGGGTGTGCGGCTGGGTGGCTTTTAAGGTAGCTTCGCGGCTGGAATCTATGGCTTTTAGCTGTTTGTGCGGTTTGTTTACCGTTCACGCGATCGGCTTAATTTATCTAATTTTTAGTTACTTGCTGATTCCGGGTAAAAAAGTACCTTTATTCGAGGAGATTTTGAAATATTCGGTTTATCCCCTGCCGGGACAATTGGCGGTGGTTTGTGCGATCGCACTGCTGTCATTTACGTTGCGCCGCTTGATGTTTTATTAATTTGTCAGTTGTCATTAGTCAGTTGTCAGTTGTCATTAGTCATTAGTCATTAGTTATGATATTAGGTTATACTGTGTTTGCGGATTGGTGAGCAATCTCACTGCGACTCGGAAATTTGCGTAACTTGTTTCCTGCCCGATGTCCTATATTCTACTGCCTAATTCATGCGTTTTAAAAGAAATCCGTTATTCTGGGTTGCTGCTATTATCAGTTTAGTTTTAGATCACCTGAGCAAGTTTTGGGTGGTGCAAAATTTTGACTTGACGGTTCCTCCGCAGACTCAGCCGCTGTTACCGGGGATATTTCACTTCACTTATGTTGTTAATACAGGTGCGGCTTTTAGTTTGTTCAGCAATGGCGGGGCGAGTTGGTTGCGCTGGCTGTCTTTGGGCGTGAGTGTGGGATTGATGGTGCTGGCTTGGTTCGGGCCGCGAATTAACCGCTGGGAACAAGCAGGCTACGGTTTGATTTTGGGGGGAGCACTCGGGAACGGGATCGATCGATTTGTTTTGGGCCACGTTGTAGATTTTATCGATTTTCGGATAATTCGGTTTCCGGTGTTTAATCTGGCAGATGTGTTTATTAATGCTGGGATTATCTGTTTGCTGATTGCAACTTTTCACAGTGCACCGCCGCCTAGAAACCGAGATGATAGCGATTCTATTTCAGAGTAATAGCATTTTTATCAAGTCTTTGTACAACATAATTGTTGGCGGAGTCAAACGAATGTTGTTTGCACTCTGCTGGCGATAACACAGGTGCGTCGCTATGAGATTGTCGATTTTTTTAAGAGATTTTGAATGGCGACGCACCCTACGGCTGAGGGGATGCGATCGCCCTAAACTAACCCAACGATCCGATTTGATTGATAATTGGGAAAAACTCGATCGACCTTTTCCCGATTCAGCCCTAAATGACTCTGCAACAAAGTCGCAATTACATCTCGAAAATCCGTCGTCACAGCTAAATCGCGCTTTTGATAAAGTTGACTTTCATCCAATCCCGGCCACTCGCCGTAAACTTTGCCACCCTTAATTTTACCACCCAAAACCCACAGGACATTTCCGTGTCCGTGATCCGTGCCGCCGTTGCCGTTTTCGCGCACAGTGCGGCCGAATTCTGAGATGACGACGATCGCACTTTCGGAGTAAACATCGCCCAATCCCTGCACCAAATTCGCCAAACCCTGTCCCAGAGGGCGCAATCGTCCGGCTAATTGTCCTTGGGAACTTCCTTGATTGATGTGGGTATCCCAGCCGCCGAGGGCGAGGAAAGCTAGCTGAATGCTGGAGTCTCTCGCCATCAGCCGCCCCAATTGCGTCGCGTCGCCGGGGAAACCGTTGGTTAAGGGTGCGCCGTTATTGGCGGCTTTCATTTCTGCATCCAAGTCTGCAAGCAGGGTTTGGCGGGCGGCGCGGCTTTCTCGGTATGCTTGACTTAAGCTGTCGCTGTCGCTGTAAAGTCGATCGAATGCGCTGGCGATTTGGGGTCTGTCGATGGCGATCGGGCGACTGGCATTTTTACCTAGTCCAAAGCTAGCAACTGCCATTTTTCCCGACAGGATGCGGGGCGTGGTGGAGCCACCATTTAGGGCTTGGACGGGGGAATTGGCGGACATTACTGATAGCAGGCGGTTCATCCAGCCGTCGGGGGTATTTTTTTTGCCGGGAGTGCCGCTTTCCATGTAGTCTTGGGCGTCGAAGTGCGATCGGCTGGGATCGGGGGACCCGCAAGCGTGGGCGAATGCGAGGGTTCCTTGCTGCCACAGCGGGGCGATCGGGCTGAGTGCGGGATGGAGTCCGAAACGGCCGTCAAGGTCGATCGCACCGCCTTGCAGCCCCGGTTTTGGGATAGCTATTTTGGGTCGAGATTGATAGTAATTCGCTTCTTGGTAGGGAACAATTACGTTTAAGCCATCGACTGCACCGCGCAAAAAGATGACAATCAATCGTTTGTTGTTGGGTGCGGCGGCTTTTACGGCTAAACCGTGGAGTCCGACGGACATAATTGTTGATGTAGAAATCAGTCCAGTTTGGATTAAAAATTGGCGTCTGTTCATGGTAGTTTGGGATTTGTAATTTGCGATCTAAAAGGTTCGTAGTGAGGACTTTAGTCCTTAGAAGTGGATGCGGACTAAAGTCCTCACTACGAACCAATTTTCTACACTTCTTTTATCGGTGCATAAATTCTGGACTACCCAGAATTAAGGCGGCGCGTAAATTAGCTGGACTTGAGGCGATCGCACTTTTGGTATTCGCCGAGAAGTTGTCCCCCAAAGTATTAGCTAACTGCGACGGATCTATTAACTGGTTGCTCTGTTTGTGGCCCATTGGTAAAGAGGAGTTAGAAGGAGTTACAATTTGAGGTAACATCCATCCCGACTGATTTTGGTCAGCGGGAGGAGAGTTTAAAGACAAGCGATTGCTAGCCAAAGCAGTGACAAAACTTAACCGACGGGCGATCGCATCTGGATTCAGCCAAGCATCTTGAGTATTCTTGTAACCGTCGGGAGTTGGACAACCGTAGGGTGCCATTCCTAGCTGCTGTAAATTGCTGTATAATGGTTGAAAGTTTTCTACTTGCTTATTTGTCGATCGCACCGCCGATATAACGTATTGATAGGGAGTTTTCAACTTAGCACTATAGTTTTTTTTATCCCAAAATTCCGGGCTACGGAACAAAGTCTGCAAGACGGCGCGGATGTCTCCATCTGTTTCTATAAAACGCTGGCTGAGGCGATCGACTAAAGCATCTGGCGGACTGTCCGCTACAAAATATTGCGCTAACTTATAACTGACATTTTTAGCTGTGGCTGGGCTTTTGGCTAAAATATCTAAAGCTTGTTGTCCCTCGTTTTCGCCAGAACCTTTGATAGTTTGCCCGAGAAATACTTTATCGCTAAAATCGTGGCGTTTCGCATCAAAATAAAAGCTGTACCCTTCTCTTTGTTCCGGGCGAGGCGGAAATCCCCAGCCTGTAAAAATGCGAGCCAATGCGATGACATCTTGTTGCGTATAACCGCCGTTTACACCTAATGTATGCAGCTCCATTAACTCCCGGGCATAATTCTCGTTTAATCCCTGAAATCTGCCTTTAGCTCCGCTACTTTTCGGGTCGGTATTCTGCCAGTTATCTAAATAGTATAACATGGCCGGATGGCGGGAAGTTGCGCCTAGCAATTCCCGAAATCTTCCCAGAGCGTAGGGTCTAATTGCTGCTTGTTCGTAGGCTCCTACCCAGAGTCGATCTAATCCTTGATTTGAGTATACATTAAAGTGATTGTACCAGAAATCTACCATAACTTCTTGCAGTTGGCGGGGACTTTCTGCGGATCGCAACAAACGAGCTGTTACTGCTTGTTGGAGGATGAGTCGGGATTTTTTTCTGGCCTCTGTGAGTGCTTCGGGAGTGGGTTTTTGACCGTTTTGTTGGCGGGGGCGGCCGTATTCTGCAAAGAGTTGTGCGGGCGTTTTTTGCAGGGTTTCTAAGCTATTTAGGCGATCGCTCAGATTCTGAGGTTCGGGGATAGTTTGTGGGGAGAGTTGCTGTTGGATGTAATTTTCTGTGCCTAGCGATCGCACTTTTTCGATATCGCCCGATCGCGGGCCAAAACTAATGCGGTTGAGGAGATGCAGGATTTGGGAATTGTCGGGGGGACTCGCAGCGCTGCTGGAGGCGATCAGTCCCAGCCACAAGTATAGCCATACTGCCCCATGTTTGAGTTTCAGTTTCATAGTTGCTACTGAGGGAACTGTTGGTTAATTCTGTAAGCCTTAGACTGGTTTGGCTGCAAAAAGGTTCAACGGTTGTCAGTAATTAGCGATACGGAGACGCGGATCAGACAAACTTGCGATGGTATATCCGTGTCGATCCGCGTCCGACGGTCTGTCGATCGCATAAAATTAGAAATGAAAGAGATATTATTTTCCTAAAGCTAAACTTGCCAGTGACTCCTAATCCATTTGCCCAAGAACGCCTGCTATTTGCCCCAGCAACCCCCGATGCGGATGCTATCCCGACGATTTTTGCTTTTCCCAACGAGTACACGGTTGGCATCACCAGTCTCGGCTATCAGATAGTGTGGGCAACTTTGGCCGTGCGATCGGATATTGAAGTCAGCCGTTTATTTACTGATATTAGCGAACAACTTCCCCGACATCCAGAATTACTAGGATTTTCGCTTTCTTGGGAACTCGACTATGTAAATATTCTCAATTTATTGGAATCTCTAGAAATTCCAATTTGGGCGTCTAAAAGAACTGACAATCATCCGATAGTCTTCGGAGGTGGCCCGGTTTTTACGGCGAATCCCGAACCTTTCGCCGATTTTTTTGATGTGATTTTGCTGGGAGATGGCGAAAATCTGATTGATAATTTTATTGATGCTTGTAAAGAAGTTCGTACCGCCGACAGACAAACTAAATTACGCTATTTAGCCCAAGTTCCTGGGGTTTACGTTCCCAGTTTGTACGAAGTAACTTATTTGGATGCGACTGCGGGGATTAAATCGATTCAGCCTGTGGATTCGGCAATTCCGAGTATGGTGGAAAAACAGACTTATCGCGGCAATACTTTATCTGCTTCTACTGTGGTGACAGAAAAAGCGGCTTGGGAAAATATTTATATGGTAGAAGTGGTGCGGAGTTGTCCAGAAATGTGCCGTTTCTGTTTAGCAAGTTATCTGACTTTGCCGTTTAGAACTGCGAGTTTGGAGGATTCGTTAATTCCGGCGATCGATCGCGGTTTAGCTGTAACTAATCGTTTGGGTTTGTTGGGTGCTTCTGTGACTCAGCACCCGGAATTTGAAGCGTTGCTGGAGCATTTAAACCATGCGAAATACGACGGCGTGCGGCTGAGTCTTTCTTCGGTACGCACGAATACGGTGACAGTCAAGCTAGCGGAAATATTGACTAACAGAGATAGCAAATCTGTGACGATTGCGGTGGAAAGCGGGAGCGAACGTCTCCGCAAGATTGTCAACAAAAAACTTACTAACGAGGAAATCACTCAAGCTGCTATTAATGCTAAGGCTGGTGGTTTAAAGGGGATTAAGCTTTACGGAATGGCGGGAATTCCTGGGGAAGAGATGGAGGATTTGGAGGAGACTGTGGCGATGATGAAGGCGATTAGAAAAGCTGTTCCGGGTTTGCGCTTGACTCTGGGATGCAGCACTTTTGTGCCGAAATCTCACACTCCTTTCCAGTGGTTTGGAGTGAATAAAGATGCGGAGAAGAGGCTAAAGTTTTTAGATAAAGAAATGCGGAAGTTGGGTTTAGAATTTAGACCCGAAAGCTATAACTGGTCTGTAATTCAGGGTTTGCTATCGAAGGGCGATCGCAGGCTGTCTAAGCTTTTGGAATTAGTGCGCCATTATGGCGATACTTTGGGCAGTTATCGGCGGGCATTTAAGGAGTTGCGGGGAGAGTTGCCGGAGATGGATTTTTATGTTTTTCAAGAGTGGGATTTGGAGCAGGTTTTGCCTTGGAGTCATTTGAAAGGGTCTCTACCAGAGGCGACTTTGAAGAAGCATTTGGCTGAGGCAATGAGTCATTTTAAGACCCAGGAGTTGCAGTTGACGAGTTAGGAAATAGCAGGATGCGAAAGTGCGTTAGCGAAGCCCTCGAAGAGGATCGCATTTTTGCAAGCAATAAGTAGAGCGAAAGCTAACTGAACAAGATAAAATAAGGAGCGACGCACTATAATACAATTATGCCGGAAGTCCAGCCCAGGGAAATTCAGCGTTATATCACCTCAGATGGTCAAGTGCCGTTTGATAACTGGTTTGATTCGTTCCGAGATCGTAAAATTCCCACAATTATCAATAAAAGACTTAACAGAGTTATTTTGGGAAATTTGGGAGATTGTAAATCAGTTGGAGAAGGAGTCTTTGAATTAAGGATAGACTATGGCCCTGGTTTCCGAATCTATTTTGGACAAGTAGGAACAACAATTGTACTTCTTCTGTGCGGAGGAGATAAAAGCACTCAAGAGCGAGACATTGGCCAAGCAATAGAATACTGGACAGATTATAGGAGTTAAAAAAATGCCTAAAAGTTTACCGTATCATGACTTTTTGATGGCGCAGCTAAAAGATCCCAGTTATGCGGCTGTCTATCTCGAAACTCATTTTGAATTAGATGAAGACGAAGAACCTGACGAAGCATTAATCAGACTTGCTCTGAGTCATGTAGCAGAAGCTCTGGGTCAACCAAAAATGCCCCCACAACAATATGAATTGCATTTGAAAAAACTGGATGAATTGCTCTCGTTGCAAGGAAGTGATACGATTTACAATCTGGGAACTTGGCTGAATGCTTTGGGATTGAAACTAACTGTTGCTGTTTGTACTGATGCTGTTTGTACGGATACAGAGGATAATACTCTAAATGCTGAAGTGCGATCGCAATTAACCGTCTAGCCCAACGATATAATGCCGAATTTTAAATACTCGTCGCTGATAAACGCCACCGTTGAAACAGTATGGAACTTTCACGAAAAGCCGGATATTCTGCAACTGCTGACTCCGCCTTGGCAGCCGGTAAAAATCATTCGCCGCGAAGGGGGACTCGATGTGGGTGCTGTATCAGAATTTCGCTTGTTATTGGGACCGATTCCGGTGAAATGGGTGGCGACTCATACTGAGTGCGAACGATATCGCTTGTTTGTGGACGAACAAACCGAGGGGCCGATGGCGCGTTGGACTCACCGACACGAGTTTAGCACCGAAAATGGCAAGACTAGATTGACGGATGCGATCCTCTTCGAGGGCTTCGCTAACGCATTTTCGATACCGGGCGGCCCGATGGTCGATTTGCTGTTAGGTTGGTGGGTAGAAATGCGGTTAACAGATATGTTTCGCTACCGCCACGAAGTCACAAAAAGAGAGTGCGAAAAAGATGCAAACAATCACTGAGGAATTTCATGCTGATTTAGTATAATTCATAAACTTTGAAGTGGCTGCTTCGACAAAAGCCCGAAAGATTCCGCAGTGTGCCAGACTTTTTGTCGATAGTTCTGGATGCCACTGAAGTGCTACCATCCAACGATGATATTTATACTCCATTGCTTCCACTAAACCGTCTGGTGCTCGCGCTACAATTTGCCAATCAGGTGTCACATCCTGGACAGCTTGATGATGCCAAGAAACAACTGTTGTTGCTGTTGTTCCCATGATTGTTGCTAACCGACTGTCTGGATCGATTTTAATGATATGCTCGATCGCACGTGGGGGAATTCCGGTTCCGTGACTAACATCCTCTCCGTAAGCATCTGGTACGTGAACGACCAAATTACCACCGCTGGCTACATTCAGGATTTGCATTCCCCGGCAAATCCCCAACACGGGTATGTCAGCCTTCAAAGCTAGCTTAGCTAAGTTTAACTCAAAATTGTCGCGTTCTGCATTAACCGAGTAAACTGTGCGATCGACATAACCGCCATAATGTTCTGGGTGGATATCTCCACCGCCTGAAAAAATCAAACCATCTACGGCATCAAAAATACTAGCTGGATTTAATTGATTGGGCGGCAGTAAAATCGGGATTCCTCCTGCCGCTTGCACTGCATCAATATAAGCTCCGTTGAGGCAATATTCGCCTGCTTGACTGCGGTTGTAAGTTGTGATACCAACGATCGGATGTTTTTTCATTTGCTAGAGACTTGGAGATAATTATTTACAATGATTCTCGGATATTCTAGTATTCTCAATAAGTTTTTCTCAGACCGGCTCGCGTGCCCATCCCACAACAAAATTCACTGATTGTGGAACAGGCATCTTGCCTGTTTATTGCATGATTACTTGGGATTGCTTCCTAGATTAAACGGAGCATTGCCTGCACTGCTGTCTAATTTGTAACAGTTTTAGGATTAGTTTCCGGCAGCGGTGGGCGCGTGCACAGATAAGCCAAGGGCCCGAACAGCGGCACTAATGTGACTGCCCAAAATGCGGCGGCATTCTGCATTCCTCGGCGCGCCATATCGTCGGCTAACAAAGCAGGAAATAGCACGGATAGCATACAAAAATCTAAACTCATTACGTGGATAAAGCGGCTGGTTTGCCACTGTTGAACAAAATCAGACCAATCGCCTTTTGTCAAGCCAAAGGCAACTAAAGCCGCAGCGCCTAATGTGAGGACAATGGCAGTAAAACGGGAATCTAATATTTTTAAGAAGACATTTTTTGTGCCGGAAAATTCTGGATTAGGTTCGCGCAGGGCTAAGTAAGGCAGCAAGGCAAAGGCGCCGACGCCAAAGGATAAAGTGCCAAACAACCATGCAGGTATTTTCTGCCCTCTGCCGTCAGCAAACAGCACGCAACTGTAGATCAGCGGCCACACTCCCATGATGTTAAACAAAGCTACAATTAAAGGGTTGATGCCTGCTATTTTGCCTGTGGAAAGGTTTGTAATTAGTGCGATTGTTTCGGGGCTGTCGGGTGGTGCGAATACAAAGGCGTAGGTGCTGAATGCAATCCAAAGCAGCCAAAATCCAATTTTTCTGAGCATAGTTACTTTTCTTTAATTCTGATATTAGTATAGCAATTTTATTTTTTTTGAGCGAGTTTTTTTTGTTAATCGCAGAGGAAGAGAAGAGAAGAGAAGATTAGATCTGAATGTATTGCTATTGGCTATCGCTGCTTTTTGGCAGATTGCTAAATTTTTGCATGAATTGGCGATCGATCCAATCTTTCCAGTACCACAGCAGCGCCGATTCCCAGATCAAAGATCCGCGAGAGGCGATCGCCCTTTTATTCCCAGTACCGATTAAGGCCAAATATTGTTCCTGCGGTACAAACGGTTTCAGCGGTTTTGCCAATAAAAACTGCTGCAAATTTTCAAACAGCGGTTTGCCCTGGCGCACGGCAAATACCCCTGCTTTGGGACGGGGATAATTAACCATCGCGCAGATGTCTCCAGCCCCAAATACGTTGGGGTGAGAGACTGATTGCAGGCAATCGTTGACTTGCATAAAGCCGTTTGAGTCGATCGCTAAACCCGATTCTCCGATCCAATGGGCGGCGGATGCTTGTGTCACCCAAAAAATGCGATCGCACTCAACGCTTAAACCTGATTCACAGTATATTTGGGCATTGGGCATTGGGCATTGGGCATTGGGCATTGGGCATTGGGCATTGGATGCTATTTCAATCATTTCTTGGTTTTCTATCGCACGGACTTTTTCCCTTAAATGTACTTTAATGCCACGACTAATCAGAATTTCTTTGAGGCGATGACGTACTCTATAGTTATGTCCCGGCATCAATTCAGCACCGCTATGAAACAAGTGAATTTCTAATTCTTCTTCTCCTTCTTCTTTGAATTTTTCATTTTCACTCAATATCCATCCGTTAAATCCGTTATACAATCCGTTGCCGAACTTCCTTCTTCCCTTCAGCTATGCGACCGGCTATATTGTATTTGGAAGTAGATGATATTTGTTCGCTGGCGCGGCGCAGTCAAACAGCCGTAGCGTTCGCCTCGATTTAAAGCGGGGCGAAGCGGGGCGAAAGCCATCGCGCCAAGTTCTAAATCAAGATCGTCCGCAGTCGAAAACAGTAAGGAAGTGTGGAATTATGTCAAAAATTTTAGTAGTGGACGATGTTCCCAGCGAACTAGAAATCATCTGCCGCATTCTGCAAGATGCTGGAATGCAGGTGATCCGGGCTGGAGACGGCGAAGAAGCGATCGCCCTGATCCGAGAAGTGCCGCCGGATCTCGTCGTTTTAGACGTAGTGATGCCGCGAATGAACGGATTTGAAGTGATCAGAGAATTGCGGGGCGATCGCGCAACTGCACACCTACCAGTAGTATTTTGTACTCATAAAAACACTGATATCGATAAAGCTTGGGGAACCGATTTAGGCGCCGACGCTTATGTCAGCAAACCCTTTGAACCTCAGCAACTCGTCAACATCGTGCAGCGCTTGCTTTCAGCATAAACGCAATAGCTTTCACCAAAAACATCATACTTAGAAACCCTTTTTTTTAAAATTAACTGGGTTTCAAAATCCCCTAAAAGTTTTATATATATTGATAGCGACTGGTGCTGCCGCTCAACCTCCGATTGATTTAAGCAGCCATTTGGTGCGCAAAAGCTGATTCGCAAAAACTGTCTGCGGCGATCGGCTTCCCCGGCAAAGCAAAATTCTAGTTTATAAGCTACAGTATAAATTAAAAATAAGCAATGAAAACAACTGCTAGAGCCGCGGCGACTGGAACAAGCCCGACAAAGCAATTTCTCGTGTTCGGTCAAGGAGGCAGTCTGTTCGGCATAGAATTAGAAGCAGTGCGGGAAGTGCTGTCCCTCAGCGAACAACCGATTTCCCCGGTTCCCAACACCCTGGCATTTTTGCTGGGATTAACCAACTTGCGGGGCGAAATCTTAGCCGCCGCAGACTTCGGACGGTTTACAGGTATCGAGCCGGTTGATACCCACCACCCAAGCAGCCGCATCTTAGTGGTGGAAGCGCCCGATCCGCGAGATGTGAGGTTGTCTAGAATGCGGATGGGATTGGCCGTCTCCTGCGTCGAAGGAGTTTTATCCCTAAATCCCGATCGCACTGTCTCGGCTATAGATGTCAGTCCCGACTTAGCTCCATTCTTAAAAGGCCTGTACAATTCCGAAGGACGCTTGCTAATGATAGTCGATGTAGAAGCGATCGCCCATTCCGATCGCTGGTAATTAAACAGTTGACTGTTAACTGTTAACTGTTGACTGTTAACTGTTAACTGTTAACTGTTAACAAATAACCACTAACTGTTAACTGTTAACTGTTGACAAATAACAAATAACAAATAACAAATAACCACTAACTTATGCAGCTTCTCTATTACTTTTGTGCAACGACATTCACCCTGACATTACCTGACATCTCCCAACCGCTGCTGATTGGTGTAGCGAATTCTATCATTTCTTTGTGTTACTTTGCGATCGCCTCACTGATTACCTTGGGCTTGTGGCGAAATCGCGAATTCGGTTTCGACACTTTCGCTACCGTTACAGCACTTATATTTTGGAGTTGTGCCTTCGGGCATAGCGGCCACGCCGCGGAACACTTAGGATTGCCGCATTCGCCTGTTTTGCAAACTATGTCCGATTGGATTACTGTAATTCCGGCGATCGCCTTTTTAAGTCTCTCCAACCGCTACAGTCTATTAGTAGGTTCCACCCAAATCCTGCAATCTAAAAAAGACACTGAACTTGCACTCAGCGAAACTACCCAGCGATTTCAGGCAATCTTCGACCGAGCTTTTCAATTAATAACGCTATTGGAACCAGACGGTACTCTGATCGAAGCCAATCAAACAGCGCTGGAGTTGGGCGATTTGGAAGCATCAGAAGTGCTGGGGCTAAAATTTTGGCATACACCCTGGTGGGCATCATCCCCAACCAACCAGCAACGCCTAAAAACTAACATCCAACAAGTTTCTGCCGGCAAATTTGTCCGAGAAGAATACGAAATCACCGGAGCTAACAATCAGGTGACAGTAATTGACCTGTCCTTTAAACCTTTATTAAATGAAGCAGGAGAAGTATTCCAAATCCTCGCCGAAGGTCGCGATATTACTCAAATCAAACAGACAGAATCGGCCTTGCAGCAGCTAACAGCAGAACTAGAGCAGCGAGTCAATGAAAGAACCGAGCAGATATTGCAAACTAACGCACAATTGGAACAGGAAATTCGCGATCGCAGCGCAGTCGAACAGCAGCTATTACGCCTCAAATCAATTTTAGAAGCGACAACAGACTGGGTAGGGATGACAGACTCCCAGCAGCACACCATTTATCTCAATCGCGCGGCCAGGGAAATGTTAAAAGTTGGCGAGGAGGCAAATTTAGCCGAAGTCAGCATTTCCGACGTGACATCGCCCAAAAGTGTCGATACTATTATGAACGTCGGCATCCCCGCAGCTTGCCGAGATGGGGTGTGGAGCGGCGAGACAATTTGGCAGAGTTTAGACGGCGAAGAAATACCAGTTTCTCAAGTAATTATTGCTCACAAATCCCAGAATGGAGAAGTTGAATTTCTATCAACTATCGCCCGCAACATCGCTAACCGCAAGCGCGCGGAGCAAGCCTTGGAGCAGAACTTGCAAATGCTCGACCTAGCCAGCGATGCTTTGATTATTCGAGAGCTAGACGGTACGATTGATTACTGGAACCAAGGCGCTGAAAAAATATACGGCTGGAAAAAACAAGAAGCTTTAGAAAAAGTTACTCACACCCTGTTCGATACGATATTTTCCCAACCTTTAGAAACAATTTCAGCACAGCTAGAACAGCAGGATTATTGGGAAGGAGAAGTGATTCACACCACCAATTACCACACCAAAATTACTGTATTTAGCCGCTGGACTTTGCAGCGGGACAAACAGGGAAAACCCAAAGCAATTTTAGAAATTAACAACGACATTACAGCGCGCAAGCTGGCTGAAATCGAAAACCAAAGATTGATTGCGATCGTCGAAAACAGCTCAGATTTTATCGGCTTAGCATCAATGGAGGGACAGTCAACATACCTGAATCCGGCTGGAATGAAGCTAGTCGGACTTCAAAATATTGAAGAAGTCAAAAGCAAAAGTATATTTGACTGCTTCTCGAAGGAAGACGCGAAAATACTCATAGAAGAGATTATGCCTGCTACCGTGCGAGATGGCTTGTGGCAGGGCGAATTCCGGTTGAGAAACTTTCAAACCGGCGAAAACATTCCCGTTGACTTTACCTTATTTACCGTCAAAGACCCAGAAACAGGCGAAGCTGTAGGCGTAGCAAATGTTACCCGCGACATTCGCGATCGCAAGCGGGCAGAAGAAATGCTGCGCGATCGCGAAAGACTGTTCCGAGCCATTTTCGACCAATCGTTCCAATTAGTCGGGCTGCTAGAACCCGACGGCACCGTTTTGGAAGCCAACCAAACAGCCATGACAGCCGCCGGACTCGGGCGCGAAGACTTCGTGGGTACTCAGTTTGCCGACAATCTGTGGTGGCAGATTTCCCCAGAAGCCAAGCAAAAAGTTGAAGCTGCAGTCGTCACAGCCGCCGCCGGCGAATTTGTCCGCTACGAAGCCGACGTGCTGGTTGCTGGAGGTGCTGTGATGACTGTGGACTTCTCCCTAAAACCCATCAAAGACGACAGCGGCAAAGTCGTGCTCCTAATTCCAGAAGCTCGCGACATCAGCGATCGCAAAAACCTAGAACGAGAACTCGCTTTGCGTCAAGCCCGCTTTGACGCATTTTTCGCAGCCGCCCCGGCATCAATGTTTATCTTTGACGACCATTTGCGGTTCGTGCAAGTCAACGAGCAATTGGCCGAAACTACCGGTGCATCAGTTGCCGAACACCTCGGCAAAACGGTGAGGGAAGTTGTACCCGAAATGGTTCATACCCTACAGCCGATGTTGCAGCAGATTCTCGCCACCAACGAACCGTTTTTAAACATTGAGGTGTCGGGTACAACTGTCAACCAATCGGGCGCGATTCGAGATTGGCTGGCGTCTTACTTTCCTTTGCCCGGTGAGGACGGCAAGCCGATCGGCGTCGGCGGAGTAGCAGTAGAAATTACCGATCGCAAAAAAGCCGAAGCAGAGCGCGATCGGTTTTTCACCCTGTCTCTCGACTTGCTGTGCATAGCAGATTTTGAAAGCAAATTCAAGCGCGTCAATCCCGCTTGGGAAAGCACGATCGGCTACAGGCCAGAAGAACTGCAAGAGCGATCTTTTCTCGATTTCGTCCATCCAGACGATCGCGAAAAAACCTTAGCAGAAATGGCCAAAATAGCCAGCGGCGTCGAAGTAATGGCTTTTGAAAATCGCTACCGCTGCAAAGACGGTTCCTACAAATGGCTCTCGTGGAAAACGCGACCTTTAGCCGAAGAAAAGATTATGTATGCAGTCGCTCGCGACATTACCGAAAGCAAACACGCAATTGCTCAATTACAACAAACAACATCACAATTAGCCCGTTCCGAAGCCGAATTCAGGGAACAAAGCAATCTTTTGCAACTGCTAATTGACAACATCACCGATGGCGTAGTTGCTGCCGACGAAAAAGGCAATTTTCTCCTGTTCAACCCCGCCGCTGAAGATATCTTTGGCATGGGTTCTACAGACACTCTCCCCGATGAGTGGTCGGCAAAATACGGTTTATTTTTGCCCGATGCAGTCACTCCCTATCCCGCAGCCGACATACCTTTATCGCGGACAATTCGAGGAGAATCAGTTGACGACATAGAGCTGTTCACCAGGCACGCAGCCAAGCCTGATGGCCTGTGGGTAAAAGTTAACGGCCGGCCGCTCAAAGACGAAACCGGCGCCCTCAAAGGCGGTGTAGTCGTTTGCCGCAACGTCACCCAGGAAAAAGCATCCCAGCAGCAGATGCAGCAGTTGGCCGAGACACAGCAACGTTTGCTGCAAGAACTCAAAACGCGGCAAAATGCCCTAGACGAAGCTGCGATCGTCAGCGAAACTGACCCCAAAGGCATGATTACCTACGCCAACGACAGATTCACTGAAATATCCGGTTACAGCATGGGAGAACTCCTGCACCGCAACCACCGGCTAATCAATTCCGGCTATCATCCCAAATCATTTTTTCAAGAAATGTGGCTGACACTTTCTCGCGGTTTGGTGTGGAAAGGAGAAATCAAAAATCTGTCTAAAAATGGCTCATTTTATTGGGTAGATTCGACGATAGCCCCCATATTCGATACCAGCGGCACAATAGTCAAATATATCGCCATCCGCTTTGACATCACCGAGCGCAAAGAGGCAGAAGAACGACTGGAAAAATTGGCCGCAGAACGCAAAGCTGAAGCTGATTCGATGACGCAGCAAGTCCTCAAATTGTTGGGAGAAATTAAAGGCGCGGCTCAAGGCGATTTGACAGTCAGGGCGGAAGTGACTAACGATGTTTTAGGTGCTGTCGCCGACTCTTTTAACTTCTTAATCGGTTCTCTGCGGAAGGTGGTAACGGGGATTCAAACTTTAGCCGAACAGGTAACATCTGCCACCGGCGAGTCAATCAGCAATACCAGCCAACTCACCCAACAGGCGGAAGTTCAAGCAACAAAAATATCTGCGATCATGCGGGAAATCGAGCGGATTGTGAATTCGATCCGCGACGTGCGAGATGTTTCGGTGCGGGCTGAAACAGTCGCCCAGCAGTCTTCTCACACTGCTGAAGTCGGCGGTATGGCGGTCGATCGCGCTGTCGAAGGCATTAACGGGCTCCGATTGACGATCGCCTCTACCTCAAAAATGATGAAGCGCTTGGGCGAATCTTCCCAACAAATCGGCAAAATTGTTACTTCTATTTCTCAACTTGCATCCCAAACGAATTTGTTAGCTCTCAATGCTACCATTGAAGCCGCCCGCGCCGGCGAACAAGGTTTGGGTTTTGCAGTTGTCGCCGAAGAAGTGCGGAAGTTGGCAGAACGATCGGCAGGTGCGACGGAGGAAATCTCCGAAATTGTCGGTACAATTCAAGAAGAAATCAGTCGCGTGATGAAAGCAATGGAATCGGGAACTTTGGAGGTAGTCGAAGGCACTAAACTAGCCAGCGAAGCTAAAACTCACCTGAATGCCATCATCGAAGTTAGTCGAGAAATGAATGCTTTGGTGCAGAATATTACTCGCGCCTCGGCGAAGCAAACTGTTTCGGCTGAAGAAATTTCTAACAGTATGCAGCAAGTCAATGAGATTGCGAATACGACTGCACAAAAGGGTTCGGATGTTAAGGCATCTTTAGATGATTTGTCCGGTTCTGTTGAAAAATTGCAAAAGTCTGTGGCAAATTTCCGCAGTTAGTTATTAGTCAAAGGTTTGTAGTGAGGACTTTAGTCCTTAGTCATTGGTCATTGGTCATTGATCATGTTAAATCCGGTTAAATACCACAATTCCGTAGGGGCGGGTTCACCAAAAATCTTTAATTCCCACCGACAATCTGCATAAACCCGCCCCCACCAACTAATGATATCATCTGCGATCGATTAAAAAAGGTTCGTAGTGCGGACTTCAGTCCGCTCTTATTGCGGACTAAAGTCCGCACTACGAACCCATTTTAGATCCGTCAATTGACCGGACAAGATATGACCGCTAACTAATGACTAATTTAATATGAATGACGATGATTTAAACGAATTAATAGATGCTTTTACCGCAGAAACCCAAGAGTTTCTTCAGTCAATGGAGACTCACCTGCTGGCGATGGAAGGCGCAGATTTGAAAGGGCGACAGGCTGCTGTTAAAGAAATGTTTCGGGGCGCTCACTCGATTAAAGGTGCGGGCTCGATGTTGGGGTTTCAAAACGTGTCGGCGGCTGCTCACACGCTGGAGGACTGTTTTGTCATTTTGCGCGATCGCACGGACTTGTCGGCCCTGGAACCGGCTACTGTAACTGTTTTGCTGCAAGGGGTGGATACTCTCAAAAAAATTTCGACCGAATCCATTCAGCACTCGGATATCATCACTCCAGATCAAACGGAAAACTTGGAGGCGATCGCCCAAATTCACGGCGAGTTCGAGGCCAAGTACGGCAAACCAGAACCGCCACCAGTTCCCGCAGCTAGTCGATCGGCAGCCCCGGAAACCCTAAAACTGATTTTTGAACACGAATTGCCGCCAATCTTCAATCGCCTGGAAACCGAACTTTCCCAAGCTTCTGAGGCAGATTTAGCAAAAAGCGTCACCGCCCTCAACCAGGTTTATTATCAACTCTCCGGCTTGGCTGGAATGCTGCAATTGCCCGATTTTGGGAAAGTCGCTGCACCCCTGAGAGATTTGATCGATTTTCCAGACTTGACTTTAGAACGCCTCCAGTCCGAGGGTTGGGCGATCGCCCAAAATTTGCAAACCGCACGCCAGCAACTATTAGACGGAAGGGCGATCGAACTCCCCCAAATCTCCCCCGCACCCGCCGAAAACGCATCAGAAGTAGAAATATCCAAAACATCGGAAACCCCTCACTCACCTCATCCTCAACTCTCCAAAACTCCCACTCTAAATCCAGTTCCCAACCCGCAAAGACCAACAATCCGCGTAGACTTAGAACGCTTAACAGAATTGGTAAATCTAGTCGGAGAATTAGTCATCAACCGTACAAATTTGGAACTTCAAGAATCCGAACTGCGCGGCGAAGTCAAGCGCATCCGCCGCAGTATCGTAGATTTGAACCAATTCGGCGGCCAGTTGCGCGAAGAATACGACAGACTGAGTTTTGCAGATTGGAGAGGGGGAAACGGCAATTCGGGATTACAAAAACTTGCAGCATCTGAAATAGAATTTCCACTGATTGCTAATAGCAAATCCTCGATCGCCCATACTCACTTCGATATCTTAGAGATGGATCGTTATACAGAGTTCCACTCTACAGCCTCTGAAGTCATCGAAACCGCCCAAGCAATTTCACAATCCGCCACCAAATTAGACCTCCTAGCCATGAAATTCGAGCGCAGTACCGACCAACTGCGCCGTATTACCGAACAACTCCGCAGCCGCGTCATGCAGTTGCGAGTCGTGAGTTTCAGCCGCGCCGTAGATCACTTACCCAGGGCGCTTCGAGATATGTGCCTCACCTACGATAAAGATGTCAACCTGCTGTTAGTGGGAAGGGATACCAAAATTGACGAAAGTTTGCTCGACGCTTTGCGCGACCCCTTAATACACTTAGTGAGAAACGCTTTCGACCACGGCATCGAAATGCCCGAAGTTCGGCAAGCCACAGGTAAGCCCGCCAGCGGTCAAATTGAAATAGCAGCCCGCCACCAAGGCGGCCAAACTATTATTACTGTCGCCGATGACGGCAAAGGCATTGACCCGGAAATCATCCGCCGCAAAGTTGTCAACAAAGGTTTAGCGACAGAGGAACAAGCTCAAGAATTTTCCATTGCCGAACTCTACGATTTTCTGTTTTGGCCTGGTTTCAGCACCGCAGAAGGGGTCAGCGACCTTTCGGGGCGCGGAGTCGGACTCGACGTGGTGCGAACGAATTTGCGGACTGTGCGGGGAACTGTGAAGGTGGATTCTCGCCTGGGAAAAGGTACGAGTTTTATCATCAAGCTGCCGCTGTTGCTGTCGATTACTGACGCTTTGATGGTGAAGACCGATCATAATAAAATAGCAGTGCCGCTGGATGCAGTCGAGGAGATTCTCCACATCAAAGCTTCGGAAGTTCACACCGCCGGGAATCAGCCGATGCTGTGGTGGCGGGAGGAATTTATTCGTTTGGTGCGGCTGCAAGATTTGCTCGAATACAGCGTCGTCGGCCCGGATGCTCCCTCTCCTGACCCTTTGACCCAAGACCACATTCCTGTCTTGGTTTTGGCTTCTAGTGAAGGAATGCTGGCGGTAGCGGTGGAACGGCTGATCGGTCAGCAGGAAATTGTGGTTAAACCTTTGCCGCCGCCTCTATCCAAGCCTCGCGGGGTTTTGGGGAGTACGATTTTGGGGGACGGCAAAGTTGTAACTATTTTGGATGTGGATGATTTGGTGGGTCAACCTTCTGCTGTCAATAGTTCGATCGCCCCTGTGTCCGGTACAACGCCGCATATGGCACCGAGTTCGAGTCAGTCACCCCAGATTTTGGTAGTGGACGATTCCTATACCATTCGGCAGTTGCTGTCTCTGATGCTGACTCGTGCCCGCTACCGAGTCGTGCAGGCTAAAGACGGGCTGGATGCTTTGGAAAAGCTGCAAAACGGTCTGGATTGCAGTTTGGCGATTGTTGATATTGAAATGCCCCGGATGGATGGATTTGAATTATTGCGCTCTATGCGATCGACCCAGCGGTTTGCTAAGATTCCCGTAGCCATGCTGACATCCCGCAGCGGCGAAAAACATCGGCAAATGGCAATGGAATTGGGTGCCAATCAATATTTCACCAAACCTTACAGCGAAGCCCAACTTTTAGAAGCTATTCCCAAATTAATCAAACATTAAATAATCCACAAGAGCGGAAGTCATCAGTCATCAGTCATCAGTCATCAGTTATCAGTCATCAGTCATCAGCTAGGAAGATAAATACTTCGACCGTTTTGATTTACCAATTACCAATCCCCCAATCGCCAATCCCCCAATCCAAAATCCCATGACTCACGCAAATTATAATCGCCGTTTTCGCAGCAATAAACAAGGCGCTGTCAGAACGCCTCCGAGAAAACTTGTTTCCTTTGAACTGGGAAACGTTAATTATGCGGTTCCTATAGAAAAAGTGCAGCGCGTTGTCAAAGACTTTAATCCCTACGGTTTTTTAGATAGCGGTCAAAGTTTAGTGCGGCACCAAGAAGAACTGATTACCCTGATAAATTTATCCACAATATTTCCCAGCAGTCGGAGCATTGCTGACTGCAACTACTTGATTGTTTGCAGCTTAAATAAGAGCGCTCGCTTGGGAATTCCCATTCCTGATATGCCGAAGATTTTAGAAATTAGCGAAGAAAGTTTCTGCGAAATTCCAGAATTGTACCGCAAACAGCAACTACCTTTAGTAATAGAAAAGTTGATTCGCGCACCCGACGGTTCCGAAGTTTTTTATCTAAATTTGGATCTATTTACTTAAACTTAGGGTGTTTATGGTACACCTTTCTTGCTTAATGCGCACCACGCAATACAATATGAATGGTATATTTGCAAAAAAATTATGAAAAAAATCACAATATTTTCGATCGCCCTGCTAATTTTTGCCGCAACTCTAGAATATCGGAAGGCGGGACTGCAACTAAGAGCGATCGCCCAAACACCAACATCCCAACCAGAAACACCTCAACCACAAATCATCCAACCACAAATACCCCAACCACCAACACTCCAACCACCAACAACTCAACCACCAACACCCCAAACACCAACACCCCAACCAAAAGCAGACGATCCCAAAAAACTAGGCTACGTCTCCCCCGAATTTGCCGAAAAATTCTCCCAGCAAGAAATTGACCAAATCAACGCCAACGTCGAAACACTGCTGCTAACTCAAAGTTGCGCCCGCTGCGACCTCCGAGCCGTAAAATTAATTAACCTTCGCTTAAAAAATGCGATCGTCACAGGAGCAGATTTATCAGACGCCAACCTCAGCGGCAGCCGTTTCGAGATCTCAGATTTTGTCAACACCAACCTAGCTCGCGCAGACTTAAGCGGCGCCGAATTAATCGGAGCCAGAATCAGCAACACCAACCTCAGAAAAGCCAACTTGACAGGAACCAATTTAGACGGCGCAGATTTGCGATTTTCCGACCTCAGAGACGCCAACCTGTCAAATGCCAACCTCCGCAATGCTAATATAGATGGCGCTAGTATCGATCGAGCCAGCATGGGAGGTACAACAATGCCAGACGGCAGCAAAAAGCAATAACAGAATTTTTTCTAGAGGCTGAAACCGGGTTTTTTACCAAGCAACTGCATCAAATCCCCCAATCCCCAAAAAAACCCGGTTTCTTAGATATTGATAAGTTCCAGAATGTAAATCATACCATGTCCGGTCGATCGACCGCTATCAGTAACGTTCGTAGTGTGGACTTTAGTCCGCAACATAGAGCGGACTAAAGTCCACACTACGAACCATTTTTGTAATGGTAATCGACCTGACATCATATCAAACAGCCAAAAACCTCTGAACCACCTCATCGCTCAAATCGCTAGTCCTTCCCGAAGCCACAATCCCGCCTTTCTGCATAGCATAATACCAATCAGCTTGCCGCACAAAATGCAAATGCTGCTCCACCAACAAAACCGAAATACCCCTAGTCGCAATCACCCGACGCACCGCAGCCTCAATATCCAAAATAATAGACGGTTGAATCCCCTCCGTCGGTTCATCTAAAACCAGCAATTTCGGCTCACCCATCAAAGCTCTAGCAATCGCCAACTGCTGCTGCTGTCCCCCGCTCAAATCACCCCCCATGCGATCGAGCATAGTCTTCAAAACCGGAAATAACTCAAAAATCTCATCAGGAACTTCAGGATTTTTTGTCAGAGTTGGTTTCGCTTCCAAACCTAACAAAAGATTTTCTTTCACAGTCAACCGGGGAATAATTTCGCGCCCTTGAGGCACATAACCAATGCCCATTTTAGCCCGCTGGTGAGTCAACTTAGAAGCAATAGATTGTCCGCCAAAATTAATTGTGCCGCTGCGCGGTTGCAGCAACCCCATAATCGTTTTTAGCATCGTAGTTTTGCCCACACCATTGCGGCCGATCAAGCACACCATTTGCCCCGCATTGACGCTTAAATCGACACCGCGCAAAATGTGACTTTCGCCGTAGTAAACATTCAAATCAGAGACTTGCAGCATATTGTTGACTGTTATTTGTTATTTGTTATTTGTTATTTCTTAGCTACTACTGTCCCAGGTCAACTGTCCCAGGTCAACTGTCCCAGGTCAACTGTCAACTGTCCCAGGTCAACTGTCAACTGTCAGGTTTGCCCAAATATACCTCAATTACCCGATCGTCATTTTGCACCTCATCCATCGTTCCCTCGCACAAAACAGAACCCTGATGCAGCACCGTCACCTTTTTAGCAATTTGCCGCACAAACTCCATATCATGTTCAATTACCAACACCGAATGACTTTCGGCCAGCGAAATCAGCAAATCTCCAGTCAGCGCCGTTTCCTCATCAGTCAAACCCGCCACAGGTTCATCCACCAACAGCAAATCAGGAGACTGCGCCACCAACATCCCAATCTCCAACCATTGCTTCTCCCCGTGAGAAAGCAAACCAGCCGAAACATCAGCTTTATGCACCAAACCAATAGTTTCTAACAAACCCGCCACCGTGCGCTTTTCAGCAACAGGAGCAGGCTTAAACAAAGTTGGAAACACATTTTTATTGCCGTTGCAAGATAGCTCCAAATTTTCGCGCGGCGTTAAATTCAAGTAAACTCGCGGCGTCTGAAACTTCCGGCCAATACCCATGCGCGCAATCTGATATTCCGACAACTTGCGTAAATTTTTCCCCTTAAATAACACACGCCCTTCTGTCGGCTGCACCTTCCCGGTAATCGAATCGAGAAAAGTTGTTTTCCCCGCACCGTTGGGCCCAATGATAACTCGCAGTTCCCCCACATCCATGCTGAAATTTAAACCATTGATGGCTTTAAAACCATCAAAGCTAACAGTCAAGTTTTCTATTTCTAATACTTTTTGGTTCATGTATTTTTCAGAAATTTTATTGAATGTTTTTTGAATATTTGTAGTAATGACTTTAGTCTTTTATTACTGAATATTTGTAGTAAGAAATTTAGTTCTTTCTTACAAATTTATCCTCAATGCGGACTAAAGTCCTCACTACAAACCTTTTACTCGAAGCTAGAACTGCTAGAACTGCTCGTTAAAGGAGCTGGATTTACCGCCATAATCCGCTCAGCCAATTTCGAGAGCGGCAGACTTTGCAAATACACTTTTCCAGGCCCGGTTAGCTTGACTAAAAACAAGCCTTCGCCACCAAATAAAGCATTTCTAAAGCCGCCCACAAACTGAATATCGTAATCTACAGTCGGCGCAAAAGCGACCAAACAACCAGTGTCCGCCCGCAACACTTCACCAACTCCCAAATTTTTCTCAACAATTGTTCCTCCCGCATGAACAAAAGCTAACCCGTCACCCTGCAATTTTTGCAGAATAAAGCCTTCTCCGCCAAAGAAACCGGCACCCAGCCGCTTGGTGAAAGCTACGTCAATTTCAATCCCGTTAGCGGCACAGAGAAATGAATCTTTTTGACATAAAAATTTACCGCCAAGTTGACCTAAATCGAGGGGAATTACTTTACCCGGATAGGGGGCGGCAAAAGCGACGTGGGCCTTGCGATTTCCGGTGTTGACAAAGGTGGTAATAAAAAAACCCGCTCCTGTCAGCATCCGTTTGAAACCTTGAAATAAGCCACCTGTGGATGTTTGCATTTGGATGTCGCCTTCCATGTATGTCATGGTTCCAGCTTCAGCCCTCACGCCTTCTTTGGGGTCGAGTTCAATCTCGATGAGTTGCAAATCGTCGCCGTAGATTTTGTAGTCAATCACATCTGCCATATGTTGTCCCACCAGTTAAGTAACTGAGTATTTTACTACAAAATCTTTAGTTGGAAATCCGCCAGCATACCGCATATCATTTTTGAGCATTCAATGTTCAAGTTCTTCTTTTTCGAGCTGTACTTCGGGGTCTTGTTCCAGGCTGGGGTAAGTAGATGCGTACTTTGGTTTTTTGAACAGGCGGCGGATGTGTTCAAAATCGTGATTTTGCAGCCATCCAACTAAGCCGTCGGGCAGGACTGTGACTACTATTAAGAATAGCGCACCTTGGAAAAATAGCCAGACTTCTGGAAATTGTTCGCTCAAGAAACTTTTGCCAAAGTTGACTAGCAGCGCGCCCAATATTGCTCCCGATAATGTGGCGCGGCCTCCGACTGCTACCCAAATTACCATTTCGATCGAAAATGCAATATCCATCGCTTTCGGCGAAATAATTCCGGTTTGTACGGTGAATAATGCGCCTGCAATCCCGGCTAAACCAGCGGATATTGCAAATACTAAAACTTTGTATCCTGTGGGATTGTAGCCGGAGAAACGCAGGCGCACTTCGTCGTCGCGAATTGCTAGTAGCAAGCGCCCGAAACGCCCGCTTGTCAGCCAGCGGCACAGGGCGTAAGTTGCTACTAGAAATAATATGGTGAGAATGTAGAAAATATATTGAGTATCTCGGCCATTTACTGTGGCTCCGAACAGGGTTTTAAAGTCGGTGAGTCCGTTGGTGCCGTTAATCAGTTTTTGCTGGCCGTTAAAGAAGTTAAAAAATACAATTGTTGCTGCTTGGGTGAGAATTGAAAAGTAAACGCCTCGAATTCGATTGCGGAATACTAAGTAACCTAAAATTCCGCCCAAGATGGCTGGTATTAGGAATACTGCGACGACTGAGAAGGGAAAAGAGTAAAATGGTTGCCAAAACCAAGGCAGTTCGGTGACGCCGTAGAGGCTCATAAATTCGGGCAATTGACTGCTGGCGTTTGGGGGAATTTGCAGTTTTAGGTACATGGCGAATGCGTAGCCGCCGATCGCAAAAAATACGCCGTGTCCCAGACTGAGCAAACCCGTGTATCCCCAGATTAAGTCTATACCGAGGGCTGCAATTGCTAGTGCTAAAAATCGTCCCAATTGGTTGAGGCGAGCGTCAGGAACTATTCCTGGGACGAGCAATATCGCAATTAGGGCGATCGCCCCGACAATTGCCGCTTCTTTTACCAGTGCCTTTCGTTGTATATTCTCCATTGTTTTTCGCTCAAACCTGTAGTTATTAATTCTCAACCGTGCGTCCTTTCTGCGGGAAAATTCCTCCGGGTTTCACTTGCAGGAAAGCCATAATTAAGGCAAATACCATCACTTTTGCCATGCTGGTTGTGGCAAAAAATGTGAAAAAATCAGCTAAGGGCTTGACAGGAGCGAACATTATTGCTAAAGTTCCCGAACCGATCAGGTAATTTGCAGTGCCGATCGCCATCGCAGCAACTACACTCCCGACAATCTTGCCGACACCGCCCACAACCACAACCATAAAAGTATCGACTATATAATTTTGTCCGGTATTTGACCCTACGGAACCAATCAAACTAATCGCGCACCCAGCCACACCCGCCAACCCCGATCCCAAAGCAAAAGTCAGCGCATCTACTTGCTCGGTAGGTATTCCCAAACACGCGCTCATGCTGCGATTTTGCGTCACAGCGCGAATCCGCAATCCCCACACAGACTTTTGCAAAAATAGGTAAATTCCCGCCAAACAAACTCCTGTCAGCGCAATAATAAAAAGTCTGGCGTAGGGGAGTTGAAAATTGCCCAGCGGGATGCCGCCGCGCAGCCATGCAGGCGCAGTCACATCAACGTTTTGAGCGCCAAACCAAGGTTGAGTTACTGCGAGTTTGTAAGTTTCGCTTAAAAGTGCGCTGACAGCCCAGGAAATACCCAAAGATAGAGGTAAAATTATGGCGATAAATGTGCTGCGAGTGCGATCGAAATCCGGGCGTCGCTTCAGCACCTGCAAGCCGCCAAAAAATAGCAAACAAAACACCGCAATCCCCGTTACCAGCACCCAACTAACGCTGCGGACAAACTGCTGTAAAATTAAACTTACGCCCCACGTCGCCAGCAAAGTTTCTAGAGGCCGCCCGTAGAGATGGCGAATCACTCCGCGTTCGAGAATTAATCCTACCAGCGCCGCTACTAAAAAAGCTAGGGGAATGGCAAATAAAATATACATTTCAAAGGCAAATCCGCCGATACCTTTGAAGACATTCTGCACTACAAAAGTTGTATAAGCCCCCAGCATCATCAATTCGCCGTGAGCCATATTAATCACGCCCATCAACCCGAAAATAATCGCTAATCCCAGGGCTGCAATTAGTAAAACAGCGCCGATGCTAATGCCGTTAAATAAACCGTCCAATAAGCCACTCAGCACTTTTTTACTCCTATTTTTCTATATTTGGTGCAGTTATGTAAGGGGGTAAGGTACACATTGCGCACCAATAGTCACCTTTTAGGTGCGCCGTTATCTAAGAAATAAGGTGCGCATTGCGCACCCTACAAACTGACATCCGTTACATCCGTTACATCCCGTACATTGCTCGTTGCCAAACTTGCTTCTGCTTTACTTAGCTCGTCTTGAATTTGCCACCTTTTGCGGGGTCTGACCAATCGCAAGAAAAGCCTTTTGTTTCAGCGACAAACTGATTCCAAGGAACAGGCTTCACTGCTTCTGGCGTAGCAAAAGCGATTTCAAACAAACCGTCTTCTCTCACTTGACCCAACCGCACAAATTTAGAAAGGTGATGGTTAGCTTCCAGCGTTACTTTGCCCTCCGGCGCATCAAAACTTTGACCCAAAGCTGCTGCCCGCACTTTTTCCAAATCGTCGGCTGTCCCTGCTTTTTCGACGGCTTGCTTCCACAGGTAAACCATAATGTAAGCTGCTTCCATCGGGTCATTGGTCACTCGATCTTTGCCATATTTTGCCTTGAAAGCTTCCACAAATTTTTTATTTGCCGGAGAGTCCACAGTCATGAAGTAATTCCAGGCGGCGTAATGGCCTTTGAGATATTCTACGCCGATCGCCTTTACTTCTTCTTCTGCAATACTGACAGACATGGACGGATATTTTTCCGGGCCCAAACCTGCACCCTGCAACTGTTTGAAAAATGCGACGTTGCTGTCGCCGTTGAGGGAATTGAAAATGACGCCGCCGTCGGGCAAAGCGGCCTTAATCTTAGTAATAATTGGTGTGACTTCTGTACCTCCCAAAGGAATGTAATCTTCCCCAACTAATTCGCCACCTTTGGCTGCTAGCTGTGCTTTGATAATGGTATTTGCGGTGCGGGGAAAAACGTAGTCCGATCCGACTAAGAAGAATTTTTTGCCTTTATTTTCTAGCAGCCAGTCTACTGCTGGCTCTATTTGCTGGTTCGGCGCCGCCCCGGTATAAAAGATATTCTTGGAACACTCTTGACCCTCGTATTGTACGGGATACCAGAGCATATGATTTTTTTCTTCAAATACTGGCAATACTGCTTTGCGGCTGGCGGATGTCCAGCAGCCAAAGACGGTGACAACTTTGTCTTGATCGATCAACTTTTTGGCTTTTTCGGCAAAAGTTGGCCAGTCTGAGTTGCCGTCTTCTACTATTGCTTGGATTTGTTTTCCGAGGACGCCACCCGCTTTATTGATTTCTTCGATCGCTAATTGTTCGGCATCGACAACGCTTTTTTCGCTGATTGACATTGTGCCGCTCAAGGAATGCAAAATTCCTACTTTTATCGTGTTTCCACTGACTGCTGCTGATGGCGATCCGGTTGCTGTTGGAGAAGCGGCTGGGGTGGCTGTTGGAGTCGGAGTTCTACAAGCTTTGAGGAATAAACTTGATGTGAGGGTAGCAGAACCGTATAAAAGAAATTTCCGCCGATCGAATCGCTTTGTCATTTTTTCTTGTTACTCTTAAATAGCTCAGTCAGATGATTGAGAATAATAACATATAGCGACTTGATATTAAGACTAGGTTGAGAAGACTGTTGTATCTTTAGATACAAAACTTATTATTGATTGACAAAATTAAGGTTTTGTGGGGATTGATGGCAACTGTGGCCGAAATGGAGTTTAGACACCAAGATACGTCATTTCAGCAATCAGTCTGAAATTAGAAACCCGCTGTTTTTAGAGAAATACGTTATTGATGCTAGGAGTTAGGCACCAACCGAGTCGATCGCACATTCACAGGCAAATGTCAGAGCAGGTGACGATCGCCCTTTCTACAAATATAGCAACCGCCACATCGGACGCCGACATAAATAACCTGAATGAATAGAGCCGATACCCCTCAAGCATAAATGGTTTGATTCCCCTAGTCTGCAACTGCTTTCGGAGTCAACTGTCCACTGTCAACTGTCCACTGATTTATGGAGAATAGCGGACTCGAACCGCTGGCCTCTGCGGTGCGATCGCAGCGCTCTACCAACTGAGCTAATTCCCCTGATTGACTTTCAATGCAAGCATTTTAGATGCGCGATTGCCGAATCTTAAAAGCTTACAGCTCGCAGTTGCTCTTAATTTTTCAAACCGTCACTCACATTAGCACGTAACGGCTAAAAACGTCAAGTTTTTTATGTAGCCGGCTGCGTCGGGGCGATCGAGCAAAGTTGGGCTACTCTGTCCAACTCTAAATCAGCAAAATAGTCCACCGTCCAATTAGCTTGGCGCTGGATCATGTGAAACGGGTAAGTGTGAGTCACTCCCGCTACTTGCATCCCCGCTTTTTTCGCCGCTTCAATCCCCGCAAAAGTGTCTTCTAGGGCCAAACACTCGATCGCTTGCAAGTTAAAGCCGGGATATTTCTGGTTGAGAAGTTCCACAGCCAACAGATAGCCGTCAGGTTCTGGTTTACTCGCCGTCAAGTCGTCGCCTGCGACAATTAACTCAAAATTTGCAGCCAAACCCGATCGCTCTAACACCAATTGTATATCCGATCGCATTGCCCCGCTAACTACCGCCATTTTCAGTCCCGAAACCCGAATTTTGTCAATAAATTCTGCCAAATCCGGATAAATTGGCAATGTTTGCAAACTGTTTATTGTTTCCTGATAAGCTTTGGCCTTGCCAAGCAGCAAGCGATCGAGGTATGTTTCTGTCAGATATCGTCCCCGGCGCTTCAGCAGATCCGTAATGTAAGTGCGATCGCTCCTTCCCAAACAAACTTCTCGAAACTCGCCGCGTTTGAGTTGGAGATTTTCATCGAGCATTAGTCGATCGATTATTTTCTCGTGAATCGGCTCGTCATTAATCATGACGCCATTAAAATCAAATAAAACTGCTTTTAGAGTCATTAGTTATGAGTTATGAGTTATGAGTTATTAGTTATTGGTTATTGGTTATTTGTTATTGGTTATTTGTCATTAGTTATTAGTTATTTTTCAGTCCGCGTAGGCGGACTTTGTTTGTGTAGCCCCGACTTCCAGTCGGCGGTTATTCTAGTCGGCGGTGATTCTGTAAATCAAGCAGGAGCTGGAATCCCTGGTAAATCGCCATCAAAATCAGGAG
>JANYGO010000091.1 GCA_025362325.1 Cyanobacteriota bacterium | reverse complement strand
GGATGCTCATGGTCTTTTAATACTTGTTGCAGAGTTTCCTTTGTCTCGGAACTGAGAAAGTTTTTAGCAGGCATTCACTTTTTCTGAATATCATTATGTTATATTATACCAATATGCGTTTTAAATGCACAACAGCTTACCCCTTACTCCTCTCGAACTCGGACAACAATGCAGACAAAAATTTTGTTAATTTAATTAATTAACACAACCTGTGCACAAAAAACCCAGAGATGTCAAATCGCGCCCTTTTTAGAGAGTGCTGCAATCATCTGGCGTTTCACTGCTTTAGCCCAAAGCTCAAACTCCAAACTGTTGATATTCTGAATTTTCACTTCCTCAACAGGCTGAGTTGGGGCTTCTTTCTGTGCTGTAGTCTCCATGGTTTTTTATCTCGTAAAAAAAAGTTAGTAGTCGATCGCAAACGGTTAGCATCATACATCTATTTTAATAACTAATTCTTGCAATTAATTAAACTAAAGGCAGAGAATTTAACCATCAAATGCAGTAAATACATCTAGATAATGCAATTTAGGAATTTAATGTAAGAAAACCCTACAATTATTGTTATATATAGGCTTTTCCTGACATTAAAATTTTACAATTTACATTTTATGGCACTATCAAACCAATGCTTATGTTAGTAAACTTATTTTTAAATGAATGTATTGCCATATACAGCAGAAAATAATTTTATTCAATTTACAGAGTACCGTAAAGCCGTAGCGTAGCGGGGTGTAAGCCATCGCCCGCATCTCCCAGTCCCGGTACAATATAGCCGTGTTCGTCCAAACGCTCATCAATAGCAGCCGTATAAATCTGCACGTCAGAGTGCTGTTCATGGAAGTGTTCAATTCCCTCCGGCGCAGCCAGCAAGCACAAAAACTTAATAGACTTAGGATTAACTTCTTTAAGCCGATCGACTGCCGCCACGGCTGAATTACCAGTAGCCAGCATCGGATCGACTTTAAGCCGATCAACTGCCGCCACGGCTGAATTACCAGTAGCCAGCATCGGATCGACAATTAAAGCATCTCGCTGTTCGATATCCAGCGGAACTTTGAAATAATATTCGATCGCCATATGAGTTGTCGGATCGCGGTACAAACCAATATGTCCCACCCTCGCCGACGGAATCAGTTCTAAAATACCATCTAAAAGTCCCTGGCCGGCGCGCATAATCGAAACAATCACCATTTTCTTGGACGCAGCCAGCATCGGTGCATTCATTTGTGCGATCGGCGTTTCGATTAATTCGTATTTCAGCGGCAAATCTCGCGTCACCTCATAAGCTAGCAGCATCCCAATTTCTTTCAGCAATTGCCGGAACTTCCCCGTACTCGTTTGAGTTTGCCGCATCAGAGTTAACTTATGCTGTATCAAAGGATGCTCGATCACAGTAGCTTTAGCAGTCATTTTTTTAAACAGTTAATTTTCCTGATTATAATTCTCCCTTCCTGAATCTGCCAGAAAATACAGATCTCGTCTTGTTTTCCCAGTTCCCCGCCACCATACCGATTCTTTCACTACATATCCGGCGGCTCTGATTCCCGAATTCCAGCGTCTTTTACCAGCAAATAACCAAGGAATAAAATTCCTACCTCAACAACAATTCATCCGCGCTGCGCCGACCCAAAAACCAGAGCTGTGTTCCCCAAAGCTCTTTAAAAAAAAGATAAATATTTTCCTAAAAAATCTTCCGGAGTAGTGCTTAAACGGCATGAATCCTAGAAAGTATCAGGACAGAATAGGCATTAATCAATAAAATAATGCTACTTGAAAAAAACGGCTCTAGATACATATATCTAGCGCTCAGTCACACTCTGAATGCCTTTTCAGTAAAGGCTTGCCATCTCCTAATTGGAAGGGCATCGCCTCAATCTTCCTTGAATTATTCAGGATTGTCCTAACAAAAAAAACATTAAGGAGAACATCCATGAAGTTTGTAAAACTCTTGCTAGCCACGGCATTAATGACTGCTGCTATCACCCCCGCCTTTGCTGCTACTCCGTCAGTTCAAATATTAGGTGCCAGCTACGGCGGTAGCGGTTGCCCCGATCGCTCCGCCAGCGTCAGCGTCAGCCCCGACGGTCAAGAACTCAGCATCCTATTTGATAAGTTTGCAGCCCAGGGAAATGTCTCAGCAGAACGCCGTAAAAGCTGCAATCTGAGCATTCCCATCAAAGTACCCCAAGGCTTCCAAATTTCGATCTACGATGCCGATTATCGCGGTTACGTTGCTCCTAAAACCAACGGCAACTTGCGAGCAGAATACTTTTTTGCTGGAACTCGCGGCCCCGTTTTTTCTCGGAATTTCAGCGGCGAAACTAACTACAACGTTCGAGATAGTTTAGTCACTGTAGCTGATGTTTGGTCTCGCTGCGGCGACAGTGTAAATATGCGGGTGAATGCCTCAATGACAGCCAGCGGTGCCGGCGCAGCCACCGTTGACTCCTTTGATTTAGCTCATCGCGGTTTAGTTTATCACGTCAAATATCGCACTTGCCGCTAAACACAGAATCGGCAAAACAACATAACACCTATGACCCGGTTTCGTAAAGGAACCGGGTTTCTCAATGCTCTTATTACAACTTTCAAATTTATATTATTTCTCTTAAGTCTTACCATAACATAATTTTTGGGTTTGTTTGCTCAAGCCTGTAATCACAGGTGCGTCGCTGTAAGATTATCGATTTTTCTTTAGGTATTTTCAATGGCGACACACCCTACGGCTTCTTTCTTCTTCCTTCTTCCTTCTTCCTTCTTCCTTCTTCCTAAAACACAGTGCCATCACTTTCAATCTGAATTGGCGGCACTCCGCCAGCCCTCAATTGGGCCCCAATTTTCCGCCCCGCCGCCCAAGTGCCCCCTTGCAAAACCTTCACCAGCGGCAATTCTGTCGCACTCAAGTGCAGCTTTTCTCGCATAGTTGCCGCAATTTTATCTAAAAGAATCACAGTGAGCGATCGCCATTCCACTATAACCTCCGAACCCGGCAAATAACTCTCTTCAAAAATAGCCGCATCTTTTACCCGCAGCAGCCCAATATCCAAACACAAACCGCCGTTGCGGTACTCCGGTAATCCCGTTAACTCATCCAATCCGGCGACGACTAAACCAAGTTCTTGCAGCGGTTCCAACAGCGAATAAGTCAACCACTGCGATAGTTTGTGAAACGGCACAAATTCATCTCCCACATTTTCTCCTCTTAAAGCTGAATGCCGCCAAACATCGCCTAAATTAACGCCAGCAATTGCATATCTTCCCGGCCAAATTTCCCCAAAACCAGTCAAAACAGCGCTCAATACTTCAGAAGCATTCACAGTTTTGACTCCAGAAACCCGACTATCGAGCAAATATTGTGCTAAATTGCCGGGACGCGGGTTTTCGCTGCCAAATAATAACGGATGTTGAGAAATCGCCTTTCCCAAACGCCGCAACAATTCTAATCTGCCCGTTAAACCAACTAGCGGATTGTCTCGACTTACCTGAAATCCCGCCGCTAAGGTTTCTAGTTTTAACTGAGAAAGTCCCCGAGAATCAGCTTGCCAAGGGAAATCGGAATTGCTGGAAAAAACAGCTTGACAAAACATCCTAAAAGTGGCTATTGCTAACCCTTCAGAACGGCGGTAAACCTGTCCGGTTTCGGCTTCGCAATACTGCCAATCTGCACCGGCGCCGGCATCGAGCAAAACGCTGACAATTGCTAAATCAAATTTGATCTTAGCTTGTTCTATGAGTGTAAATTGTGCTAAAGCTGTATTTAATTCGGCGAGTCGCGGTTGGTGGCCCGCTTCAAAATGCCGCCAGCGACTGTGAAAGGGAATGTTGAAATCGGGATACTGCTGGCGGGTTGTATCGATTACATAATTTACTGCTTTGTCGAGTTGGGATAAATCGACGCGGAAGTAGCGGAGTTTATTTTCGGAGGCTAAATCAAAAAGCCGTGAAGCGAAGCTATCCCGAAGGGAATCGCACTTTTGGCGAATCGCAGCCGGTGTTCTCAGATATTCTACAGTCTCAAGTTCAATTTTATTCAACTTCATGCCACCAAACACCGATAAACATCATTTTCCTTAAAAAAGTCAAAGTGACTGTAATCTAAAAGATTATCTAAAATCACATTTCTATCAATTTTGATCAGCTTATATTCCCACTTCGAGCCACTAACTTCGCGTTTTATTTGATCGGAAACTATCACCGAATTTTTTTCTGTACCCGGAGATACGATTTTACTCAAATCTTCCAGCCTGTCGGCGATGTTAATATCTTTTCCGTAAGTGCAAGACCGAAATATATACAAATTTCCTTTAGCAACTCCCACCGACAAGCCGCAAGGTATTTGATTGCCGTGAATAAACAGTTTCCAATTCTCGCACAAACTTTCCATTGCCGCTAAGGCTGCGTGAGCTTCCGGGAAAGTCAACAAATGCGAATCGCCAACAATACTCCGAATTGTGCCGCCGTATTCTTCGCAAATGTTTTTTTCAAAAGTATCGAAGTTAGTCAGCAAATATTCAACATCTTTGATAGAATTAGATTCTTGATAAGCAATAAAACCTCTCAAATCAGCTTTAATTATTGCTTGATTTTCAACTATCCGCGTTTTGTGACTTTGGTCAACTTTGTAAACCTTTTCAGGTTCGCTCATCCCTTTCAAAGAAAACTCATTAACAAAAGACGTTTGCACTTCTGCTTTGTTGAGTGCCAGCCATGCTGCTTGGGACAAATATATTTCATCCGGCGGAGTTACTGATTCTATGCGCGCTGTTAAATTGACCGTATCGCCAAAAATATCTTTATCTTGATGTAAGACATCTCCTAATGTAATCGACACGCGAATAGCCAATCGTTCGTCGTTCGATTTGCTAGATTGTTCCGCTCTCAATTCTTGCTGCATTTCTATGGCTGCCATAGCCGCTGCTGTGACGCTGGGAAAAATCATCCAAAAGGAATCACCTTCTCCTTTAATCACGCTGCCTTCATTTCTAGTGCTAATATCTGAAATAAAATTTTTATGTTGGTTTAACAAACTACTTAAGTCCGACTGAGATAATTTTTTAACTCTGGCGGTATATCCGCAAATATCTGTTTTTACGATCACAGTAGAACGCAAATTAGCCATAACCTACCCTGACTGATCAAAAACCAGCAATAAATTTCATTTGGCAAAGATGCGATTGTTCGCGTCCGATCGATCGCGTCTTTGCCCTCTCAATCTCCTAAATCGCGTCCTTTGGCTTCTGCAAGAATTGTAGCATCTGGCACGGGGTCTGGCGTGTAGTAGCCAGCGGCTTTTTTGGCGACGATTTCGACTTGTGCGTCTGCGGGAATCCAATCTTCAGGAATGGGGATGCGATCGACCACCTGAATGCCAGAATTGATAATAGCATTGTATTTGAGATCGCTCATGGAAACTAAACTGTCAATGCGAGAGATACCCAACCAGTGCAAAACATCTGGCATTAGCTCTTGAAACCGCATATCTTGAACTCCGGCAACACATTCAGTGCGAGTAAAATATGCTTCAGCGCGATCGCCACCTTCCTGACGTTTTCTGGCATTGTACACCAAAAACTTAGTCACTTCCCCCAAAGCTCTCCCTTCCTTGCGGAAATAAACTATTACCCCAGAACCGCCGGATTGTGCTGTTTGGATGCAAATTTCAATCCCGTGTACCAAATAAGGGCGGCAAGTGCAGATATCCGAACTAAACACGTCAGAACCGTTGCATTCATCGTGTACCCGTACCGCCAACTCTTTCTCTGGGTCAGAAATATTCGCCACATCGCCAATAATATAAACTGTAGTTCCGCCAATTGGGGGCAAGAAAACCTGTAAATCCGGTCGCGTCACCAAATCCGAGAACATACCGCCTGTTTGCTCGAACAGGACACGGCGGAGAAAGCTTTCTTGGGCTCCGATCCGCCGAGCAATTCCCGGCAAATACCACACCGGGTCGATCGCAATTTTAGTTACTGCTAAATTGCCGCCTTCTTTAACTATTTTGCCATCAATTTGCACCCGCCCCTTAGCAATTGCCTCTTGCAATTCCGGCATACTAATGTGAGCTTTAGTAACAGCAATTGTCGGTCGAATATCGTATCCCTGCTGGGAAAATGAAGTATAAATTTCGCTAACCAAACCCCCAAAGGGATCGAGAGAAACAATCAAATTGCGATCGCCCCAACTCGGGTGAGGCCCGATGTGTGCAGCCGGAGATGTGTTGGTAAAATCGGGGAGGTGATCTGCTTGGAGTGCACCGGAAGCAACTGCTAGCGCTCGATAAACAGAGTAAGAACCCGAATGAGTGCCGATCGCATTCCGGTGAGACGATTTGCTGAGGCTGCCAATCACAGGCCCCCGTTTCAGGGGATCGATTTCTCCCCAATAAATGGGAATTGGTTCTGTACCGGATCTGTCGGGATGGGATGTTAAAACTATATGCTTGGGTTGTGACACAGTTGTTTTTGGCTCTGGCTATGGCAATTTTAAACGATTATCGATTGTAACAACAGAATTGTGTCTGCGGAAGGATTCGAGCTATCCAATTTTAGCGAAATCTTCTAGAGCAATTAGATTTGATGTGTGAATGATATTTTTTTAACGAACCGCAGAGGCGCAGAGGGCGCAAAGGAGAAAAAAAGAGAGTAAAATGGAAATAGAGAAATAAAAAAGTTTCCAAATTTGGAAATAATTGCTATATTTAAAACTGGTATAGCTAAATTATTAATAAAATTCTAACTCACAAAGTTAATGTTGCCAAGTACATCTAATTATTTGCTCAAAAATGCTCGCGTCCCCGCGTCTCTGCTAGAAATGCAATCGATCGCCCTCTCAGCTTCTACAATCGCAACAACGGGGACAGAGAACAATTTTTGTGCGGTGGATCTGGAAATTGCAGCGGGTGCGATCGCCCAAATCATCCCCACAAATACGGAACCTTTATCGCAACTTCGAGATATTCCAATTGTAGACTTGCAAGGAGGCTTAGTTTTCCCTTGCTTTGTGGATATGCACACGCATTTAGACAAAGGCCACATTTGGGAACGATCGCCCAATCCCGACGGAACTTTTGCAAGTGCGCTGGAGACTGTGCGCGCTGACACCGAAAAACACTGGAATGCTCTTGATGTTTACCGGCGGATGGAGTTTGGCCTCAAGTGCAGCTACGCCCACGGAACCAAAGCCATCCGCACTCATATCGACGCAGCAGGAGAACAGGGAACCGTGAGTTTGGAAGTATTTCAATCCCTGCAAGCCGAATGGGGCGATCGGCTAATCTTGCAAGCAGTTTCCCTAGTTTCCCTCGACTATTTCCTGACACCCGCAGGCGAAAAATTAGCAGATAGAATTGCCCAAATCGGCGGCATTCTCGGCGGCGTCGCCTACATGAATCCCGACTTAGACAAACAACTCGATCGCGTTTTCAGCTTAGCCCAAGAACGCGGTTTAAACCTCGACTTCCACACCGACGAAACCGACGATCCAGAATCAGTAACATTGCGGGAAGTCGCAAAAACAGCTATTCGCCATGAATTTAGCGGTCAAATTATCTGCGGACACTGCTGTAGTTTAGCCGTACAACCGCCTGAATTAGTAACAGAAACTTTGACATTAGTCAAGCAAGCAAATATTGGCATAGTCAGCTTACCGATGTGCAACCTTTACCTGCAAGACAGACAATCTGGGCGTACACCGCGCTGGCGGGGAGTGACTGTATTGCATGAACTAAGAGCAGCAGGAATTCCCGTCGCAGTGGCTAGCGACAACTGTCGCGATCCGTTCTACGGATTTGGCGACCACGATGTTTTAGAAGTCTTTAATATGGCAGTCCGCATCGCCCATTTAGATAGGCCTTGGGAGGATTGGCCGCGCACAGTGACAGAGACACCAGCAGACTTAATGGGATTGCCGAATTTGGGACGAATAACAGTTGGTTTACCAGCAGATTTGATTTTGTTTAAAGCGCGGAATTTCAGCGAACTGTTATCTAGGTCGCAGCGCGATCGCACAGTTTTGCGTCAGGGTAAAGAAATTGATACAACTTTGCCCGATTATCGCGAACTAGATGATTTGTTGGAAGAAGACTCGGCGGTTAAAACCGCCTCTATACAAACAAAACCCGCCGACGCGGGTTGAAGAAGACTCGGCGGTTAAAATTATTTTATCTTCTTCAGTCCGCGTCGGCGGACATCGTTTTTGTAAACCTGGTTTCAACCGTACGTCTTATCTTGTCAAATGACAACAGATTTGATATAAATATAAAACCGGATACGATCGAGGATGTTTTAAGTGAAAGCAGTTATTTTATTGTCGGGAGGGCTGGATTCCTCAACAGTTTTGTATCAAGCCAAGGCCGACGGCTGCGAGTGTTACGCGATTTCCTTTGACTACCAACAAAGGCACCGGCGGGAGTTGGAATCAGCAAGGGCGATCGCACTTTTAGCCCACATTAAGGCGCATCAGGTGGTAAACTTTGATTTGACGCTGTGGGGTGGTTCGGCTTTGACGGATAATCAGATCGAATTGCCGATCGATCGCAACCTTGCAGAAATGTCGCAAAACATCCCCATTACCTACGTTCCAGCTAGAAATACAATTTTTCTCAGCTTTGCCCTCGCCTACGCCGAAACCCTAGGAGCCCAGCGGATTTACATCGGCGTCAACGCTTTAGATTATTCCGGCTATCCCGACTGTCGCCTCGATTACATCCAAGCAATGCAGGAAGTATTTCGGTTAGGAACCAAGCAGGGAAGGGAAGGAGAAGCTATTAAGATTGTAACACCTTTGATCGAACTTAAAAAAACCGAAATTATTGAATTAGGTAACAAGTTGGGAGTACCTTGGGAGCAAACTTGGTCTTGTTACGCAGGCGGCGAAACTGCGTGCGGCGTTTGCGATTCTTGTCGGCTGCGGCTGGCTGCTTTTGAGGAATTGGGGTTGCAAGATCCGGTTCCTTATGCTTAATATGTAGGGTGCGTCAGACGGCAAACCTTAATTATTTCGTACTCGCTTCAAGCCTGACGCACCTTACAAGTTATTTGGTTGGCGTAGTGATTTTGATATTCATTGTTTGATTTGAAAAGGATGCTTCTTAGATGAATAATTCAGATATTGACAGCTTGACCGAATTGGGTAATCGAAGAATGATGCAAACTCGCTTTGCTCAATTCGCTGGCGATCGCTCGGAATTTGGGATCATCTTGATAGATATAGATGGATTTATATATTTCAACGATCGCTACGGTCATAATGTGGGCGATGAAAAACTGAAAGAGATTGCTAAGTTGATTTGCCAAAATTTACCGGATGGTATTGATGTCTTTAGAACAGGTGGAGAGGAATTTTTAATTCTGATAAATAATTTGAAGATGGCAGAAGTTGTCTTACTAGCAATGCGAATTTGTAAGGCTGTTAATCAGAATTATTCTCATCTTCCCCCATTGCGAAGATTTTTTGGTATGAGCGATAACAGTTATGTAGAAGTTTATTTTCCCTTGACAGTATCTTGTGGGGTAGCTTTTTATCCGGAACATGGTGTAGATTATTCCACTCTGTATCCGGCCGCAGAGGAAGCAGCACTAAGAGGCGGCAAAAACTTATATGGTGGTGTTGTGGGTGTAGCGAGGAATTTATACAGTTCTTGTTTTTTGCCTTCGACGGAGAACAAAAATAGCGATTTATAACTCTAACAAAATCGAGGACGATCGACTTAAACAGTTCGCCGATAATTCCCGAGGGCTAAAAAATTGCGCCCTGAGAGATCGCCCTCCCCATCCAAATCTTAACTAGAAAATCTTGCCCCTCCTCTCAACCCGCCATTCGATCGCCCTTTCCCCACAACTTCCCCGCCCGCAGCTACAATTTCACCCAAAATATCGCCAGCAGTCGCATCCAGCAACTGAATTTGAATCTGATCCAACCGCGGCCCGATCGCCGAAACCACCGTAAGTTCCGCATTTTCGCAGCGCCAAACTTCCCCGACAGCCGGCATTCTTTGCAACTGATAGCTCAGAAAACCTCCGATAGTCTGATATTCGTCAGCTACTGGCAAATCCAAATTCAATATTTGATTCACATCATCTACATTTAACTGCGCTTGCACTAAAAAAGTGCGATCGTCCAATACTTGCAAAGCAATTTCTTTGTTATCGGGCGACTGGTAAGTGCGGCCGATAATTTCCGCGATCAAATCCCTCAGCGTCACTAACCCGGAAATGCCGCCAAATTCATCGACAACGATCGCAATTTCTTCCGACGAACGCTGCATCAAAGGCAGTAATTCCCCCAGCAGCATCATCTCCGGCACAAACCTCACCGCACGCATCCACGTTACAATTGGCGTGTCGGGAGATAGCAAACCTTGAGCTAAGGGTTTCGCCAGTTGTTTGAAGTCAATAATCCCGATAATGTCGTCGAAAGAATCTCCCGTCACGGGATAGCGGGAATGGTTGGAAATCGCTATTTCGTCGAGCAAATTTTGAAAGGTGGCCGTCTTTGAAAGTGCCACAATACTCGGCCTGGGTATCATCACTTCTTCTACCCAAACTTCGCCAAATTCAAACACGTTATTGAGCAATTCTCGCTCTTCTGCTTCCAAGCCGCTTGATTCGCTGGAAGTGGCTATAATTAATTGCAGTTCTTCGGGAGTAACTGGCTGGTGCGTGAGGTCATATTTGATGCCCGCAAGCCGCAAGAGGGATCGAGTCGATTGATTGAGAAACGACACAAAGGGATTGAACAAACGGGAAATCAATAAACTCGGAGGCCCTAAACTTCTGGCTAGCTGTTCGGAATGAAGTAACGCTACAGATTTGGGGAAAAGTTCGCCGAGTACGATTTGTAGGTAAGCTAGCAGGAAAAAAGTTACTATTGATATGCTAAAAGAATGGGCGATCGCAGACTTGATGTAAATTGGCAGTGGCAAATAGCCGATCGACATTCGGACTAGCACGGCGATCGTATCTTCTCCAATCCAGCCGAGAGCTAAACTAGAAAGAGTGATTCCTAACTGCATTGTCGAGAGTAATCGCTCGATACTTTTCTGCAAAGATTGAACAGTTAGAGCTGCAATGTCGCCGGCCTCTACTAACTGATTGATGCGCGATCGGCGTACCGTCACCATTGAAAACTCCGCCGCCACAAAAAAAGCATTGATCGCAATCAGTAACAGCACTGACAGCAACCGCGACAGCACCTCTGGCCAACTCATCGCGGGTAAATCAGATATCTCCTGCACTCTCGCCCCTAAAAGTGACACAATTCTCCCTAGAACAACTTTCTCGATCGATCAACCTGAGAATCCGTCTGGAGGTTTGGTCTCCTGATTGTCTTACTTCGGCACTGGAATGCCAGATATTTGCAATTGCAGTTTTTGACCTGGATAATCTGTCAGCGTCAGCGAAACTTCTTTCGCATTTTCCAGCAAAGCTGTGGGAATACTCACCGTACCGTAAAACACCTGCCCGTTGGGCGGCAGTTCCGCCGGCAAATCCTCGGCTGTGGCGCTCAGGGCCCGGCCCTGATTGTCAGTGACGTTCAAAAAACTGTAGAGAAATCTCACAGCTTGAGAGCCTTCATTTTTCATGCTCACGTCTAGCAGCATCGAGTTGCTGCGCTGACTGGCCGCGCTCACTTCCAGGGTTACTCCCCCGTCGCGACTGTTCAGGGGAAACTTGGCGCTGGCATTTGACGCGCCCGGTTTTTTGGCTGTGGCTGATTTAGAGCCTGTTTTGTCGGCTTTTGTATTTGCTGGAGGTGTTGTTTTCTCAGGATCGCGACCTTCTACCCGCGTTTTGACGGTTTTGAGAATGTCTTTTTCTTTCAAAATACTCACTTGGTCTTTGCTAGCCACATTTCCCTGCTTGCCGCTGCGAGCATTGCTGGGGCGAACATCGGGTTGAGTCGTTCCTTTCAAGGCTTCCCGACCTATAGTAAATCCCCAAACAGAACTCGTCACACCTGCTCCAAACATCAGAGTCAGCAGAATTAGAGTCAGCACTACCGTCGAATTCACTGCCATTGCCTATAAGTTTATGCCGAGGGAATAGAAACTGCTTTGTCCGGTCGATCGGCTCGGGCACGCACGGCGGCGCAGGCGATCGGGGATTTCACAGATCTAAAGATTTTGATTTTTGTTCTCTAGTTTTAGCACGGACTGGGAAATTATGTTATAATTGGTTTCTAGTTGGATCGAATAAATCGATTTAACGGCAGTTGGCCGAGCGGTTTAGGCAGCGAACTCATAATTCGCCCCAGGCAGGTTCAACTCCTGCACTGCCGATTTTAAATAAATCAAGATGCTCCATCCGCGTAGAAACCGGGCTTCTTCCCTCGACGCATCGGGGGCGAGAAACCGGGTTTCTACGAATTTTTACGTTGAGTCACGAAAAATATACGCAGAAACCCGGTTTCTGAACTCGCAGGGTTTCTGAGGCTAGGGTACCATCGCTTTCCTAGACACGCAAGTTGATCGACTCGCTCACGAGCTATACGAGTTCGCACGCTCACTCCAAAAAATATTATTGATGAAAAGGTCAACGAGATCAACGCTTAATCAACTCCACTCCGTCGCGCCCGTCGAGTTCTTGAACGTAAACCTTCACTTGTTCTTCTTTTGCAGTCGGCAACTTTTTACCCGTGAAATCCGGCTGAATCGGTACTTCTCGGTGGCCTCTATCGACTAATACCGCCAACCAAATTTTCTCCGGCCGCCCGTAATCGTTTACCGCATTCAAAGCCGCTCGAATCGTTCTGCCTTTATAGATCACGTCATCTACCAACACCACCGTTTTGCCGGTCAAATCGAAAGGAATTTCAGTTTTAGCTGGTGTCCGCATCGCCACTCGATCCAAGTCATCTCGGTAAAACGTAATATCCAAAGCGCCCACAGATACTTTGACTTGTTCGAGGACTTCAATTTGAGCTGCCAACATTTGAGCTAAAGGCACTCCTCTAGTATGAATCCCCAACAGCACTAACTCCGATGGCTCCCCTGATTTTTCGACAATCTGGGAAGCGACGCGGGTGAGAGTGCGCCTCATTTCATCCGGTGATAAAATTTTGATAATTTTAGTCATTGCTTGCTGGGAGCTAATTGTTGGCTGTTGGCGAATCTAACAATTTGAGATTTTCCATTTTTCGATTTGAGATTTTAAATTTAAAATTTTAGATTGACTTGACAAAGGGATCTGGGGCAGGGAACTATTAACTTGACACTCCCCACCCATGAATGCGGGGGATTGTTAAATCTATGGGAGTCCAGTCGGCATTTAGCGGACAAAACACCATAAAGTATAAACAAGCAATGATAGTCCCAACCAAATCAGAAAGCAAACCCTTGTTAATTGCAATGCTTGGCTAATTACCTGCGGGGCAATCGGGCGAATCGGCTCGCCTAACAGCGGTTTGTGTTTGATAACTCCGCGATAGGAATTCATACCTCCTAGTTGTACTCCCAAGATGGCGGCGTAGACGCACTCGCTCCAACCGGAATTGGGACTGGCATCTTTAACAGCATCTCTTTGACAAATCTGCCAAATGTAGATCGGTTTTCCAGATATCAGGGCTAAAGTAATCACTGTTAGCCGGCAAGGAATCCACGTCAGCACGTCATCTAGTTTGGCGCTAAACCATCCTAAATCAGTATATGGTTCTTCTTTGTAGCCGACGGTAGAATCTAATGTGCTGGCTGCTTTGTAAGCGATCGCACAGGGAACGATCGCGCTCTGCCACATCGAGTTAGGATCGATCTGCAAATTGGTAACACTTAATAATAGATGCGGCAGAGCGAACCCAACTAAGGCATAAAATAGCGGTGCTGTCACGCCATCGACTGCATTCTCTGTTACAGTTTCTAACAATGCTCGCAGAATTTCTGGCTCGGATAAGTTTTCGGTATCCCGGCCGACGTAAAGGCTCAAGCGTTCTCGCGCCTTGACTGCATCTCCAAGATTTAAAGGTGCTAGCACGTCTTGGGCCGCCGCCCTCAAACTGCGACATGCAAAACAGCTTGCCAGCAAGATGGTCTGTAGGGCAATACTTAAAAGAGGATGCACCCAACTAGCAGCAAGTACGATCGACCAACTGACAGTATAACTGCCTAGAATCAGCCCGATCGCTAGTATTGTACCAGCACATCGCAGCCGCAGTTTGTGCCGGTCGCCTGCCGGACGATCGCCAGCCGGAGGTACAATGTTTGCGGGATTGTTCCATATATTAAAGACAAGTCGAGTATAAAGGTCGATCGCCCTACCCATCGCCTGTACGGGATGCGGCCAACCCCAAGGATCGCCGATCGCATAATCCAATAGCGCAGCTAAAATTAAAACAGCAAATTGATCCGGCATCGTTATATATTGTGTCAAACTTGATAGTCCGTCGGAGCAGGATCGGTCGATCGGGGAACTAGGGTTTTAACGGCTGCTATATCGAGCCTCCTGTAATTTTCGATCCCTGATTTTAAATGCTGAGATTACTTTCGTCGCCCAGCAAGTGCACGTTCTGCTCCCAATTAACACCGTCAAAGGGTAGGCTCTGAAATTGGGAAACGGCATCTGAGTCTAGACAGCGGACGTTGACATCGAAGCTTTCGGGACCCGATCGGGGGCGATAGAACCAGTGAATCCCACAAATCCGGCAGAAAGTATGTTGAGCAGTGCCTGTACTCAACGTGTAGCTTGTCAAAACATCTTCGCCGCTGTGCAAGGTAAAACGTTCCGGCGGCACAACAATGGTGCAAAAATCCTTTCTTTTTACAGATAGAGCAGTTGCAATTGAGTGCTTCGTGTTTGTCAACCGCGACTGTGAAGCCGACTGCACCGCAGCGTGTGCCGCCGCCAGGAGGTAACAAGTGTTGCGTTCATGTTTGCTGGCTGGCGATCGCATAAATGAACTTACCATTTAAATGATAAAGCTAGTTTCTTCCCCAAGAGCCGCTTGCCAACTGCGGACATCATAGTATAAGTCTTCCAGGGAAATGCTGTACAGCGCTTCGGCAAGTTTTTTGTGCAATCGGTTCCACAAACTGAATGTTACCCAGTCCTCTGCTTGGGTGGCGTCGGGAGAATGTCGAGGTAAAGGTTCAATAGTTTCGCCTACAGCCTCTAAGATTTGTCCTAAAGAGATTTGAGCCGGCTCCCGGGCCAATTGATATCCTCCTTGGGAGCCCCGAACTGATTGGACTAAACC
>JANYGO010000025.1 GCA_025362325.1 Cyanobacteriota bacterium | reverse complement strand
GTGGATGCGATCGCCCGTTTTGACTGATATTTTTTTCGAGGTGCAGGTTTCGTCGTTGACTTTGACGTTGCCTTGTGATATGAGGGTTTGCACGCGCGATCGGGATAAGTCTGGTATTTGGTTTGACAGCCAAATGTCTAATCGCTGAGTGACATTACTCCGGTTAAATTCCTCTGTATTTTCTACTGTATATATCTGTGCCGCCGTCTCTGTTTCTATCATTTAATTTTTACTGTTTGTTGCCTTTATTAAGCAGGAATTGCGTAAAAAGAAGACAGGGCGGTTGAAACCGCGTCTATACGAACAAAACCCGCCGGACGCCGGTTGAAGACGAAGGCAATTAAAATTACGTTATCCTCTTCAGTCGGCGTCCGGCGGACATCGTTTGTATAGCAGCGGTTTCAACCGCCGTATTCTCTTTTATCCTAACATCTTTAAGTAAAATTGTCAATTTTAGCGACAATTATCGCAGTGGCCGCACCGCATTGATGTAGCTTCCTTGGTAAAGCCAAAAGCTTGTAGCAAAAATTGCCATCTACACTGGCGATGTTTGAGATATTTTGCCATTTCTTCGGCGGCGGTAAAGTTTTGTTGGCCACCTTTTTGCTGTGCCGATTTATTGATAACATAATTGAAAGGATCTTCCCATTTTAACTGTCCGCTGCTGTGCAATATGGAAAGGGCGATCGCGCTTTCGGGAAATTCGCGAGAAACTGCTTCTACATCGCCTTTAGCTGGCAGTTGTTTGGCTAACTGCTGTGCTTCTCGGTATTGCGATCGCAATTTATCTTGAAAAAATTGTGCTCTTTGTTTGTCATCGGGATACAGCAAACCCGTCGGTTCGCTAATCAACGTCAGGGCGATCGACGATTTGCCGTCGCGTCCGCCTCTACCAATTTCCTGAATGTATTCTGATAATAGCAAAGGTGCTTGAAAGTGAACAACCCACCGAACATCCGGCTTGTTAATTCCCATACCAAACGCTGAGCTACAAACAACAAATTTAAGATCGTTATTCAACCAAGCTGTTTCTATTTTTCGCCGAGATTCTGCACTCAAACCTGCATGATATGCTGCCGTTTTATAACCTGCATCTTCCAGTAAATCCGCCAACTTTTCGCTATCTTTTCTCGTGCGGACGTAGACTAAACCTGCTTGTTTTGGTCGAGCTTTGATAAAATTTAATAACTGCTGTTTGCGTCCCCTCGGCGTCCAGACTGTTTGCACTTGCAGGTGCAGGTTAGAACGGTAGGGACTTAGCAGAAATGCTTCTGGTTTTTGCAGTTGCAAGACTTTTTTGATTGTCTGCTGTGCTTCCGGGTTGGCGGTAGCGGTGAAAGCGGCGATCGCAATTTTACTGCCTTCCGGCTTAGCTTTTAACAAAGCCGATCGCACTGTTCCCAAACGGCGGTAAGCTGGTCTAAAGGTATCGCCCCACTGGACTAAACAGTGAGCTTCATCTAATATTAAACCATTAATTTGTATGTGGGGCTGACTGATAATTTCCCAAACTGGTTGGCTGAGTAATGTTTCGGGAGACAGGTACAGCAATCTTAATTTGTTTTGTTGCAGCGATTGCAGAGTTTGTCGGCGCTGCGCTGTTGGCAATTGACTGTGGAGTAGGGCCGCGGGTAAATTGCGATCGCGCAATTCTTGCACTTGATTTTCCATTAGTGCGACTAACGGCGAAACCACCAAAGTTAAGCCTGTTTGTAACAAAGCTGGCAGTTGAAAGCAGATTGATTTGCCACCACCTGTCGGCATAATTATAATTGTATCTTTTCCGGCTAACAAACTACCGACAATTTCTGCTTGCGGCGGTCGAAAATCGTCGTATCCCCAAATTTCTTTGAAGGCGGCGCGGGCTTGATTTAATAATGTTGGTTCTGGTTGGTATTTCATTTTATTTCCAAATCAGACGTGTCAATTATATCTGAGTCCGTAGGGTGCGTCAGCAAAAGTCCGATCTGTGTTTAGCAAAGATTTTATAACTGACGCACCCTACAATAACTTCCTAGTATGCAAATATCGAGCAAAATTAGTGTTAATTTAATAACAGTTAATAATTTTACTCGAATTTGAATTATGAACGCAAGCACCTTGAGCGAAGTTTTCAGCTATCGGCAAAAGACTTGTGAGCTTTCCGATACAGCAGGGACGGTAGAGGCGTTACATGAAGATGGTTTTGCGCTGATTCCCGGTGTGCTCGGCGAGTCGGAAATGGTGGCGGCTAGGGAAGCACTCGATCGCCTGCAACCCTTCGGACTCGATGGTAGCAGTTGGAGTGAATTGAACAAACATTTTAAATGCGTGTTTAATCGCGATCGCCTGTGGCTTTCCTATAGCGATCGACCTGGTATCATTGAATTGGCAGAAGCATTGATGGGCAGCGATTGCCACATTATCGGCATGACTGCGTGGAAAAGTGGCCCCGGTTATGATGGTTGGCGCGTCCACGTCGATCAGGTGTTTGTGCCATTGCCCGAAAGCGTGTTTGCAGATCGCACTTTTCAACTGCCAGTATGGATTTGTACAGCCCATTTCTATCTCAGCGACATCACAGAAGACCTCTGTCCTACCTATATTATTCCCGGTAGTCACAAATCGGGTATAAAACCCGATCGCGGGGAAGAAACTTGGAGCGGACACTCCCTAGAACCAGTTGTCTGCAAAGCTGGAGATGTGCTGTTTTTCCGCAGTGAAATTTGGCACTCTGGCGGCAGAAATACGACTGTTGACGGAAGTCGCTATATGCTGCAAGTGCATTATTCCCACCGCAACATCGCGCAGAAATTTTCGCCTTGGCCGTGGCAGTTCAATCCCGAAATTCTCGCTACTGCTACTGAACGGCAACTGCGGCTTTTAGGCAAGCATCCTGAGTCAAATTACGGTTAAGATATCTTATAAATTTTAGACTTGAATTCCATTCATTCGCTCGCTCTTCTTGAAATTATCTGCGTTCATCTGCGTTAATCTCTCTAGCATCTGCGGTTGATCTATCAATTTGAGATTTTGAGTTTTGGATTTAAGATGATCATCTATTCTAGATCCTTGCGAATCCTCGAATATCTCGATCCAAAATCCAAAATCCCAAATCTCAAATTACTTAATACTGGCCGTCTCGGCGGCCGAGCTCGTACACGCCGCCACCAATACAGGCGATCGTACCCATAGATACCGCCCAACTGGTGCCCAGAGAGAATTCTACGCCCCAATTGCACAATCCACCCACAATCAAAAAGGGCAGAATGCTCAACAACGAAGCGTAAAACGCATTTTGAGCTTCTCTGGCTTGGCGGGTTCTCTCAAACTCCGCTTCCGAGGTGTAGAGGGATCTTTCGGCAAAATTCATCCAGCGGTTGAGTTGCAGGATGACCCATTCTGTGAGGGGCGACAGGCCCCAGTACAGGGCCAAAGACCATAATGACGCACCGGCGATCGCAGTTGCGTCTATGGCAAAACTAAAGGGAAAAATTTCAGTAAGCATTGCTGATGTGTGTTATGAATTTGAGATTTCAGACGACATCCAAAATCCCGGACTAAACTATAGTGTCAAGCAAAAGCTCGATCGAATTCAACCGCAGCACGAATTGGGCTGGCAAATAATTTTCCGTTCCCCACAGTATTCAACCCGAAGCCTTGACACCAGTTCTGTATGCAGTAAGATACACGTTGGTCAACTGATTCGCTAGTGGGTAGAGCACGCGAGGCAATCTTGCAGCGAATTGACACAACAGACAACGCAGATTCGCAAATACATTAAACTTTGAGGAGTTAAATAAATCGTGCAAGACTCTACAAGCCCGCTGACGGTAAAACGCTTTTTTCGCGCTAGACACATACTACTGTTAGCTCTTTCAATCTGTATCGTGGTGATTAGCCCTTATTTGCAGCAGCCGTTAGTCATGGCTCAGTCAGCTTTACCAAGCAGAGTCGCTACGGGTAATTTGTGGCAAGAAGCTTCTTTTCCCGTGGAAAGTTTTGAAGCCTACAGTTCCCCCTTTGGCCCCCGCAGCGGGGATTTTCATTACGGTTTGGACATGGCGGCCCCGGAAGGCAGCTACATTCGCAATTGGTGGGGTGGGCAAATTGTGGAAGTTTGGGAAGATGGCCGCTGCGGTACTGGTATGATTGTGCGATCGGGAGAATGGGAACACATCTACTGTCACCTCAGAGGCCGAGTGCTAACAGCTAACGGCGGACGTTATTATACCGATCGCGAAGGCGGCCTGCAAATTTGGCAGGGTCAAACTGTGCCGGCCGGTGCGAGAATTGCCAGAGTTGGGATGACGGGCCGCACGACCGGCCCTCACCTGCATTGGGGATTGAAGTACGGCGGCCGCTGGGTAGACCCGGCTTTGGTACTTCGCGAAATGTATTCCAATCAATCTTAATTAGTCATTGGGCCGCGCAGGGCATTGGGCCGCGCAGGGCATTGGCCCGCGCAGGGCATTAGTCATTAGTTAGTAATCAGAGCGAAGAAGTATTACGCAATGCCCACTCTTACCAATGACTACTGACCAATGACTAATGACGGCAGGACTACTGACTAATGACCAATGAATCTTTTTTGGTCAACTCGGCGTATCGATCGACAATTTTGCGGAATTCATCACCGTCGATCGTTTCTTCATCCAACAGCACTTCAACCAGCTTGTCTACCAAATGGCGGTTTTCGCGGATAATCCGGCGGGCTTCTTCGTAGCAGTGAATAGCAATTTCCCGGACTTGCCGATCGATCTTGATAGCCATTTCTTCGGAATACTCGGCCCGCGAATTCCAGCTTTGGCCCAAAAACACCTCATTGTTCGGACTTTCCAAAGCCACAGGCCCCAAATCCGACATTCCGTAAAGCGTTACCATCTGCCTCGCTAGCTTGCTAACTTCTGTGATATCGCTGCTGGCGCCGAGAGTTACTTCGGCATCGCCATAAATTTCAGCCTCCGCAGCCCGTCCCCCCAAAGCTACTGTAATCCGGCTTAACAGCCACGCCCGACTCCTCAAACCTTCGCTGTCGATCATTTCGTCGTCGAGCACGTAGTTGGCAAAGCCTGCGATGCCGCCGGAACGCGGAATGATCGTTACTTTTTCTAGGGTGTCGGTATTTTTGAGCATGGCTGATACGAGGGCGTGTCCGATTTCGTGGTATGCTACTAGCCACTTTTTCTTGCTGTCGAGCAGCGGATTCAGAGTCAGCCCGATCGTGATTCGGTCGATCGCATCGTTAACTTCTAAGTTACCGATCGTGTCTTTGCGCCGCCTCGCGGTGAGAATTGCCGCTTCGTTAAGCAAGTTTGCCAAGTCAGCGCCGGAAAAGCCGGGAGTGCGGCGGGCGATCATGTCTAGGGCAACTTCGGCGTCGAGTTTTTTGTTGCGCGCGTGCACTTGCAAAATCCCCAAACGCCCTTTGTAGCTGGGCAAATCTACCGTTACTTGTCGATCGAACCTGCCGGGCCGCAGCAAGGCAGTATCGAGCACATCGGGGCGGTTAGTCGCCGCAATCACAATCACGCCGCTGTTACCCTCAAAGCCGTCCATTTCTGTCAGCAACTGGTTGAGAGTTTGTTCGCGTTCGTCATTTCCGCCGCCGATACCAGCGCCGCGCTGCCTTCCTACCGCGTCTATTTCATCGATGAAGACGATGCAGGGGGAATTTTCTTTAGCTTTTTTGAACAAGTCGCGGACGCGGGAAGCGCCGACTCCGACGAACATTTCCACAAATTCCGAACCGGAGATGCTGAAGAAGGGGACGCCTGCTTCGCCTGCGATGGCTTTTGCCAACATTGTTTTACCGGTTCCCGGAGGCCCGATTAACAGAACTCCTCTGGGAATTTTGGCGCCGATGGCGTTGAAGCGTTCGGGTTTTTTCAGAAAAGTGACAACTTCTTGCAGTTCTTCTTTAGCTTCTTCGATCCCTGCTACGTCGTCGAACATCACGCCGGTTTTGGCTTCCATTTGGAAACGGGCTCGGGATTTGCCGAAGTTCATGGCATTTCCTTGGGATTGGGTCGATCGGCGCAGGATAGCCATCAACACTGCCAACACTGCAAAAATCACTAGCAAGTTTACTACTAAACTGACTGCTGCGCTGTTGTCGGCTGTTTGTTTGACTTCAAAGTCGATCTTTTTGGCGCGGATTTGCGAGTAAAGTTCTCGGTTGTTGTAATCGAACAGGGTAACAATTTGAGTTTGATCGGTTTTTTGATCTTTTAGCTTAACTCTGGCAGTTCTTTGAATTTCGTCTATTTCGACTTTACTGACTTGCCCTTTGTCTATTTTGTCGATCAGTTGGCTGTAACTCATGGTATTTGGCGCGCTGTCGGCAAACACCGGGGTCGAGAGCAATATTCCTTGAGAAATCACCAAACTGCCCAGGATGCGCCACAGATTCCGTCCTGGAATTGATTTTTTAGGATTCTGCTGGCTCGATTTGTCTTTGTTTACAGCTAGATGCCCCAGCCATGCGTGTTTCCAAGAATTTTTCATATATATTGCTGTGCCGCTTGTTGAAGACTGCCAAGATTGACCGCTTTTGGTTTGCTATGTTTGTTTATTTTAACAAGATGCCGGGTGTTGAATGGGTTTATCTCTCGCCTGCATCTCAAACAGGCCGATCGAGATGGCGGGTTGTTGAACCCGCTGCGACTCAGAAACCGGGTTTTTTACTCCAAAGAATTGGTTTAAAGCCGGAACCCAGATCGGGAGAAATTAAAATCAGACTATTCATTGCTTCAATCCTCGGACTTATGATTGTCAAGTGCCCTCAAGCGGTCAACTGTCCCAGGTCAACTGAATGAACCAATCTGTCGGCTCTAACCCAGGATTTTGCTCAAAAAACCCGGTTTCTGAGTCGCAGTCCATAAATCTCAAATCTCAAATCTCAAATCGATTGACAGTTGTCGATCGCCCTTGCTAGATTAATCATAGTCGTAATGAGTACGTTTTACGGGATTTTAAAGTTTTATGGTGAAGATTGTCGGCATTGGTGGAAGCTTGCGGGCTGGATCTTACAGCCAGTTAGCGTTGAAGGTGGCAGCAAAACGGGCGCAGGGCCTGGGCGCGGAAGTTGAAATATTGGATTTGCGATCGATCAATCTGCCCTTCTGCGACGGCGAGAATGATTATCGCGACTACCCCGATGTGGAAAAGCTGCGGAATGCAGTTAAGCAATCCGACGGCTTGATTTTGGCAACGCCGGAGTATCACGGTAGCGTCAGCGGTGCTCTCAAGAATGCCCTGGATTTAATGAGTTTCGAGCATTTGGACGGGAAAGTTGCAGGTGCGATTAGCGTGTTGGGAGGGCAAGTCAACAGCAACGCACTTAACGATTTACGGGTGATTTTGAGATGGGTGCACGCTTGGGTAATTCCTGAACAAATTGCGATCGGAGAAGCTTGGAAAGCTTTTAGTCCTGACGGTAAATTGTTGGATGAAAAACTATCTAAAAGGTTCGATGAATTTGCGAAAAGTTTGGTAGAAAATACGCGGAAATTGCGAGGAATTTCGTAATTGTATCTCATGACAAATGCAGTCCTGGACGCAACTGGCATAGTCTTGGGGTGCGTCCATTCCCAGAATTTCTCGATTTGAAGAGGTTTTGTCTCTAGCAGAGCACCCTACAAGCTGTAATTTTAACAGTCAACAGTCAACAGTCAACAGTCAACAGTCAACAGTCAACAGTCAACAGTCAACAGTCAACTGAGTTAAAAAGGCATATCGATCATATCTCCGAAAGGATGCGGTACGTCGATCGGCATTCTTCCGGGTTTTGACTCGTACTTGTCAATCCAGTTTTTTGCCAATTCCAAAGCTTCCTCCTCCGTCTTGGCGTTTTGGACGGCGACGTGGCGGTTGCCGCGGCTATCCCAAACCTCGACGTAGAATACTTTCTGGGATTGCATAATCCAACCTTTATAACTGTCTGCTGGTTCCATAGTTAAAATCCTAAAATTATCGGGCGGGAAGTTGGACTGGCGGGCTAATTGTAAATATTGCCCTGTATAAAATGAATTTTACGGGGGTTTCTATAGTATTTTTGGAAAAAAGTCAGTTTTACGGTTAACCTCATGACTAGACTCAAGCAATTATTTAACTGGAGAAATTATCTCCAACAAGCGGCGGCGGCGATCGCGATCGCCCTGATCGCATCCCAAATAGCGGTATTGCCGGCATTGGCGACGGGCGTATACGAAATGCCAGTATTGTCAGCGGGCGATCGAACTTGGGTGTTGGACAAAGGCGACGTGCTCAGCCGCAGTAGCGAAAGCAATATCAGCAGCGTGCTCGACACCCTGGAACAGAAAACAGGAAAACAAGTCCGGTTGGTCACCATCCACCGCCTAGACTACGGCGAAACGACTGCCACATTCACCGACCAACTGTTTGAACAGTGGTTTCCCGCAAAGGAAGACCAGACTAATCAAATTTTACTCGTTCTCGACACTGTTACCAACAGCGCGGCAATTCGCACCGGGGAAGGGGTGAAGTCCCTGCTAAGCAATGAAATTGCCCAGAGTGTAGCTGGGGAAACCGTGCAAGTGCCGCTGCGGGAAGGCAATAAATACAACGAAGCATTTACCGCAGCCGGTTCGCGGATTGCGACTGTGATGTCGGGCGAACCCGATCCGGGCGCGCCTGAAGTTGTTGATAACATCCAAGTTGAAGGCACGTTTAAAAAAGCTGAAGAAACAGACCAAGGTAATGCCACAGTGATTGTGGTTGTGCTGTTGGTGTTGGCGACAGTGATTCCGATGGTGACTTATTTCTGGTATCAAGGTTTTTCGTGATCGGTGACTGTCAGATGCAATAAGTTGCCATTTTGTCAAGAAATTAGGGTACGACTGCACTAATCTTGAACGTATTCTCGATCGCTCAACAATGCAATTTCTGCCCGCACAAATTCCCGTCCCACATAAGCCGCGTGATCGAACATCGTCACCGGGCTGGGGCGGGTTTCTTCTAGGATTTTAACGCAAAGTTCTTTGGCGGTTCTGCCGCTAAAAAGTGTGACTTCAGTGCGTTCTACCTTGCCGCGGGCGGGGATGGGTTTACCGGTTTCGGGATCGATGGCGAGGCCGCGATCGTCGATGATGTTGGTGAAGTGTTTGGCGCAAATTAGGCTGGTTGTGCGATCGATGTAAATGATGAAGTAGCCGCCCGGATCGAGGTCGATGTGGCGTTTGGAGAGGTTGTCATCGATGGCGGTGAGGTTTTCCAATGTTTGACTCATGGTTGGGGAAAGGCAGTAAATAATAGCTGTAATTTTTGGGCTATTTCTAGTTTAGTGGGCTGCGGGACAAGTTTGGGAGTTTTCTGGGCGATTTTCTACGCAATATTTGTAGGAGGCAGAAACCGGGTTTTTTTAAGAAAATGCTGCATCGAAGCCTTTAATCTCTGGAAAAACCCGGTTTCTTTGATATTTATGCGTCCATCTATAGGGAAACGGCAAGACCTAAGTCCGGCGCGGGACTTTTCATGATTGGTAGAAGATTGAGGAACGAACCGCAGAGCTCGCAGAGAACGCAGAGGAGCGAGCAGAGAGAGAAACACAATCTGTTATCATTGGATTGAGTAACAGTTTGTCTTAAATTATAGATGAGATTTATAGATTTGTTTTCGGGAATAGGAGGTTTCAGACAAGGTTTTGATAAGGCGGGATTTGAATGCGTTTTATCCTGCGAAATTGACAAAAACTGCCGCGAAGTTTACACTAATAATTTTAATGATATTCCGGTGGGAGATATCAAAGAAATCAATCCCGCCGATTTGGATGACTTTGATGTTCTAGTCGCCGGATTTCCTTGTCAACCTTTTAGCATTTGCGGTAAAAAACTTGGTTTTGAAGATACTAGAGGAACGCTATTTTTCGAGATTTGTAAAATCATCAAGATTAAGCAACCTCAAGTTATCCTTCTCGAAAATGTCAAGCACTTAATTCATCACGACAACGGAAATACATTAAAAGTTATTATCGCCAGTCTTGAGAGTTTGGGATACAACGTGAACTGCAAAATATTAAATGCTAAAGATTTTGGCGTTCCCCAACACCGAGAAAGAATCTTCATTATTGGTACTCAGGGAAAAGCCTTCAATTTTTCTCGACTTCCGACCAATTTTCCGCCGCAACTCAGGGATTTTCTGGACGTTAAAGGTGATTTTGAAATCTTGGACAGTTCAAAATATACTTTAATTGAGCATCCGAAAAAGCAAGTTTCGGGGCTGTTATTTGTAGGTTACAGAAATAAAGGTACTTGGAAAACTGGCGTCAGGCCAAATACAGAACATTTATCAAGGGTTCACCGACAGCCAAATCGCATTTATTCGGTAGATGGGGTGCATCCGACAATTCCTTCGCAAGAAACATCGGGCCGGTTTTTTATCTATTTTCCTGAAACCAACACTGTCAGGAAACTGACGCTGAGGGAGTGTTATCGACTGATGGGTTTTCCTGAAGATTTTAAGGTTCATCCCAAGGTTGGGGAAAGTTACAAGCAAATTGGGAATTCTGTTTGTGTGCCGGTGGTGGAAGCGATTGCGACAGAAATATTAAACCACTCTAGCCCATGAACTAACGTTGATGCGGAAATGATATCTTCCGATTTATATTCCTCATTTTTTTGATGATAAACGTAGGCTTGAGCATCGGCATTAGAGGGGCAGAATAACCTTACTCTACAATCAGCATTTGTATTTTGCCAAGCAAGTCTGATACTACCTGCATCGTCTGTACCAGTTGATGCTTTAGGGAAATTATCGCCCAAAACATTATAGGCTTCTACAATCAATTTCATCGTGGTCTTAAAAGCGTATTCAGTCGATCTCAAAATTCCATATTCGTCTTCTTCTTCTAAATCTAAGAGTTCCAGAAGACGTTCAACTGTTACCCGGAAGTTTGATAATGCTTTATAGCTACTGCTATCAGTGATATTTTCATTAGCTACAGTCATAAGATGTAAGTTACTCAATGCCGCCAATTTAATATTAACACAGGCTCCTATTGCGACATTTGTCGATCGAAAAAGGGCGATTCCCTACGGGATAGCTGAGTTTGCGCGTACTTCCATTGAGTCAGAAACCCGGTTTATTTGATTTTTAGGAGAAAAGGGCGATCGTAATTGGTGTTAATCGATCGCCTTATTTAGAGATAATTTGCGCTGAGAAACAACACAATCTTGCAAGTAAAGATTAATTAATTCCTGAGAAGATATCCCGGCTTCTTGAGCCATATTTTCAAAATATTCAATCACATCAATCCCTATAGAAATAGTGACCTGTTTTTTCAACTGTTGGGCAAAAGGATTAGGTCTTTTTTTCATCTTTGAAAGATCGTATTCCGGTTCCATTGTTTTATCTCCTATATTCTTTACTTTCATTTTTAGTAGATTTTCTAGCTGATATAATTCTAATAATGGAATCTTCTTCTCGAAAACAATGAACTACAATTAATATTCTCATTTGATGACTTCTGCCCAGAAGCAAAAAACGTTCCTCGTCTTGGGAGTGTTCTTCATCCCAAAATTGAATTGCATAATCATCAAAAAAAACTGATTGAGCTTCTTCAAATGAAATACCATGCTTTTGTTGATTAATTATGTTTTTTTGCTCATCCCACTGAAATGTGATTTTATTCATTCTGTAAAAATTGAGTTGAATCTTGATCCTCACAAATTAAAAAGTTGGGAACGTTTACAACCACCATCTATTTATCGTCTTATTTGTTATGGTAATGATTTAATTATAATCGAACTTACTTCCGACTCCACACATACCTTTGAAAAACTGAATTTACCACCTATTGTACATCATCCCCAAGCGATCGCGCGACGATCGATATTTGTAGGAAAACGGCACTGCCCTGTCCTCTATATTCGCAAGTACGCGGTAGTGCTGTTTCCCTACCAAAAACCGCCCTACAAGCACTAATCAATCGGACATGATATTAAGCTTCGTGAATGGCACGCGAAGTAGTTACACCTGTCGATCGCGCAGCTAATCTTGCTCTCAGAAGCTATAATATAAATTACCCAAGATAGATATACTCGTCATGGAAGAATTACTCATATTAAAAAGCTTACTGCTAAAAGGCGATATACCGGGGTCATTAGCTATAGTTGAAGAACTCGCAGAAATGAGTAGAAAAGACATTATTAAAACTATTCGCAGCTATGCAGTGATTCTACTGCTGCATCTGATTAAACAGCAAGCAGAAAATCGCACAACTCGCTCCTGGGATGTCTCAATTCGGAACTCGGTTTTAGAAATTTAGGAGGAAAATCAGCGGCCGCGAAGCGCGGGGTTTTATCTGCCCCTAGAAGAGTTACGCATGGTGGTAGAAACTGCTTATAAACAAGCTATTAACAAAGCTTCCCTAGAAGTGGAAGAAGGGCGTTATGAACCAAGAGAATTGTCACGGTTGGTGAATCAAGACGAAATTATCGATCGAGCAATGGCTTTAATCTTATCAAAATCTGAAGAGGAAGTTGACTGAAGTCAGTATTTCTAGATTTTTGTAGGGAAACGGCAGTGCCGTTTCCTCTATATTCGCAAGGACACGGCATTGCCGTGTCCCTACCGAAAACCGCCATACAAGCACCAAATAAGTCTTAAGCTGGAACTTGGATTCTTTCACTTCCCGAAAGTTCAAAGGCGGCGTGAATTGCCTTCAAAGCTGTGACACCTTGTGACTCATCCACAACGCAGCTAATCTTAATCTCAGAAGTCGCAATCATTTGAATGTTGATTTTGTGCTGCGAAAGCGCTTCAAACATCTTCGCCGCAACTCCCGGATGCGCTACCATCCCAGAACCGACTACGCTAACTTTGGCGATTTCTGTATCGACTGCTACTTCGCCCCAGCCGAATTCAACGGCTGATTTTTCTAGGACTGTTTTTGCGGAATCTGCGTCAATTTGTGCTACGGTAAATGCAATGTCGCGCGTTAATATGCCGTCGATATTGTGACACCGCTGTGATTGAATGATTGTGTCTACGCTGATATTTTCTTCGGCTAAAAGTCCGAACATTTTTGCTGCTACTCCGGGGCGATCGGGCAATTGACGAATTGCGAGACGCGCTTGATTGATATCCAACGCTACAGCCCTGACTGCGGGGGGTTTTTGGGATGATGTATGCAGCCCGACAGGGGAGTTGGCGACATCAAATGCTTTGCAGAGTTCGGCAACTGCCCGATCGCACTCCGCAGCATCGATCGTACAACTAACTTTAACTTCGGAAGTCGAAATCATCTGAATGTTAATCCCCGCATCCGCCAAAGTATTAAACATCTGGGCCGCTACCCTCGGACGGCCGATCATTCCCGCACCCGCAATGCTAACTTTAGCTATGGGTCTTTCTTCTACTTTCACTTCCGGTTCCCCCAATTCTGGGCGAGAATTCTTACCCAAGGCGGGGACAATTGCATCTGCAACCGCAACAGCTTGATTCAGCGAATTTCGCCTCACCGTAAAGGCGATATCGTTAGTATTTCCCTCGTGAATTGACTGGATAATTAAGTCTACATCGAGGTTTTGCTGCGCGATCGCCCCAAACAACCGCGCTGCTACTCCCGGGCGATCGGGCAAACGCAACAGCGACACCCCCGCCTGATCCAAGTCAAACTCCACCGCATCGACCGCTTTTGCGAGCTCCAAGCCCTCCAAAGGCCGGGATTGGGGTGGGGGGGACACTACCCGCGTCCCGGGCGCGTCACTCCAGCTAGAAAGCACTACCAGCGGCACGCCGTAATTTTTGGCAATCTCTACCGCGCGCGGATGCAGCACTTTTGCACCCAAACTTGCCAATTCCAGCATTTCGTCGCAGGTGATCTCATCCATCAACTGCGCGTCGGGAATCAGGCGCGGATCTGTAGTCAGAATTCCGGGCACGTCGGTATAAATTTCGCATTTGTCGGCGCGCAACGCTGCGGCGAGGGCGACTGCTGTTGTGTCGGAACCGCCGCGCCCCAAGGTGGTAATTTCTAATTCTCCGGCGTTGGCGATGCCTTGGAAACCTGCAACCACCACGACTTTACCGCTGTTTAACTGGGTTTGCAGCCTTGAAGGATCGATCCGCAAAATCCGGGCGCGGGTGTGGGCGGCTTCGGTGACGATGCCGACTTGGGCGCCGGTGAGGGAAATTGCGGGCTGTCCCATTTCTTGCAATGCCATGCTCAAAAGTGCGATCGACACTTGTTCCCCAGTGGAGAGCAACATATCCATTTCGCGCTTGTTGGGATTTGGGGAAATTTCCTTCGCGAGTTTCACTAAACCGTCGGTGGTTTTCCCCATTGCTGAAAGTACGACGACGAGGGAGTTTCCTAGCTGTACTGTTTTGACTACTCGTCGGGCTACTTCTAAAATGCGATCGACTGTACCAACTGAGGTGCCGCCATATTTCTGAACAATTAGGGCCATAGGACTTTACACAAAAGTGATGCAATACTTACTTAATCAATTAATATACGCAAATTCTGGATTATAACCGATGTCGATCTTGTTTTTGAGGCTGATAGTCGATCGGGCTTAGCGGAGGTAGGATTTGTGCACTCCCAATCAAGAAACCGGGTTTTTTACGAGATTGATGGTTTTGGGCGAGTATTTTTGTTGAAAAACCCGGTTTCTTGCCACTACAGGAATCTGCGGCTTATTCTCCTTCTAACTCTCGCACACGCGCTTCCAAAGCTTGAACTCGCAACTCAGCTTCTATGCGCCTTTGTCGTTCTTGTTCTGCGGCCAATTCGGCTTGATCGGCCCGTTCCTCCGCCGCCGGCAGCAAATTCCCGGAGGCATCCCACCAGCGCAGCCAAGGCAGTTCTACGCCCTGATAAACTCCTTGCCAAATTCCTAATTCGACTCCTATTTGTGCGATCGGGTAATGTCCGCGATTATTTTGTGGAGCTAACTCGAAGCGGTCTTCGACTAAATGATAGACTTCAACTTGCGCTTTTTTGACTTCATAAATGCCGTAAAAAGCAGGTCTAATTATCCGCTCGTAAATCCAGAATTTGCCTTTTCGAGGAGTTCTATCTCTTTCTTCGCTGCCATCGCCGGACACAAATTCTAGTACAATTAGAGGCGGCATTAATTCCCGCCACATTACATAGGAACGGCGCAGGTTTCCGTCAAGAGTTGGCGGCACGTCGGGCACGTAAAACCAATCGGGTGCTTCCGCACCTCTTTCTAGTGGCTCGGGGGGTTGGGCTACTCGCCAGTAAATACCGGAATCTTGACCGATGCAGTATTGTCCATCGGGATGAACTTGGTCTAAAATCGGTCTAATTGATGTTGTTAATAGGATGCTTTGAGGGTGTTCTTGAAAATTTTTCACAAAAGTACCGTCGGAGTCTGGTAATTGAGTGTGATCTGGAAAATCTGTTGCTAGAAATTCTAGTTTTTCGGTGACATTCATCTTGACCTCTTGAATGTTGAAAGATTATCTGGGGTTGACTAAAAGTCGGTAATGGGCAATTGGTAATTGGAAGGTAATTGCTTGCCACCACACATAACTTAATTGAGATCCGCTCTACTTAGTTCTTGGTCAGTTCGAGATTGACAGTGCTATTATATTATTGTCAGCCTCATGTTGTTATCTAGGAACTTTACAAAAATATGAGTCAGTACAAGTTAATCATTTTCGATTTCGACGGCACTTTGGCAATTACTCACAAGGCTATTGTATATTGCTTTACCAAAACTTTTGAAAGTTTCAATATTGATCCGCCTGCTGCTGAGACAATTCAAGCGACTATCGGGATCAATTTAGCAAATAGTTTCAAAATCCTGCATCCGGCGATCGAGGAAAGCGCAATTCCCGAATGGGTAGAAACTTACCGCTCTTATTATCGGACAGAAGGTGAAAAGCAGCTAGATTTATTTCCCGGGACAAAGGAATTATTAAGGTTGGCGATCAAGTCGGGATTGAGTCTGGGAGTTTTTAGCAACAAACACGTTATTTTTGTGAATTTGTTCCTGGAAAAGTTGAGAATTCACGGTTATTTTGATTTAATTGTAGGTGATGACGGACAAATTATTCAGAAACCAAACCCGAGTGTTTTTTACTCGATTATTAAACCGCTGTTCCCGGAGTTGGATAACAGTCAAGTTTTAATGGTTGGCGATTCGGCGGTTGATTTGCTGTTTGCGAAAAATGCTGGGATAGATGTTTGTTGGGCGGCTTACGGATATGGCGATCGCGCTGAGTGTCTCGCCCTAGAACCGACTTTTGCGATCGAGGATATTTCGGAACTTGCTGCGATCGTTCAAAATCAATCTTAAGTCGGTTTGTTTCAGCAGAGTTTGAATCATTTAAGTAAAAACTCTTTAAGGAAAAATATTTAACTAGATCCGGAGGTTCTATTTTTTGGGTGAAATTTAAAAAGTAATTGCGCGATCCTGCCAAGTAAACCATACCAGAGATAGAGTGATCGCCTCAACAAGTATTATAAATTAAAACGATGGAGTTCAGGTTTTTTCGTAGTATTATTTAGTACAAAAATTCAGCAGAATATCCTTCTAACTTTTGCCTTCGGAAAACAGGGCAATTCAGTTAAGCTTGCAGGGTGTGCTGCTAGTCGCAATCGACAATAAACTCAATCTATAGAAACTCATGCAGATAGATATAAGCATTCCTTCTGAAAATCAATCGCCGACTCGTACCGGCGGTAATGCACCGAATTTAATAGAAGAAGTATGGAGGCTGTACGATCGCGCCCTGGCAGCTACTAGCAACGGCATCGCGATCGCGGACGCCCGACAGCCAGACAAGCCCATAGTCTACTGCAACCCGGCTTTCGAGCGGATTACAGGCTACGATCGCAGCGAAATCATCGGGCACAACTGCCGCTTTTTGCAAGGCCCGGATACCGATCGCGCAGCAGTCGCTCAAATCCGCGTAGCCCTTCAAGAACAACACGATTGCAAAGTCGTTATGAAAAACTACCGCAAAGACGGCACCGCCTTCTGGAACGAACTCACCATCTCCCCCGTGCGCGACAGCAGTGGCACTGTCACCCACTTCATCGGCGTGCAAGCTGATATCACCGATCGCAAGCAAGCAGAAGAAGCCCTCAAACAAGCCGAGGCAAAATACCGCAGCATCTTTGAAAACGCCACCGAAGGCATATTTCAAACCGCCCCAGACGGGCGCTACCTCAGCGCCAACCCCGCACTCGCCCGAATGTACGGCTACGATTGCCCGTCAGAACTGATCGCAAAATGTTCGGCAAAAAACCTTTACGCCGATCGCACCCGCCGCGCTGACTTCATAGCCGAAATCAGCAAAAATGGCTCCCTGAAGGAGTTTGAGTCCTGCGTCCGCCGCGCTGACGGCAGCACTACCTGGATCTCGGAAAACGTGCGCGAAGTCCGCAGCCAAGCAGGCGAACTCCTTTACTACGAAGGAACCGTCGCCGAAATCGCCGATCGCAAAGCAGCCGAAGCAGCCCTGCGTGATCGAGAATACTGGCTGAAAACCGCGATCGATGCCGTGCCCGATGCCATCAACCTCACAGACGGCGAGGGGCGCTGGCTGATCGCTAACGACTGCGCCCTCAAACTTTTGGGCTGGGAAACCGAGTACCAAGGCAAAACGACTGCCGAACTCGCAGCAGCAGCCGATCCCAGAGTCAGAGAAATCCTGCTAAGTTGGCAGGAAACCGACGAAACTACCTGGGAAGCAGGCACTCTTACCTCCAGCAGCCAAATTGTCCCCTTACCCACAGGCGGCAGCAATTTGTTTGAAGTGCGGAAAGTGCCGCTGTACAAATCCGACGGTTCCCGCAAAGGCATGGCAGTGGCGGGGCGGGACATCACCCAGCAAGTGGAAGCTGAAGCAGCTTTGCGCGAAAGCGAACAGCGGTTTCGGGCAATTTTTGAACGCGGTGCGATCGGCATGGCAGTCGCTACTCTCGAAGGTATGGCGATCGCCACTAATCCGGCATTTCAAGCTATGCTGGGGCGATCGGAAGCCGAACTCCGGGGGGTGGATATCGACTGCTGCGCGCACCCGGAAGACGCACAAGCTTCGCGCCAGTTGCGCCGGCAGTTGGCCCAGGGCGATCGCCAAGCTTACCAAATCGAGAAGCGCTATCTCCGCCCTGACGGCAGCATCAGGTGGGGACGCCTCACCGCCTCTGTCATCGACAACAGTCAGGGAATGCCGCAGTTTATTCTGAAAATGGTGGAGGATATTACCGATCGCAAACAAGCCGAGTCAGCTTTATTGCAAAATGAGGCTAAGTGGCGATCGCTAATTCTCAACAGTTCCGACATCATTACCATTCTCGACGAGGGCGGCCGCATAGTATACGAAAGCCCTTCTGTAGAAACAGTTTTGGACTACGAACCAGAGGAACTGATCAATCGAATTGTCCTCGATTTCATCCACCCTGACGACCTGCCCTCGGTGATCTCCGATCTCCAAAAACTGATCGCAAATCCCGGCGATCCGATCGCCCTAGAAGGTCGCTTCCGGCGCGCTGACGGTTCTTGGTGTTTTCTCGAAGGAGTCGGCATTAACTTGCTAGCAGACCCCGCTGTGAACGGAATTGTAGTCAACTCCCGCGACATGACGGCGCGCCGGCAAGCAGAATACCGCCTCAGCAAAATCAACGAGTGTTTTTTGGGATTCACCACCGATGCTGCTGACAACATCCACCGCCTGACAACCTTAGCCGGCGAGCTTTTGGGCGGAACCTGCGCCGTCTACAGCCACGTCGGTGGCGGGCTGCTGCGCGCGATCGCAACTTGGCAAACGCCGCCGGACTACCCGGAGGTCGATCGCGCCGAGGGCCACATCTGCACTGACGTATACCAAAAAGCCAGCGATCTGGCTGTGGCAATTCCTGACTTGCAGAACACGATCTACGCCCAAATCGATCCCGCTGTCATCCGCTACGAACTCAAAAGCTATCTGGGACAAGCAGTGCGGCGCGGCGACGATTATGTCGGTTCGGTGTGCGTTGTCTACACCGAACCGATCGCGCCCACAGAAGCCGATTGCAAGCTGATCGGAATTATTGCTGGGGCGATCGGAGTTGAGGAAGAACGGGCCGCTTCGGCAGATCGCGATCGGCAAAAATCAAGAGAATTGCAAACAGCTTTGCGCGAATTGCAACAAACTCAAATGCAGTTAGTCCAAACCGAAAAAATGTCTTCCCTCGGACAAGTGCTAGCAGGAATTGCCCACGAAATTAACAACCCAGTTGGCTTTGTCGCCGGCAACCTCTGCCACGTCCGCGGCTACGTTCTCGACTTGTTAGAAATCGTGCAGGTGTATCGAGAAGAGTACCCAAATCCCCCTGCCAAAATTCAACAACAAGCCGAGGATATAGACTTAGGATTTCTCGCCGAAGACCTGCCCAAATTGCTCAATTCCATGCACACAGGATGCGATAGAATTGTAGAAATCATTCAAACTCTACGCAATTTCTCGCGGACGGACGAAGCGAAATTCAAGCCAGCCGACATTCACGAAGGTCTAGAAAGTACCTTGTTAATGTTGAACAGCAGGCTGAAAGCCAAGGCCCACTGGCAGGGCATTGAAGTGATTAAAGAATACGGAGAACTGCCGAAAATACCATGTCATCCCGGACAGTTGAATCAGGTATTTATGAATATATTAGCAAATGCGATGGACGCATTGGAAGAAAGCAGCATCCCAGCAAACAAAACCGCTGATTCTACCTTTCCTACAATTACTATCAAAACTGAAACGATTGATAACAAGAGCATTCGCATTCGGATTAAAGACAACGGCCCAGGAATTCCCGAAGATAATATCGTGCGTTTGTTTGACCCGTTTTTTACCACAAAACCCGTAGGTAAAGGCACAGGTTTGGGTTTATCAATTTCGCACCAAATTGTCGTTGAAAAACACAATGGTAAATTGCAGTGCATATCGGCATCCGGTAAAGGCACTGAATTTATTATCGAAATTCCAATTAGATAAGCTCATCTCCCCCACTCGGTACCATTTTCGATCGAAAATATCAAATTGTATGACTTGTGTCGCGTCTTGTTGTATGCTGAGGCGATCGGAGGTGTTAGTCTGCCTGCTAGTGTTGGCACTGTACCGACTTCAGCAGCTTTTTCAGACAGAGGAAAGTTGGCAATTTCTAACTCATTTGGGGGCAATTCCTAGAATTGCCCCCGTTACTTTTGGAGCTGTTGCTGCGATCGCCCCTGTTGTTGTATCTTGTTCTAGTGACGGACTCCCAGGGTTCTCAGTACAGTCATAGCGCAACTTCTTGACTTGAGTTATCGTGAATATGAGTTATTGTGGCGATCGGCTGTACGCCCCCTGTTGCACCACAAACCCACAAAATACAAATACAGCAAAGACTAACATACTTTTATTCTGAAATTGAGGAATTATCAATGACCAATCACCAATGACCAATCACCAATGACCGATGACCAATTCCCACTTACCAATAAAAAAATGAATTTCTTATTAGTGACAGATTTAGACAACACATTAGTCGGAGACGACGCAGCCACTCAACTTTTAAACCAGCGCTTGCAATCAAAGCGATCGCAAATTTGTCTAGTTTACGCTACCGGGCGTTCTCATGCTTCGACTTGCGAATTAATTGCCGAAAAACAACTGCTAGCACCGGATTATTTAATCGCAGGTGTAGGCAGCGAAGTTTACCAAGACGGAACCCTGGATTTAGATTGGGCGGAATATCTTTCTCAAGACTGGGATAAAATGGCGATCGCCTCCTTAGCTCAGCAGTTTCCCCAGATTCAACCCCAATCCCTCAAAGAACAAAATCCTTGGAAAATCAGTTATTGTCTAGAACCAGCAACAGAAAACACCTCAATTGTCCAGGAATTGCAGCAAAAGTTAACTGCATCGGGACTGGCAGCTCAAATCATTTTTAGCAGCAATCGCGATGTAGATATCTTACCGCAAACTAGCAATAAAGGCAATGCCCTGATTTATTTACAAAAGCGCCTGCAAATTCCATCTGATGCCACCTTAGTTTGCGGCGATTCTGGCAACGATATCAGTATGTTTGAGCAAGATGTTCGGGGAGTAATCGTCGCTAACGCTATGTCAGAACTCTTGGCATGGCATCGCGAATGCGGCACTAAACATCATTATTTAGCTGGTGCTGCTTGCGCTGGGGGAATCATCGAAGGAATGACATATTTTTGGGGATTTTGAGCGCAGAAAATGCGGTTCAGGTTAGATCGCAATACGTTTGGATCAAAGAGTCCTGGAGACAAAACGACAGTGAAAAATAGATCCGCTCTCTTCGGACCAAAAAAAGAGTTAACTCAACCGTATTGATGTTAAACCCTACCTAGCCTTAACCCAAGAGGATGGCGGGATATTCTGCTGGGCCGAGACAACGTGGCTCTGTCTCTACACAATACTGCCCAGCAGCAAGATCCGGTGAGTGACAATGCGACAGATACAGCACAATTTCATACCGATGGGAGGTGTTACAGCACTGCCTCAACCAGTAAGCTGAGCAGCTAGATAAATCGATTAGGCTTAACTATGGTGCTACAAACCCAAGTGCAACAAGCATGGCTCAACCTCAAATCTCTACCCTGGGATAAGGCAGTTCGTTATACGCTGAGCATCGGTGTTCCGCTGGCGATCGGCTCTGCAACAGGGTTTCTTCGTTACGGTGCTGTTGCCGGGATTGGTGGTATGTATGTTGTGAATATTGCCAACATTGATGCTCGTCCGAAAGATCGATTGCTGAGCACTTTAATCGGTTCTGCTCTGATTGCAGGCTGTACCCAACTCGGTAGCTTTCTAACTCATTCACCCGAGTTAATTGCATTAGGAGTTCTAGTTCTTGCCACTACTGCGGGATGGTTGCATTGTTCTCACATGGCGATCGAAATCATGGTGCGGTTTGCAGTGCTAGGCTTCCTATTTGGTGCATTGCAGCTTAGTGCCTTTGGCACTGAATTAATTCAAATTGATGGACGATTGATTTTTATTTTTTTAGCAGGTGGTCTGTGGACAGCTATGATCATAGCGATCGAGCATTGGCTGTTTCGAGTCAATCGTTTGACTACCGGGCCGGATCTGGGCGAAGGCTGGCAGCGCATTCAATCTAAACAAACGGCAGGGTTACGGTTTGCTCTCTGCTATGGCATCGTGGCGACAATTGCCTTCGGGGGTAGTTTCTTATTGCATCTGCCTCGACCTTTTTGGGTGGCGGCAACGACTCTAGTAGTCATGAAGCCCGATAGTTCTGCAACTGTTCAGCGCACTTCTCAACGGATATTGGGAACGCTGATTGGCGTACTGCTAGTAGAAGTAATAATTACCTCTACCAACAATCCTAACGTGCTGATTGCTTGCATTATGCTGGCTGCACTATTCATTCCCGTCGGCTTAGCCAAAAATTACACGCTTTGCTGTGCTGCGGTAACGGTGCTGGTAATGGTCTTGATTGACCTGCTGATGCTAAATCAAGGTGGCGATCGCGCTTTATTACCTGTGCGTTTCTATGCCACGCTAATTGGTTGTACTCTAACTGCCATTGGCACAGCGATCGCCTATCCTGAACTTTGGCTGCACAAAAGACCAAGGGACTCTTAACCATCGATCGCAAATTCTGCGCTGCGCCGTCAACCCAAATCGCCCCTGCGACGGCTGCTGCGATTACCAAAAGTGTTGAACGATCGAGCGCAGAGACAATTTTAGCTCGATCGGCAAACCCAGAATGCCGAGAATCTCGGCATCTCCCCCAATTACCGCAAACTATCTCAACCAACTAGCAACTCTCGAATCAAATTTAAGTTGCTCGGGAACGCAGTAATCTATCTTCTGATACCTGTGCACCAAGTCGCGAATGCCAGTATGAATCACATTTTCTATGTGCAGCAACTGCTCAGAAGAACAGCGAACCTGCGTTGTTTGGTTCCACACCGACTCGCCGGAGTCGATCGCAATATATTTATTAGGAACTCGGCTCAGCACGTAAGCAATTAAATCCTGCCGCAAGTCCGAGTATGAAAAAGCCTGTTGGTAGGGATACTTGGGATAAGACTCCAAGATAATTTCTACTTCCTCTGTAACTACGCCCAAGGTAATATTGACAAGATTTTTCTGCATTTTACCGCTTCCCAAACACTACTTAACTAATATCTTTGTTACCGTTCTCGATCTCGTCTGATTAATCCTCAATTTTAGCGGGCTAATACCGCAGATTTTTCTTCCAGAACAACCAGATAGAACTCCGAACTTACCTCTTCTATAACCCGCAGCACGTAGCAGGGAATCTTGTCCGATAAAATAGCAGTCGTCACCGCGCCGGTGTGAATTTCTAATACTGCTTCAGTCGTAGCTTCAAACATCAGTCGTTGTCCCGCAAATAGCACTCTCTCAAAGTACCAATTAGGAATATTCCCAATCCGAACTACCTGAATTTTGTTGGTAACATTTGCGTAATAGCATAGCATCTGGCTGTTACCTTTAGATAGCTGATCTGACATTTTAAAAATCTCCACACTCTTTAAATAAATTACTCAGACTTGGCGCGAGCCTGTTAGTGGCAAGTGCCTGTTTTGCTCTGGACAAAAGGACAAACTTATTTTCGGGACGTTTTTCGATCGCGCGAATCACATCCACAGTTAGTAATTTATTTGGCATTTATTTCTCCTGCCAACACTTATAGGACTTGCACAGAAACCAGATTTTTCGCGGTTAAAAAATCCGGTTTGGTATGCAGTGCCTAACCCCTGACTTATTCAGATTGGTTGTGCGATCGCACTCCTTAATCGAAAGTACCGCCACTCACCCGAACTCCCCTGACAGCAGGTTCCTTCTTTGGCAGGGCGATGCTGCTGATAGTGTGGCTTTCAACTCAAGAACTTGCAATAAATATTATCTAAAAAATATGAGGAAATTATGAAGACAATCATTTTTTTTAATCAATATACTTTTGCCGCAGCAGCGATTAAAACACTGAGGCTGAAACCGGGTTTTTTACCAAAAAACTTGACTGTATTACGGAGTCTGGGTGAAAAACCCGGTTTCTTGACGCAAGTGTGGTTAACTTCAGGAGCAGTTACTCTGCGTGTAAATACGGCGTTTGCCGATCGGCTTTACACAAAACAAAAAACCCCGACTCCCTGAGTTCGTCTCTCGAACTTATAGGGAATCAGAGTTCACAGTAACCAATCACCGATCGATCTCAAAGCTAAATCAAAAAAATGAGGAAATTCTGAAAACAGCCGCCAAAACCAGGACTTTCCGGCACGCACAAACCCGCCTTATTAACATAATTTCGAGATTTTTGCAAGAGACAAATAGCTATAAACCGGATTGGCGTCAATCCGGTTGGAATGCCCCCTTGATTCTTCAGTCGGCACAGCCCGACTTTGTTTGTCTAGTAGCGGTTGCAACCGCCGAATTTTTTCTTCAGTCGGCGCAGGCCGACTTCGTTTGTGTAGACGCGATTTCAATCGCCGAGTCTTATCTTTTCTTCCCAACCCAGAATTCCCGCAACTTGCTGCGCCAAACCCAAAGGATCGAAAGGCTTAGCAATCACCCCCGCTACCCCCAAATCAGCAAACTCGCTCAAATCCATCGCCTGCACCTTAGCCGTCAGAAAAATCACCGGAATCCCCCGAGTAGCAGCATTTTTTTGCAGCAAACCAAACAGAGTAACTCCATCCATATCAGGCATCATCACATCCAGCAGAATAGCGTCAGGGACTTCAGTTTCAGCTAACAGCAATCCTTGCTGGGCCTCGGGCGCAATCAGCACGCTCCAGCCGCCTAAATGTTCCAGACAAGCCTGAATCACGCTGCAAAGGTTTTGTTCGTCATCGATTACCAGAATACGCTTTGCTGACATAATTAAAACCCTTATTTTAAATAAATTGCGGTCAACCGAAACAGCACTTACCGGAAAGAATTGGTTTAAAGCCTCTCGCTTGTAGGGAGAAATTAAAATCAGACTATTCATTACTCCAATCCTCGGACTTAAGGGTCTAGGCGAGCTGTCAACTGTCAACTGTCAACTGAATGAACCTTCGCCTTCAAACGGTGCAGGCAATGTGAAATAGAAACTGCTGCCTTCTGAGACAACACTTTCGGCCCAAATTCTGCCGCCGTGCTGCTGTACGATGCTGCGACAGATAGCCAAACCCAAACCCGTACCTCCTTTTTGGCGGGAGTCAGAAGCATCGACCTGTTGAAATCGTCCAAAGATAGTTTCTAGTTTATCAGCAGGAATCCCCCGCCCCCGATCTTTGACTTCAAATAAAACCCGTGAAGCGTAGCTATCCGGTAGGGAATCGCCCAAATCTTCAACCCTGACAGTTACTGTACTCCCAGGAGCCGAGAATTTAATCGCATTGCTCAACAAATTTACCAGCATTTGCACGATCCTGTCGGGATCTGCCCAAATTTGTGCGGTTGCGGGCAAAATCGCCAAATCAATCTGATTCTCAGCAGCCACAGACAGCACAGCTTCCGCAGACTTCCGCATCAAAACCTGCGCATCGCACCACTGCTTGACGATGGTCACTTGACTGGCTTCGAGCCGCTCTAAGTCGAGAATATCGTTGACCAAACGCACTAACCGTTCAGTTTCGTTCGACGCGATTTCTAACATCTGTTTGGCAGTTTCCGGTTTATTCTTCAGCACTCCAGCCGCCAGCAAACCTAAAGAACCGCGAATTGAGGCCAGCGGCGTTCGCAGTTCGTGGCTGACAATCGAAATAAACTCATTTTTCATTTTCTCAATTTCCCGACTTTCTGTGATATCTATGACTGTGCCGACGTAACCGATTAGTTGACCTCCGCCGGCAAAAATCGGAGCTATTTTCACTTGACAAATCCGGATTGTTCCCTTTGGCTGGATGTGGCGGAATTCGCAGGAAAAATCCCCATCTAGCGATCGCGATTGGGACCACTCAGACAAAATTAGTTTGAGGTCTTCGCGGTGAACAAACCGCATCCACCCCTTCCCTAAAGCGGATGCCGATGGGAAGCCGCCAATTGCTTGACACCGGGGATTTGTATAGGTACATTTTCCCTCAGCATCGATTTTGAAAATACCGACGGGGGAACTCTCGCTCAGAGAGCGAAATAAAGCTTCGCTTTCCCCTAGTTCTGCTTGAGATATTTCTAGTTCTCGGGTTCGCTGCAAAACTCGCCTTTCTAACAGTTCGTTGAGCTGTTGGAGGGCGGCTTCAGCTTGTTTGCGATCGCTAATATCGCGCTGCACAGATACCCAATGGGAAAACCAACCATTTTTGTCAGATATGGGCACAATGCTCATTTCTACCCAAAATTCCGTCCCGTCTTTGTGGTAATTGATCAAGTCAACCCGCACCGGCTGCCAGGTTTCCAAAGCTGTCCGAATGCGATCGAGAGTGGCGCGGTCTGTTTTTTGTCCTTGCAAGATGCGCGGCGTTTTGCCCAAAACTTCTTCTAGGGTATAGCCGCTCATGCGCGTGAAAGCTGGGTTGACATATAGAATTCGCGGGCCCGGTTTGTCAATCGGTTCAGCTTCCGTAATTAACACCGCGTCGTTAGTCGTGGTGACTGCTGATTCCAACAGCCGCAACTGTAATTCTTTAGCTTTGCGATCGGTAATTTCTGTAACAGTCCCCACCATCCGTACTGCATCGCCTGCTTCGCTGTAAAAAAACTTACCTTTCCCCTCCATCCAGTGAATGCTGCCATCGGGCCAAACCACGCGGTTTTCGTGAAAGTAATCCGATCGCTGGACGAGGGCATAATTAATAGCATTCTCCACACCTTTTAAATCTTCTGGGTGAACGCAAACTGCAAAACTTTGATAAGTTCCGTCAAAAGTTCCCGGGGCCAACCCAAACAACTGTTCGTGCTCCCTCGACAAAACAATGCGATTTCTCTGCACGTCCCAGTCCCAAAATCCGATTTTGGTAGCCGACAAAGCTAAGTTGAGCTGCTGATTGATTTTCCGCAACTCCATGCTAGTAATCGCAACTCGAAGTTCTCCGGCTATTTCGATTTCGCACCGCTGCCAAGGTAAAGATTTTGACCTGACAGTTTCTTGCCACAACTCAAAGGAAGTGCGAGGAGACAGCGGTCTGCTGCCATCCGGTTTTAATTCAATTTTGTCCTCTGGTTGACCGGCCCAGTTGACAGTTTGAATTACTTCTGGACGGAACCACAAAATGTAATAGTTTTGCATCTCGGAGATGGCAAGCACCAGCAAACCGCTAGCAATTTTTTTAAACTTCTCGGCGGTTGGATACAGTTTTGAGAGATAATCTGTATAAAAAACATCATTATTTATTTGAGGTTTTATCCAAGCAATTAAGTTTTCGATTTCTCGCAATTCCGGGGTTTGCCCGATCGCGATCAAATTTTCATTGGCACACACAACTCCACCTGTAGCGCCCACTAAGGTCAGCAATTCATCTCTGGATGTAAGTAAACCTTCTACAAAACAGTTTTTTTGAGAAATTTCTGTGATGAATTTATGGCAAATTTCTTTTAAATAAATTTCATATTCCCAGTTTTCGCTATCTTGTTTGTAGCTGAGTTCTAGATTCACAAACTTGGCTACCAATTCGCAAGCCGTTCTTGTTTCGTAGTTGACATACTTTGGTTTTTGGTGGTGACAGGCGATCAATCCCCAGAGTTTTCGATCTTTGATTAATGTCACAGTCATGCTAGCACCAACGTTCATATTTTTGAGATATTGAACGTGGCAAGGAGAAACTGTTCTCAACAAAGAGAATGCCAGATCCAGGGGGCGACCCGTCAGCGGATTGCAGTGAGGAATTAATTCTACAGGCCCAGAGTGAACATCGGGAATAAACCGAATTAAATTCATGCTGAAAAAATTTCTTGCCTGGGGGGGAATATCGCCAGCCGGATAGTGTAATCCCAATAAAGGAGCCAAATTTTCTACTTTGTCTTCGGCGATTACTTCCCCGGCACCGGTGGCATCAAATTGATAGACGATCGCCCGATCGAAACCGATCATCCTCCGCACTTCTTCAACTACTGTCTGACACAGCACTTGCAGGTTTGGTGTTTTGTGGATTTTGTCGATCGGCTGTTGGACTAAATGATAAGAATTGAAACAATTGCTAGTTTTTGGGGAAACAACCTGCTCTAGTTCAACAATTAATGCTGAGCCAGATTGATGCAGAGTCCCCTGAAAAAAAGACTGGCGTTTTTGACTTTTGAATGATAGGCTGATACTGTTATGTTGATTGTCGTTTTCAAATAAAGCTTTTTCAATAGCCTCAATTTCCTCAGTCTCGACAAATTCATGTAAAAAATTGCCCAAAAGTTCTTCGGGGTAAATGCCGAGCGCCTCAAAAGTATTGTTGCTAACTTGCAAAATTTTCAACACACGAGATTCCAGCACCAACAGGATGCCGTGAGGTTGAATCGAAGCGAGCGAATAAATTGCTTCGGAGTCGCTGTCATTGAGAGCTACTGTGTCTGAGGGTAATAGCATTGCTTTCGTGTTCTTGTGAATAATTTTCTAAATTAGCTTGTGTTTTTGACGATCGCCCAAACATTCATCCGCGCGATCGCATCCGAATCATTAGGTGTCAATAATCCCCTGAAAACCTTTGTATCTCTCGTTTACAGTCGAGGCCATATCCCCCTTAAAAAGGGGGAGTTTGACGCTCTTGTCCGCCCCTTAAGAAGGGGTGTGCCAGGGAGATCGAAACTAAGCTTAACGCTGTGTCTGAGCCAGTTTGTGACGGAGTTGCGTGCGCTCCAAACGATTCACGATGCGAGCAATTAATTCCGGTTCCACGATCGGCTTATTCACATAGTCATCAGCACCCGCGACAAACATTTGGCGCACTGTTTCCGACTCAGAATGAGCGGTCAAAAATAGCACCGGCAGGTTGCTCCACTGCAAATCGTTCCGCACCGCCAAACACAGCTCGATACCGCTGTAACCGGGCATTTCCACATCTAAAATTAGCAAATCGGGACAAGTGGTTTCCAGTACCTCCCAGAACTTCTCGGGTTCATCCAATGTTGTTACTTGCAATCCCCAAGGTTGTAGAATCATTGTCAGTGCAGCCAATAGATGCACGTCATCATCTACCACCATAACTTTGGCTTCCGCAGCACCGGTTTGGTCGAGAAGTTGGGCGACTGCTTTGAGTATATCTGCTGGGGGTAGAGATTTGTGTAAAAAGCCGGAAGCTCCCAAACGAGCAACTTCAATTCGATCGCTCAATTGATTGTGTCCGCTAAAAACCATCACCGGAATATCTGGTTTTTCAGTGCGGAGTTCGGCGAGCAGAGTAAGTCCATTTTCCTGAACTCTGGAAAACGTCAAATCCAGCAAAATCGCGTCGGGAGGCTGTTGAGAAATCGCACTTCTTGCCGCTTCGGGAGAGTTGGCGACTTCTATCTCGAAGCCGGAACCGGATGCTGCTATTTTTAGTCGATCGCTCTGAACACTATCATCATCCACGATCAAGATGCGGCGCTGTTGCAAAACCTGAGCCACCAACTCGCTTTCAGGTTCCGGCGGGCGATCGAATATCTGTTTGAGCAAATGCAGAAATCCCTCAATCTGCTGAGCAGTCCCCGGTTTCAAGACGTTTTCAGCCTTGAACAAATCTTCGATCTTGCGCGCAACTATGGAACCTTTCGGCAGCCCTAAAGTTCCCAAAGAACCGACTAATTTATGAGCTTCCGCCTGGGCTTCCCGCCGCAGTCCGTGATCCAAGGTTCCGGTGTTCAGTTGAGCGATCGCGCGATCGAATATCACCACCTTTTCGATAAAATTAGCTCTTAACTTGCCCCTAATTTCCGCAACCACACTCAGGACTTTGAGGCGGCGCTCCTCATTGTTTAATTCCAGGCTCTGCCCGCTGGATTCAGCAGATAAACTCTCTTGACTTTTAGCTGTTTCCAGGGCAACTTTTGGACTCTCAAGATCCTCCGGCAGACTTTTGAGCCGATAGCCCAATCCGTACACAGTTTCGATTAACTCTACAGACATCCCGGCTGCTTTCAGCTTGTGCCGCAGCCCCTTGATGTGAGCGGTAACGGCTTCTTCTTGAGGAAATTCGCCGGCCGACCAAATGCGATCGAGGATGGCGCTGCGGCTGAAAATGCGCCGGGGATTTCTCAGAAAAAGTTCCAGCATATTGTACTCTTTGGGAGTCAAGTGCAGCACTTTTTCAGCATAAGTTACTTCCGTAGAGTCCGGGTTGACTTGCAATTTTTCCCAGCTCAAAATTGTCCTCGACAAAGTTGCCTTTCCCCGGCGCAGCAAAGCCCGAATTCGAGCAATCAATTCTTCGATATTAAAGGGTTTGACCATATAATCGTCTGCCCCCGCTTCTAAACCTTCGACTAGATTGCTTCTGCTGTCTAGGGCTGTCAGCAATAAAATCGGCATTTGGCAGCCAGACAATCGCAATTCCCGACACAAACTAATGCCGTCGAGTTTAGGAATCAGCACATCCAAAACAATCAAGTCATAATCGTAGGCCTGCGCCAACAGCAAAGCTGTTTCACCGTCTGCTGCCGTATTCACATTATAATTGTGAGAGTTCAGCGCTCGGGTCAGCAAATTGGTTGTAATCGAGTCATCTTCTACCAGTAAAATTTTCATAATCACCTTTAAATTTAACTAATTCTGTTGTTTTGGTTGTCTAATTTATTTATGCTATCCAACAAATATAGCGGTTCTCAAAAAAGTGAGGATAGCCCTATGCCCTATGCCCTATGCCTGAAGCGTACCTCATCTTTCTGAGACTCGGCTATATGTTTACCAATTATTTTCAATTTCTCCCTCCTGGAAACGATAGTATTTTATTTGCGCGCTCCTGAAATTATAAATTATTGTAATTTTTTGACTGCGGTAAATACGTATCATATCCAAGAACTTATGGCTTTTTTGACTTCAGCGCCTGCTGAATTTTTTGGATCAGATATTGCGATGAATCTTGCTGCTTAACCATGTCTTCCAACTCGGAAACCGCGATTTCTGCGTTTTCTATCTCTTTAACTAAAGAATCAGCGGTAACACTTTTTATGACTTCCGAAGGTTCGGTCGTAGCGGTCAGTGAATTTATATTTTTTTCAGACATTAATTCCTCCAACTCTAACAGCGCCATTTCCGCGCGATCGATCTTGATAGTCACGGATTTTGCCACATTAGCACCAGCTCTTGCTGCTTCCGTGAGTTCGTGAACCCGAAGTTTAAATCTGCTGGCAATTTGCTCCATTTGAGTCCCCAATTCAAAAGTTTTACTTGCCAGCCTGCCAATTTCCAGACTCACTTGACTGAGACCGTTGGGCTGATTGCCCATTTGATTGGTAACTACAGCCACCTGTACTGCTAAATGCCTGACTTGTTCGATCGCCTCTCGGATGGTTCGGGAAGTGCGGTTAACCGTTTCTAAATCATTAGCTATTGCTTTGCCAACGCCCAAAATTTTATCGGTATTGTTGCAAATAGAATTAGCACCTTGAAAAGTAGCTTGAAATGCTTGGCGCCCTTCCGAGGAAATCAACTTGGCAATCCTCACGAATTGCTGATTGATTTCAGCAATTTCTTCAGCTTTTTTTGCCAGAACAATTTGCTGCGAATTGGGAGCCTCCTGAGTTTTTTTTGCTTGCCTCTGGTGGGATTTCAACAGCTCGTTGCATTCGTGAAATTTTGCCTGTTCTTGTTGAATAATTCCCAGATATTTGTGTCTTTCTATGCGGTATTTTTTAAGATTTTTGTGAGCTTGTGCTAAAAGTCGAGACTGGGCAACCACCAGAGTCTGAACGTCTAATATGCGGAGGCTCTGGTTTTCCATAACCACAATAATTGGTTCATAAATCAAGTCTTTTTGCCTGTTGAGAGAGGCTTGCACGGCATCCTCAACTTTCCAGTTTTCCGCTAGCAGCAAAGGCGGAATTCTAATATAATCTAACAAGCAACGAATTGGGTGCTGTGCGTAAAGTTCTACGCGCTCGGGATGACTTATTTGCTCTCGAAACTTGACGCGAGAAATCATGCCCAATAGCTGTGCTTCGTGAGTGATAATCACTCCCGGCAGCTCGGGTTCTTGCTCGAATCTTTCAGCCACTACCTGTGCTGGAGTTGCAGCACTCACTTGGAAGTGGTGACACGCTAGATGTCCGATCGTGAAATCGGGGGTGAGTTGAGTTGGATTGCTCATTTACCCGGATAGTGTTAAGTAGAAGTTAACAAATTATATATTGATATTATACTGGAATAAGATTGTTTAAAGTAATCACAACTATAGGGAGAAATCAGCTCTCGGGCTCCTGGGCCTGACGACAGCTTGCCTTGTGACTACTTTCATCTCAAGTTTCTTGGAGAGCTCGCCCCCGCAGCGCCCCGGGTTCTGTCCCCCAAACAGGGGCATTCAAATTTTGTTCTTGCAAACAACCGGGAAAATACCTAGATTGAAACCAAAAACCTTAAATCGGACTTTGCCGATCGCAACCTTTGAGGCTGCTTACCAGTTGTTAAAGCAAATGGCTGAACTCCCCGGGGCGATTTGGCTCGCCGACGACGATCTCGCGGATGCTGAAAATCGCGGGCCAAACTCGTCCCAAAGGTTTGCAGCAGTGCTATCAGATCGGTTTAGCGCGCTGCTGCGGGGCAAACTATTAGATGAGGCAGCAACAAATGGACGCAAACACAGCGAAAAACATCTCAATTCGCAATTAAACGTGGAGTTGACTTTCGATCCCGGGGCGATCGCCAATTTCCTCTCTCCCCTCGCAGACAAACTCGCAGAAATAACGCCCGCAGCCTCGCGACAAATTGACATTCGCGCCCTCAAACAAGCAATTAAAAATCTACAGCCCAACTCGGCCGTTCTGCAAAGCGAATTCACCCTAAATTTGCTGGATATTCTCGCGGAAGGTGCCAGCAAAAACAGTCATCAACCCCTACAGGCCCAAACAGAAATTGCAGAAAGTTCCGTCCCAAACCTCATAGCTTCCGAACAGCTACATATCAAAATTCCCGAAACAGCAAATCCCGCACAAATTCCCAGTTCCTGCATTCCATTTTGTCAGCCAGCGGAAGATGCTTTGCAGCAACAGCTCCAACAAGAGCGACTTTTAAATCAGGTGACAACTCAAATCCGCCAGAGTTTGGAATTGCCTGTAATTTTGTCAAAAGCAGTTTCGAGAGTGCGAGATTTTTTGGATGTCGATCGCCTGTTAATTTATCAATTTGAAAAAGTGCCAGCGCCGCACAAGGGCGAGTTAGGTAAAGAAATACCTGCGGAGGTTTCTGGGTCTGGCGAAGTTAAAGAAAAATCCGGTTCTTACTTGTATTTAGGTCGCGTCACCTACGAAGCTTTAGCCAGCGATGCTATCTCGTCTGTACTGAATTTTAGTGAAGGCGCCCAGTGTTTTCCCGGTGGAGTCATCGACAGAGAAAAATATCGCAAAGGTTTGGCTTTGTGCGTTACGGATGTGGAAACAACTTACTCTTCGCACCCTTGTTTTTTAGAGTTGATGCGGCGGGCGAAGGTGCGGGCTAAGTTGCTAGTGCCGATCGTAGTTCAAGACGAATTGTGGGGGCTGCTAATTGCCCACCAGTGTACTGTGCGGGAGTGGGAAGAAACCAAAATCACATTTTTGCGGCAAATAGCAGAACATTTGGCGATCGCCATTTACCAAGCCGAACTTTATGCAGAAGTTCAACAACAAAAGTGTACCTCAGAACAGCGCGTCATAGAACGCACCCGAGAACTGCGCGATGCACTGGCCGCCGCCCAGTCCGCCAGCCTCGCCAAGAGCGAATTCTTGGCAGCTATGAGCCACGAATTGCGCACTCCCCTCACCTGCGTCATCGGCATTTCCGACACGCTGCTGCGGTGGTCTTACGGCAAAGTTGGCACCAAAGAAGTGCCGATACAAAAACAGCGGCAGTACCTGCAAACAATCCGAGACAGCGGCGACCACTTATTAGAATTAATTAACGATATTTTAGATTTATCGCAAGTAGAAGCGGGAAAAGCAGTATTGAAAATCAGTGAATTTTCACTTTCTAAATTAGTTTCCCAGAGCCTGCACGCCCTCAAAGAAAAAGCGGTGGCTAAAGGCGTGGAACTAATGCAAGAACAGCGAATTAACCAAGAGTGCGATCGCTTTATCGCCGATCCGCGCCGCCTGAGACAAATCCTCTTCAATCTGTTAGGAAATGCGATCAAATTCACTCCCGAAGGCGGGCGAGTCATCCTGCGAGTTTGGGTAACAGAAGATCAAAATCGAAAGCCGGCAGTGCGGCAGCCGGGTACTGCACCCGCAGGTAGCACCGCTGTGTTTCAAATCAAAGATACCGGCATTGGCATTCCCGAAGATCAGCGATCGCTCTTGTTTCAAAAATTCCAGCAGTTAGATTCCCCCTACTGCCGCGAATACGGCGGCACCGGTCTGGGATTGGCTTTAACTAAACAGTTAGTAGAACTTCACGGCGGCGCGATCGAAGTCAACTCTACAGTTGATGTCGGATCAACTTTTACTGTTTTCATACCCATCCAAACTAAAACCAAAGATGAATCCACAAAATTCAAATATGAAAAATCAAATTCATCTTTACCGCTGCACTCTTCCTCCTTGCGGGGCAGCCTCGTCCTCGTCGAAGAAGATGAAGAAACTGCCATGCTGATTTGCGATATCCTGACAGCAGCAGGACTGCAAGTTGTGTGGATGATTGAAGGTTCGGCGGCGGTAGAACAAATTGAACTTTTGCAGCCCAATGCTGTGATTGTCGATATGCGTTTGCCGGGGATGAATGGCTGCGAAATAATTCAACAACTGCGCCAAAAACCAGCTACAAAAAACCTCAAAATTCTGGCGTTAAGTGCTCATGAAATTCCCGCCGATGAAATATCTTTCGTGACGGCGGGAGCTAACGATTGTTTGGCTAAACCGATTCACCCTCAGCAATTACTTGACAAAATTCTTTCTTTAATGGTCGGGATTGGTAATGGATAATTGGGAATTGGGCATGGGCCAAACAGGTCATGGGGCATTGGGCATGGGCCAAACAGGTCATGGGGCATTGGCCAAACAGGTCATGGGCATTGAGTAATGGGTAATTGGGCAAACAGGGCATTGGGCATTGGGCTTTGGGCATTTAATATAATTTAGTTTTTAAGGTAATTATGGGAAGACCTGATTTTGAGGAATTAGAGGTTTATAAGTTGGCGGAAAGTTTGGCGAATCAGATTTGGGAGATTGTTAAAAAATGGGATTATTTCACAAAAGATACGATGGGCAAACAGATCGTTCGGTCTGCTGATAGTGTCTGTGCTAATATTGCTGAAGGAAGAGGTCGTTATAATGACCAAGATAATCGGCGTTTTGTAAAAATTGCGAGAGGCTCTTTGTACGAAACAGTAAACTGGTTAAGATTAGCCTATGCTAGACAACTTATCACAAGCGAAGAAGTAAGCAAATTTAAACCAATTGTCGATAAATTACTACCAAAACTTAACGCTTATTTGAGTTCAATAGGGCACAGGGAATAAATTACAAAAATGCCCGATGCCCGATGCCCGATGCCCGATGCCCCATGCCCGATGCCCCATGCCCCATGCCCGATGCCCCATGCCCGATGCCCGATGCCCCATGCCCAATTACCAATTCCTAATTCCCCATGATTAACTGTCAAATTCCTACAGGATTAATTGTTTCTTGTCAAGCACCTGCTGATTCGCCGCTGCACGATCCGATCGTGATTGCGGCAATGGCTCGCACCGCCGTCAATCGAGGAGCCTCGGGGGTGCGGATTGACACTCCGGCTCACATTGTGGCGGTGCGAAAACAACTATCCGCTCCCATAATTGGGATTTGGAAGCAGCAATTGCCGGGATGCGAGATTTACATTACTCCTCGGTTTGAAGACGCGCGGGCGATCGCACTTGCAGGAGCAGATATTATCGCCGTTGACGCTACTTTGCGAAACCGTCCTGCTGGCGAAGACTTAAAAACCTTAATCGCGCGAATTCACAGCGAATTGGGGAAATTAGTCATGGCAGATGTAGATACCATAGAAGCTGCGATCGCGGCGGCGAAAGCTGGTGCAGATACTGTAGCAACTACTCTTTTTGGCTACACTCCCCAAACGGATAAATTCTCGCCGCCCGGATTTGATTTGCTCGCCCAAATGGTAGAAAAGCTAGAGATTCCAGTTATCTGCGAAGGCGGAATTGCTGGGCCATCCATGGCCAAAAAAGCATTGGATTTAGGAGCGGCGGCTGTAGTTGTCGGTACAGATATCACTGGAATTGATATTAAGGTGACAGCCTATAAGTCGGTGATTGACAAGTAAGAAGGAAGAAGGAAGAAGGAAGAAGGAAGAAGGAAGATGGGACAAGGGAGAAGGAAGATGGGAGGAGAAATATTCGGCGATTGAAATTGCTTTTAGACAAACGAAACCCGCAAGGCAAGGGTGGGAAATATCGGGCGATTTTAATCGCCCTTTCTTAGCGGGAGTTGCTAAATCAGCGCACCGTCGATAAAACTGCTAACTGCTGCCAAGGCGATCGCCCCCAATACCGCGCTCCAAAGTCCCATCCGCAAGCGAAATCCGTCAACTAACTTCGCAGCAGAGGCAAAAACAATCACGTTCATCACAAAAGCAAACGCGCCGGAAAGCAATCCCAGCGTCAGCAAGTTCGGCACTAAAAAAACTGCTTTCAGAATTGGCAAAATTAAAACATTCAAAATTCCCAAAACCGCAGCGGAAATTACGGCTTTCGGTGTGCTGTCAATTTCTACGCCGATCGGCAGTTGAGAAATTAGCAGCAAGCTGCTGCCCGTCACCAGCCAAGCAATCAAAAAATCGATCGGTTCCACAGCGCCTGTACCTCCTTAACTGTTGAATTGTCACAAAAACCTGATATTTAATATGAGCTTAATCAAACAATCCGGCTGATTCCTCTACCAACCGACAGAATTTATGTCTGTCACTAAAGAGTTAGAAGTTATGATGGCTGTATCCTCCCCTAAATAATCCGGATGGGAATTAGATCTGCCTGTTAATTGCATAAAAGAGCAGATTAATTAATATGGCTAGCGATTTTTCTTTTAACTCTAAAGTCCGATTAAACAAAAATACCTCGGACAATCCTGCACAGCAACGCAGCCGATCGCTCCAAGTGATGATTTTTATGATGATAGTCACTACCATGGTGGCGATGCCGATCTTTCGTCTAGCCGAACTGCAACTGGTACAGGGAGCCTACAACCGACAGCGGGCGGAAAATAACCGCATTCGCCCTGTTTCAGTCGCCGCGACTCGCGGTCAAATTTTAGATCGCAACGGCAAAATTTTTGCAGCCAACCGCGTCTCGCGATCGGTGTATTTGTGGCCAAAAGAGCGATCGACTAAAGACTGGGAAGAAGTCGCCGCTACACTCGGCCCGATCGTCAAACTTCCCGCAGCCGAAATTCTCAAAAAAATCGATGGAGCTGGCTACAAATCAGCCCTACCAGTGCGAATTAGTAAAGATATCGATGTCGGTACTTTCGTCGCCTTGGGAGAACAAGCTAATACTTTGCGGGGAGTTGAAATTCGCGCTGAATCGAGCCGAGACAATCCCAACCAGCAATTAGCCGCCCACCTTTTGGGATACGTCGGCGAAGCTAGTTTAGATCAATTAAAAGCTAATCCTGCATATCCGATGGGCATGATCGTCGGTCAGATGGGAGTTGAAAAATTAGTTAATCCCACTTTAGAAGGCGTTTGGGGAAACCGTTTGATCGAGGTGAATGCTAAGGGCGAGGAAATCCAGGATTTAGGTGTAAAAGAGCCTATTCCCGGTAAATCCGTGCAGCTAACTTTAGATTTAGATATGCAGAAAACTGCGGAAAAAGCTTTGGGCGATCGCCTGGGTGC
>JANYGO010000396.1 GCA_025362325.1 Cyanobacteriota bacterium | reverse complement strand
TGGGCTACTTTCCTGATTGATGTATCACCTTGTTCATAGGTTTTAACTATTTTTTCACGAAACTCGATCGAATAAGCTTTCATTTTTTATGCTGATATACTGAATTTAGTGTACCACACATACATGGAATCTGCTGTATCTCGCGCTCCGACGGTTCCAAGCATTCTAAAAGGCGATCGCAATCTGTCGGGTCAATGTCAGGGTCATACGTGCAGCCAACATAGGTATAGACATGGTTAGGGTCGTGTGGCACAAGTGAGTGAGAGCCATCAGGATTGATTTTTACTATCCCCTTAGAAGAGTTCAACCCATCAGGATTGATGGTGTTGGGGTCTACGGCCACAGCTAAGACCATATAGCTGTAGACCTCGTTGACGCTGGCAGAGTTAGCCCGATTGCAGCGGTACTTCCCTTTTACAAATTCAGAGTAAGTGTTTAGCCAGTCAAGAATACGCCGCTTCTCGTTAGCTTCCGAGCGCAATTCGTAATGAGTTTCGGTGAATTCAAAAAGCTGCCCCGCTATGGATACCCAGGGCGTGTCAGAGTACAGCGCATCCACAGCTTTCTGCACGTAGTTTTGCTCTGGAGTCGGTGCAGTGTCTGGGATGTAGTCATTTTTACTACTGTCATACTTCTGGCATACTACTTCTTCTCGCGTACGCGGGTGAGGAGTTAAAGAAATATTAGGGTTTGAAGAGTCATTTTTGTGATCGCTTTTCTTAAGCTGTTTATCCCATTTGTTTAGGGTTAACGCGATCGCTACAGCCTCTTTGAATGCGTCGCCACCGTTAGCTTTGATGAAATCATCCATCCCTTTAAACTTGGTGTTCCAAACCGTGACGTATACCTCGCAGCCCTTCTGTTCCAGCAAGCGGCCAAACTTCAAAATAGCTGCACGGCAAGATGGGTTGGCCGCGTAGTCCGAGTCAAAGTCTATGTAGTGGATGGTGTCGGGCTGTACCCACTGCTTCACAAAGGTTGCCAGTTCCCCGTCTTTGCCCCAGTTCCACACGCCTGTTAGGGCAATGGTTGCAAGCTCGACGCTCAGCCCAGCCCCGGCTTTCTTGGTTCCCTCTGTCCAATGGCGGGGGATGGACTTGTCCGCGTGAACTTTTGCCCAATACTCTCTATCGGGCATAGCGAGGAAGATTGCATCGGGTTCCATGCCGGTGCCTGTGAGGTATTTGCGTGGTTTGGAACCTTCTGGCTGATGGGGCTTGTCTGGCTTGCCTTGTCCGTACCAGTTGCTAGCCTGCTCGCCAGTTTTCCACTGAACACCTCGACACCACCAGCCCCCCGTTTTAATGGGTTCTTTTGGACGGATGCGCTCGTTGAATTCTTTGACGGTTAGAGATTCGATGTTGAGGGATGCGATCGCTTCTGATACGGCTGAGCCTTCAACCCACTCAGTCAGGTGCTTGCGGATGAAAGCATTAAATTTTGGAAATGCAGATTTTGATGTATCATTTGAATACATGGATTTAGCCCGTCCTTTGGACAGGTTGAACGTTTATAGATTCCAAAAAGCCGTTGCAATATCAGGTTCCAATTGATGAAGAGCAGCGGTTTTTTGGTGTTTGTGGGTTTTGAGATATAGCTAAAATTTGGAACCTAGCTCTTGTTCACCAAAAAAAGCATGGTGAAAAAAGCCAGTTTCCCCGTACCAATGGGTTCTTCAGCTTAGGGTTTGTAAATTGGTGTGTTGCATCCTTGGTACGCGCAGCCCGCGTAGCTGCCAGTTTCCCGGACTCTGCTTAGATCCGCCCTCCCGCATGACTCTACTTTGGAAAGATTCCCGCAGAAATTTGCTTAAGGATATTTCAAAAACCCACTCAAGCCGAACATCTTGCGCCTACTCTTTCTGATTCCAAAGTTTTTTCTCGGTCTAAACGGCCGAGAGTCGCCTATAGATTAAGCTGCGTCGCCACAGCCTGGGACTCCACCAATTGCCTATTTGGTCTTAACAGATAACCTAAAGCACCCTTGTTTTTAGGGCCACCCTTGCGGGGCTAGGACTGTTTTACTTGTCTTGAATTTTACCTCAAGTTTGGTTCGATCGCCTCTTGCCACCGAGTACCGCGTCATAGGGCTTCGGCTGTGGTTCGTTGGGATTGGGTGCTGTGGGTGCGGATGTTATTACAAGCGATGTTCTTACGTTATTTAGGTAATAGGCAAACTTATTTGCGTCACCCCGTTGAGCATGATATTTTTCCTTGCTATTCCACACGCAACCCTTAGTTCTTAAAAATGCCAAGGTGTTTGTAATTTCTGTTTTAGTTCCTATCACTCGGAAGTTTCCTAGTTGTAGTGATTCACTCATTGAGTTTCCCCTCAAACTGTTTCAAAATTGACTCTAATTTTACCTTGCCCTCTGTAAATTTGCGCCCTCCCATTTTGAGGACATTCTCAACAATCCAAGTCACCGACTTACCCGCTGACATTGACTTACAAACTTCCAAGTAAACTAGGTAATCTGGGTTATCGGAAGTGGAAGCGCTATTCTGTAAATCGTTTTCATACATAGCTTCCAGCGATTTACGTTCAGCTTCCACGTCAAGCCCAGAGGAAGCCAGCATAAGTTCCGCTTCCTGCTGCCTTTGTTGCTGCGAAACGTAAGTTGATGTTGAGATTTCATCAATTACATCAGCCGTAATAGCCCGCTCTTTAATCACCTCGATTTTGGCTGACTCAGAGAGTTTGTAAGCAATACTACCAGCCTTCACAGCACAGGCAATTCCCGCACACAAACTCACACCCTGGATTGTTTTGTGCCAGCTTACTTTTTTGTCAAGTGCGCTCAAAGGAGCTAGCCACAGCGCCACTGCTGACGCGCTCAAAACAAACATTTTTAGGTGCATACAAACACCCCCAAACCTATCAGCAACACAGCCAAACCGCTGACCAAAAGTGCCTGCAATTGGCTGACTGAGATTTTCAGGAGTTGGCTGAGAGAGTAGTCCAACAGCCAGCACACTACCCAAGCGATTGCGATTGCTGCTAGTAAAAAAGTGATCGCTTTTGTTGCCATCGGATGCAAACTCGCTATCCACCCCAGAAGGGAGGAAGCGATGCACCCGGCAACAAAATAGTTAACCAGATACATCGCTTTCATTAGCCGTTGCCCCCAGTCAATTTGGCTTTAATGGCGTCAATGCGAGTGCGGGCATCGCTGTCAGCCTTATCAATACCCAGCCCCAAGCGGGCATAACCCGGTCTCAGTCCGTGCAAGTGCTTTGCCAGTCCAGCGTTAGCTCTCACTTTTTTGAGCTCGTTCGTGGCTACCGCTCCCTCGTACTTGCGGTGGCTTTTATGTACTTTCGCATCTGCTACTTCAATTTGCCCCGCAGCCTCATAAAGTTGCTTTGAGTATTTAGCTCCCTTCTCTTTCTCAGTTGCAAGGTTCTTCATTGCCTTTGCTTCCTCTTTATCGGCATAGCGAGGCTCGGTAATCACAGGGACAGAGCGGATAGACCCGAAGTTACCGGGATTTGTGGGAGTGATGACACCGGGGCCAGTAGCGGTCAATACCTTAGATTTGTCGATCGCGTGTCCGCCGTCGTTGCTAGCCGAAAGTTTACCAGCGTCGGACTGACCGCCGCCGAATAGTCGCAGTTGTAAGCTCATAATTTTGTTCCTATTTGAATGTTGATGCGAACTGGGGAGGGGAATAAATTCAGGGGATTGATTTGTCGCCACATGGACATTGCCAGCACAAAGACTCCCGCCGATGCGAGTACAAGTGCGATGAGTTGCCCAAAATCAACCCAGTTTAAAAAGGTGGAATTCTGGCGCGTAAATTCGCAGACAGGGAATGAACCGTCGTTAGTCCAGTCAAGAGTGTCTACACTGTCTACAGAACCGTCTACACGAAGCAAGTCAGGTGTCGTGTCTACAACAGCGTCTACAGAACCGTCTACACTGTCTAGTGATTTGTCTAGCAAGCTGTCTAGTGTCTCACTGTTAACAAGGTACAGTTCAAGCAGCGCTTCCCACGTAGTAGTTTTTGAAAGCTTGCCGAACTGTCTAGCATCCTCATTTGTGAACCCGCACGAAAAAGCGATCGCCTTGAGTTGGTCGATGCGACGGTAGCTGACAATGGGTTTAGTCATGTTCAACCGCCTGCATTAAGCTGTTCAACATCTAAACTGCATTAACTAAGTTCCCTTTATTTTTTATTTTTCGGTTCCATTTCATAATTAATCCTCCTTCATTTAAAAGTTTATTTAACAGTGATTCTAGTTTTTCAATGGATTCAAATAATCTA
>JANYGO010000119.1 GCA_025362325.1 Cyanobacteriota bacterium | reverse complement strand
GGCGATCGCCTGCCACTGACGCACCTCCTGATCTTCGGGCACCCGCTGCGCCAAACCCTCAATTAGGGCGATCGCCCGCGGGAACCTCTGATATTTCAGCAACTGTTGCAGTTCAAAATAAGCATCTTGCTTTAACTTTTTTTCCGCCCCCGACAGATCGTGGCTATCTTGAGTCGGTTGCTGTTTCCGAGTCACCTTAACTGCCTGTGGTTGAGCTTTCACCGCCTCCGCTGGCGGTGTCGAAGTAGGTGGCACAGTCGAATTATCAACTTTCGACTCCGCAACATCCGGGCGGGCAGTGTTCAACAGGAACTTATAAGCCTCAGTAATAGCAATAAACTTATTCTTAGCCTGTTCGTTTCCCGGATTCACATCGGGGTGATACTGTCTGGCTAACTGCCGATAAGAGGCCTTAACTTGCGATAAACTCGCACCAGACCTGAGTCCTAACTGTCGGTAATAATCTGCAATATCCATTTACAATGAATGAGCGTTAATAATACCATTAAATATGGCAGAATCCTTAAATGTAAAGATTCTGCCAAAATATACTGCAAACTAGGTTGTAGTGCGAGGGTTGCCCGCACTACTTTCGCTATAAAAATCACTTACGGACGATCTTCGACCACTCTGTCAATCAAGCCGTATTCCTTGGCTTCCTCAGCGGACATGAAATAGTCGCGATCCATGTCCTTTTCAATTTTCTCGATCGGCTTTCCGGTATTGCTAGCGTAGATACCATTGAGTTGGTGGCGCAGTCGCAGAATCTCTTTCGCCTCAATCTGAATATCCGTTGCTTGTCCCCGCGCGCCCCCAGAAGGTTGGTGAATCATAATTCGCGAGTGAGGCAAAGCTAACCGTTTGCCTTTAGCACCAGCAGCTAGCAGGAAAGAACCCATCGAAGCAGCCAAGCCCACACAAATCGTCACCACATCCGATTTAATGTGCTGCATGGTATCAAAAATAGCCATCCCTGCCGACACCATTCCGCCTGGGGAATTGATGTACAAAATGATATCCTTACCCGAATCTTCCGAATCGAGATAGAGCATCACAGCGATGATTTGATTGGCAATTTCATCGTCAATGTCTTGGCCCAAGAATATAATCCGTTCCCGGTAAAGGCGATCGTAGATATTAATCCACTGCGTATCATAACCCCCCGGCATTTTGTAGGGAACTCTTGGCTCACCTATAGGCATAATTCGGAACTCCGTTTGGTTGGTAATTGGTAATCGGGCATTGGGCCGAAAAGCATTGGGCATTGGGCATCGGGCATCAGGCATCGGGCATTGGGCAAAGAGGGAATCGGGTATTGGGCAAAGAGGGAATCGGGCATCGGAAATTGGTAATTAGTAATTGGGAATTATTAACAGACTTTTGAATAACTAATCAGGGTAGAAACTACTAGCCATTAACCCTTAATTACTACTCATGTCCAATTCGCAATTCGCAATTCGCAATGCCCCATGCCCAATGCCCCATTCCCAATGCCCCATTCGCTAATTAGATGACTCCAGCAGCCAACGGTTTCGCCAATTCTTCCGAACTTTCCAGAACGCGATCGATCAAACCGTATTCTTTAGCTTCATAGGGCGTCAGGTACAGCAACCGATCCATATCTTTAGTAATCTTGTCGATCGGCTGACCCGTACAGTTGGCAAAAATATCGAGCATCGTCGCCTTATTTGCCAGCACTTCCTTAGCCCGAATTTGAATGTCACTGGCTTGACCCCGCGTGTAAGCCTTGGGTTGGTGCAACACAATCGAAGCGTGGGGTAAACTCGCCCGAAAGCCCTTTGTACCAGCCGCTAACAGCATCGCAGCCATGCCCATTGCCGAACCGAGGCAAATAGTATGGACAGGCGGCTTAATGTACCTAATCGTGTCGCAGATAGCGAAGGCTTCCGTTTCAAAGCCCACGGGTTCGCCGCTGTAACCAGAAGTGCCGGTCGAGTTGATATAGATTTTGATCGGCTTATCCGGGTCTTCGTACTGCAAGAACAGCAGTTCAGCAATAATTAGTTCTGTTACCGCAGGCACCAGAGGCATACCCAGATAAACGATCCGCTCCTTCAGCAACAGGGAAGGTAAATCGGGAGGGGGAGTCCGAGAGTTGCCCTCCCCGTAATATTGCGATTGCACGGCTTTAATGGGTGTGTTCATGTTTGTTCTTGCCTGGGGACACCCACCATAGCTGTACTCAGCTTGGTGGCACGAGGAAAGCAGGGCAGAGTTTGTGCCTTTCCCCGACAGAATTGGGTTGTTGACAACCGAAATGTTGCCTGAACTCATGGAGTTATTCTTAAAGAAATAGTAACGCAATCTTTAGGTATCCCGCATGAAAGTTAGTTTGCTCCCGGTTTTAAACGACCCTAACCTTGATGCTGCCGCGCCCTCGACGCAGCGCCAGCTAGCGATTTCGGTGTCTGCGACGGCAAGCTCGATCGACTCCAGCGTACCCTTAAACCTATGCCTGATTCTCGACCACAGCGGCTCAATGGGCGGGCGCCCCTTGGAAACCGTCAAACAAGCCGCCGGACGGTTGCTCGATCGCCTGAAGCCTGGGGATCGCTTTTGCGCGGTAGCTTTCGACCACAAAGCCAAAGTCCTCGTCCCCAATCAAATTGTCGGAGACCCCGCTAGCATTAAACGGCAAATTGAGCAATTGCGTCCGGCCGGCGGCACAGCAATTGATGAGGGCATTAAGTTAGGGATTGAAGAGTTGGGCAAAGGCAAAAAAGAGGCGATATCTCAGGCGTTTCTGCTGACTGACGGCGAAAACGAACACGGCGACAACAACCGCTGTTTGAAGTTGGCGAAACTGGCGGCCGACTACAACATGACTTTAAATTCTCTGGGATTTGGCGATAACTGGAACCAGGATATTTTGGAAAAGATTGCTGATGCCGGCGGCGGTGCTCTGGCTCACATTCAGCGTCCTGAAGATGCGGTTGATGAGTTTGGCAAGTTGTTTACTCGCATCCAAGGTGTAGGTTTGACTAATGCTTATTTGCTATTTTCGCTGATGCCAAAAGTGCGGTTAGCCGAACTCAAACCGATCGCCCAAGTTGCTCCTGATACGATCGAGTTACCGGTGCAGCAAGAAGGCGATCGCTTTATGGTACGTTTGGGAGATTTAATGAAAGATGTAGAACGAGTAGTTTTGGCTAATATTTATATTGGACAGTTACCCGAAGGTACACAGGCGATCGGGCAATTGCAAATTCGCTACGACGATCCGAGTGTCGGCGAAGGTTTGCTCTCCGATCCCGTTGCAGTTTCTGCTAATGTCTTGAAAGTTTATCAGCCGGCACTTAACCCGA
>JANYGO010000385.1 GCA_025362325.1 Cyanobacteriota bacterium | reverse complement strand
TCTGCTGTTTTTCTGATCGACAGCTTCTGATCGAGATGGGCTGCTACTATGAAAGGCTCGCAAATCTACTGAGTATGCTTTCATTGGTATATTATTTTTAGTCAATTCTATTGTACCTCATAACATCCGGAGGTGCTGTATTTGCGGTTCCGCCCTTCGCCGCCAGCCTGACAACAAAAACCTCGGAGATGCCAAGTTCATCAGAGAAGCCAAAACGCGTGGGATTTACCGCTTGCACTCCGCAGAAAACGGCTGGCATCCTGCAATTTACGAAGTGGCTAGCGGAGGCGCATCAATTCCGGGAGAAGTGTACGAACTAACTCCAGAAGACTTTGAAAAGCTTGCAGCCGGGGAGCCCCCACATATGTATCCATCCCATGTGATTCTCGAAGACGGGGAAGTATTAACCGCTTTCCTGTACCCGCGCGAGTTAGTGGAGAAATACCAATGGGAAGATATTTCCGATCGCGGTGGGTGGGCCGCTTACAAAGCAGGTTCGCAGTAAGGACTTCAGTCCGAAAAAGGTTCGATGTTCGGGCTTTTTAACTGTTTCCCAGGTTAAGTGCCTGGGAACCCATGTCCAGAGTCCGACGAGCCTCGCATCCGAAAATGGAGGCTCTTCCTTGCCCCAGAAGCGTTAATTTCGCCAGCTTTCTACTGACAAGTTACCGTTGTCAAATACATCCCACAACTCGCGCAGTATGTCCAGCCTCCAGTGCTTGTATCAAATTGAACCGTGCCGGTGTTGCTCCCACTTGCAAATTGGAAGTTCACAGCGTTTTTATATCCGTTCAACTGACAAAATGTATTAGCCCCCATCTGGCGTGCGTTAGGATCTAGCCCATTTGCACCTTTTCTCGTTACATCAATCGGGACACCATTTGCACCGCGAGGATTTTCAAACAGGCGGGTACTACTTGGGCTTGGCGTAGGCTGTGGCGTAGGCCGTGTCGTAGGCTGTACTACAACCTCTAATTGACACCAAGTAAACTCTAAATCATTCAAAGCAGTATCATCTCCACTTCCTTGGGGAGGTTCAACTTTCGCTCGGACACCACAAATTGCCGAATTTGGTGGGCCTGTTAACCAATTTGTCCAATTTCCCCATTGACCTCCATTAGATGCTTCAATTACAGCCCCATTACTACAGCTAAAAACTACAGAATTTGCTCCTGTATCATCACCACCACCTTGTTGAGGTTCTACTTTCAGTTTAAATGCCTTTGCATAACTCCCTTTCGCACAATTAGCTCCTTCGCCCCAAGTTCCCCAATTACCCGGATGTGGCACAATTCGCTGAACCATGTTTCCACCACGATCGTAACAATACAAAGCAACTGCATTGAGTGCAGTATCATCGCCCCCACCTTGATTTCCTTCAACCCTCATCGAATACCCACCAACGTAGGTACCTCTAGGGCAATAAACTGCGTTAGACCACCCACCCCAAGGTGTGGCATTAGGAGCATTTTTTACGCCAGTAATGTCATTGCGAAAGTTATCAGCACTAGCCGTCAAAGTGCTAGTGGCAACAGAAATTACTAAACTACTGAGAATCCAGACATTTTTTTTCATAATGAAACCTCACGACGTTGGTGTGTCGTTGAATAGGAAACAATCAAAAAAAGCAGGTACAGTATTAAAATTTAGCAAAGCAAATAACAAGTCAATCTGAGTGACTACCGGATTTTCCCTGATAATTCAACCGGGTATGCGTTCTCCAGCCTTGCTTTCTTACTCTGACTTTTTTTCTATTATCTCATCAATAATTGAGAAACCGGACAGTTACTTTGTAAATTTTAATACATCTCATTCTTTCGTAGTAAAAACTTCAGTCCTTCTTAGAAACCATCGGTTTGTGATATTCGTGCCAGTGTCGGGCAATATCAATGCGGCGGCACACCCACACCCTCTCATGCTGCTGCACGTAATCCAAAAAACGCGCTAAGGCCGCCGCCCGCCCCGGCCTCCCCGCCAAACGACAATGCAGCCCCACACTCATCATCTTCGGTGCAGTCTCGCCCTCGGCGTAGAGCACATCAAAAGCATCGCGCAGGTAAGCAAAAAACTGATCGCCAGAGTTAAACCCCTGACTCGTAGCAAACCGCATATCGTTATTGTCGAGGGTATAAGGAATTACCAAGTGGGGCCTGTCGCACTCGTACACCCAGTAAGGCAAATCATCCGCGTAGCTGTCCGCATCGTAGAGAAAACCACCTTCTTCGACTACTAGCTTGCGGGTGTGGGCACTTGTGCGCCCCGTATACCAGCCGAGGGGACGGCTGCCGGTAATTTGGGTGTGAAGGGCGATCGCCCTGTGCAAATGCTCCCGTTCCGCCTCTTCCCCAAAATACTTATAATCGATCCAGCGGTAGCCGTGGCTGGCAATTTCCCAATCAGCCTCCAACATCGCTGCAACTGCTTCGGGATGCCTTTCTAATGCCATCGCCACGCCGTAAACAGTCACCGGTATGTTCCTAGAAGTAAACATCCTGTGCAGCCGCCACAAACCCGCCCGACTGCCGTATTCATAACAGGATTCCATATTCATGTGGCGCAGTCCCGATAGGGGCTCGGCCCCGACAATTTCTGACAGGAATGTTTCCGAAGATCCGTCGCCGTGCAGGATGCAGGTTTCTCCACCTTCTTCGTAATTAATCACAAATTGCAGCGCTATGCGCGATCGATCGGGCCATTGAGGATTGGGAGGATTTTGCCCGTAACCGACTAATTCTCTGGGATAATTTGCTGACATATAATGATGCTTTTTGTGATTAGATTTATTTCAATAGACTTGACTTCTAAAAGTTATTTTAATCAATTTTTAGGACGATGCTCAAAGCCCATCCCACAAGAAAAGAATTGTGGGATGGGCTTTGAGC